>JAYKGZ010000027.1:0-45376 GCA_035284925.1 Cyanobacteriota bacterium | reverse complement strand
CGGAAACGGAGGTGTTTGAGAAGGGCAAGCACCTCTTCGGCCTGGATCGGGCTGCCAACGCCATCCGCAAGGACGATCGGGCCGTGGTGGTGGAGGGCTACTTCGATGTGATCGCCCTCCATGCCGCCGGCATCACCAATGCGGTGGCGGCCCTGGGCACGGCGCTCAGCAGCCAGCAGATCACCCAGCTCTGCCGCTGCTGCGAGAGCAAGCGGCTGATCCTCAACTTCGACAGTGACGGTGCCGGCGTGCGCGCCGCCCAGCGGGCCATCGGCGAGGTGGAGCAGCTTGCGCTCCAGGGCCAGCTGGAACTGCGGGTGCTGCATCTGCCGGCCGGCAAGGACCCTGACGAATTCCTCAAGGACCACGGCGCCGGCGATTACCGGGCCCTGCTCGATCAGGCACCCCAGTGGCTCGACTGGCAGATCGAGCAGGTGCTGGACGGCCGCGATCTGGCCAGGGCCGACCAGTTCCAGCAGGCGGTGAGTGCTTTGGTGGCGCTGCTGGGTAAGTTGCCCCAGAGCGCCGTGCGCAGCCACTATCTGCAGCAGGTGGCTGAGCGCCTCAGCGGCGGCCAGGCGCGGCTGGCCCTGCAGCTGGAGGACGATCTGCGCCAGCAGGTGAAGGGTCAGCGCTGGCATGGCCGCTCCCAGAAGTGGGAGCAGCCCGGCGAGGCCGGTCTGCGGGAGCGGGCCGAAGCGGAGATCCTGCGGCTCTACCTGCATTGCCCCCATCAGCGGGGTGAGATCCGGGCCGAACTGCGCCGTCGTGAACTCGACGACTTCGCCCTCTCCCATCACCGCCAGCTCTGGGCGGCGATCTGCGCCCTGGAGGAGGACAACCTGGGCAGCGGCCGGCTGGAGGCCGTGAACCGGGGCCATGATCCCGGCCATGAGCTGGCCGAGCTCGAGCTGCCACGGCTGCTGGGTGAGCAGCTGCTGGTGGAACAGAGCGCCCTGCTTACCCGGCTCACACCGCTGCTGGAGCCTTCGGAGGTGCAGCGCCTTTCACTGGCCCAGCCCCTGCTGCAGCTGCGGGGCGCCAGCGCCGCCCTCGAGCGTCAGCGCTGCCTCAAGCGCTGCCGGCACCTGCTCGATGCCTGGAGCAGCCAGCGGCTGCAGACCCTGGAGCACTGCATCGCCCGGCTGCTGGAGGAGGAGCGCGAGCGCTCAATCCCTGGCGCCGAGCAGCCGACAGATCCGGCTGGCCTGGTGCCGGTAGGTGACATCGAACAGCGGATCGATGCCCTGTTCGCCGAATTGAACGGCGATGCTCTGCGCTTTCAGGAGCTTTACTACAACGAGCGTCAGCACATGGCGCATCTCGACGCGCAACGTCGTGCTGGTTATGAGGAGGTGGTCACGCGTCCGGAAGCCTGGTCCGAGGCGCTGGCCGAACCCCAAACCGCCTGAGCGTCGTCGTCTGCCCCCAGCGCCTCTGGTATGACTCAGCTCTATCTCGCTGCCGTCAGCCTCCTCACCCGATGTCTCTTCGCCCGATGGTTCCTCGCCCCACCGCCTGCATGACTGGCCTCGTTGGCCGCGCCACAACAGCGGCTCCTGCCTTTGTGTTCGCCGCTACTGCTTGCCTCACCTTGCTCGCTGCGGCCCCCAGCCGCGCCAACATGGTTCGCCAGATCATCACCGGCAAATGCTCCCAGGCGATGCGTGCCGACTTCAAAAAGGCCGCGAAGAACCCGCCCGCCGGCATGGTCGACTTCACCTGCGGCTGTGTGGCTGACGGCATGCTCAATCGCCGTCAGAGCCTGGAACAGGCCAAAACCGTCTGTGTGCAGCAGGCCACTCAGAAGTACGGCGCCATCTGAGTCACCTAGCCTCCCGAGCCGTCAGGCTTCAGAGCGCCAGCACGGTGGGTAGATCTTGCAGGCAGGTGGTGGCGGCTCCGGAGAGGCGTTCGCGCCGCATCGCCCAGCTGGGCTGCAGTCCGCAGGCGGCCCAGCGCACCGTGCCGCGGCCGTAGCGGCGGTTGAGGCCATCCACGGTGGCCATCAGCGCTTCCCGGCGCGTCTGTTGCTCGGTGGGCAGGGGCGTGAACAGGTGATGCTGAAGCTGATCCTCCGGTTCCAGGGCCTGAAGCAGTACACCGGCTTTCTGCAGGGGTTTGTGGGGGCGAAGCAGTCGGGCGGCCAGGGGCAGGGCGGCCGCCAGCAGCACCGCGGTGTCGTTGCTGGGCAGCGCCAGTTCCACTGTGGCTGCGTTGCGGTAGAAGCTGGTCCCGTTGAACGGGCTGCTGCGCACGAACACCGTGAGCAGTCGGGCCCGCTGGCGCTGGTGACGCAGTTTTTCAGCCGCCCGGCTCACGTAGCTGGCGATCGCCTCGCGCAGGGGCCCCAGCTCCTGGATCGGGGTGCTGAAGCTGCGACTCACGCAGGTTTCCCTTCTGGCTGGTGGTGCCAGCTCCAGCGGCAGGCAGGCGATGCCGCGCAGCTCCTGCTGCAGCCGTACCCCCACCACACCGCACTTGCGGCGCAGCTCGCCATCGGGCATGTCACGCAGGGCCCGGGCATCGGCCACGCCCCGGCGGCGGCACCATTCGCCCAGCTGCCTGCCGATGCCCCACACCTCACCCACCGGCAGGGCCGCCAGCCAGGGATCGGGATCGCTGACAGCCCCCAGGTCGAACACGCCGCGGCCGCCGCCGGGGGGTGCCCCGGCCGGGGGGCGCTTGGCCAGGCGGTTGGCCAGCTTGGCGAGCACCTTGCTGGGCCCGATGCCCACGGCCACGGGTAGCCCCAGCTGGCGCTGCACGTCCTGGCGCAGCCCGTGCCCCCAGCCCAGCAGGTCGCTGTCGCCGCCGCGGCTGAGGCAGCCGAACGCCTCATCGATCGAATACACCTCCAGCGATTCCACCCAGGCTTCGAGTGTGGCCATCAGGCGTGCGCTCATGTCGGCGTAGAGGGCGTAGTTGGAGCTGCGTACCACCACCCCGTGGCGCTCCAGCTCTGCTCGGGCCTTGAAATAGGGAGTGCCCATGGCGATGCCGAGGGCGCGGGCCTCCTGGCTGCGCGACACGATGCAGCCGTCGTTGTTGGAGAGCACCACCAGAGGCCGGCCGCGCAGCGCCGGATCCAGCACCGCCTCGCAGGAGGCATAGAAGTTGTTGCCGTCGATCAGCACGATCGCCGTACGGTTGCCGCGGCTCATGGCAGCAGCTGGCGGATCACGTGCAGGGCCACCCCCCACAGCTGCAGCTCGCTGCTGGGCCGCGGAGTGAGCACAGGAAAGGCGGGGTTGGCCGGCTGCAGCTCCGGGCCGGTGGCGGTGTGCACCAGCCGCTTAAGCGTGAAGCCATCCGCCAGCTGGGCCACCACAATCTGGCCGGGACGGGGCGGGAGGCTCCGGTCCACCACCAGCAGATCGCCGGGGTGGATACCGGCCTCGCGCATCGAGTGGCCACTCACCCGCAGCAGCACGGTGGCGTGGGGCCGGGGCACCAGCAGGGCCTGCAGATTCAGGGGAAGCCCAGGGGATGCTGGATTCATGGCGCGCCATCGCTCCCCTTGATGTTAGTGCAAATGTACTGCAGGTGGACTTGGGCTGGGGCGAAGCTGGGGTCGGTTGTTCTGTGGCGATGGCTCGACGGGGAATCAGCGGGTGTGGCGCCCTGGCTCGGCCCTGGTGCCGGCCCGAGCCGATGGGGCCATCCGGGCCGAATCCCTTGGCAAAGGCCGCTTCGACGCCACGCGCGTGACCGCTTTCTTCTTCAACCAGGATCCCAGCGCCGTGGTGCTGCTGGTGGGGGAGACCGCCCGGCCCCCGACCTCAGGCGGCGCGCGCGCTGAACCGCTCCACAAAGGCATCCAGGGGCATGGGCCCGCAGCGGCGCTGCCAGCCGAGGCCCTGGGGGTAGCGGCGCCAGCAGGAGATGCGAGGGCTGTCGCGGCGGATGGCCGGAAGGCAGAGCAAGTAGCGGTAGAGCGGTTCGGGCTGTTCGGCCGGGGGCTCCACGCCCGCCAGGGGCGGCAGAGGAGCGAGCACCGCCAGCCATTCGCGCCAGCTGCGGGCTGGCCGGCCGGTGCTGGAGAGGGGGGCACCGACCAGGGCGGCGATGGCCTGGGGGTAGCCGCCGCAGGGAAGCAGCCAGTGGCACTGGCGATTACGGCTCGGTTCCAGCACCGAGATCACGGCGGCGGCCGGAGGCCGGGGGGAGGCAAGAACGGGGAACACCGGAAGGGTTCACGGGACCCTGTTCCAGTTCCCCCGGATGGCTCAGCCCACCGTCGCCATGTGGTGCATCAGGTCGATGCACTTGCAGCTGTAGCCCCATTCGTTGTCGTACCAGGCCACCAGTTTCACGAAGGTGTCGGTGAGGGCGATGCCGGCGCCGGCATCGAACACCGATGTGCAGCTCTCGCCGAGGAAGTCGGTGCTCACCACCTCGTCCTCGGTGTAGCCGAGGATGCCGGCCATCGGGCCCTCGCTGGCAGCCTTCATGGCGGCCTTGATCGCGTCGTAGCTGGCGGGATTGGCCAGATTCACGGTGAGGTCCACCACCGACACATCGGGGGTGGGCACCCGGAAGGCCATGCCGGTGAGCCTGCCGTTCAGTTCAGGGATCACCCGACCCACAGCCTTGGCCGCACCGGTGGAGCTGGGAATGATGTTCTGGGCCGCGCCGCGGCCCCCCCGCCAGTCCTTCACCGAGGGGCCATCCACCGTTTTCTGGGTGGCGGTGGTGGCGTGAACGGTGGTCATCAACCCGTTCACGATGCCGAAGTTGTCATGCACCACCTTGGCGATCGGCGCCAGGCAGTTCGTGGTGCAGCTGGCGTTGGACACGATGTCCTGGCCGGCATAACTGCTGTGGTTCACGCCCATCACGAACATTGGTGTGGCGTCCTTGGAGGGGGCGCTCATCACCACCTTTCTGGCGCCGGCGCTGATGTGGGCGCGGGCCGATTCATCGGTGAGAAAGAAGCCGGTGCTTTCCAGCACATAGTCGGCGCCCACATCGCCCCAGCGGAGGTTGCCCGGGTCGCGCTCGGCGCTGATCCGGATCGGTCTTCCATTCACCACCAGCTGGCCGTTCTCCACCGCCACCTCGCCCTGAAACCGGCCGTGGGTGGAGTCGTGACGCAGCATGTAAGCCAGGTAGTCGACCTCGATGAGGTCGTTGATCCCCACAACGTCCACATCGTCAAGGCTGACAGCGCGACGGAAAGCCAGGCGCCCGATGCGGCCGAAGCCATTGATACCGATGCGGAGAGTCATGAACTGCGGTGGGGCCGGGATCAGATCTGGACAAGCCTAGGGAGGGTTCACGGCTGCGTCAGGTTTCGGGTTGGCGAGCACCCGGGTCGGGCAGAGGCTGGGGCGGCCATCGGCAAAAGCCATCCCGATCCGGGTGTTGCGTCGGTCGACAGCACTGTCGCCCGACTCCAGAAGCCATCGCTCCAGCTGCTCCGCGTAACGGCGCCGCTGGGCCTGGGTGATCACACCGTCGCGCTCGAGCTTGCACAGCGTGCGCATGGCGCCATTGCCTTTGCCGAACATCAGCATGAAGGATTCCTTTTCGCTGAGTTCCGCCGGTCGGCCGCTGAGCTGACCAGCAGCCTGCGAGTGCCCAAGCAGGCCGACCAGAACGAGCATCAGGGCGCATGCGGGCCGCCTGAGCTCCCTCATGCCTGAAGCGACCATGGTCGTGGGTGAGCGCAATGGGCTGGCGAAAGGGGCATGATCGTTTCCGTGCCCCCACGGTTAGCCAGGCCTTCAGCCAGCCGCCGCTGGAAGGTCGGTGGTCCGGGGCTGGAAAGCTCGATGGTGAGAGACACCTAGTCGTCCGCGGCCTCGATCTGGAGCAGATCATCAAACGCTTCGTAGAGCGAGCGAGCTTCCAGCTCGGTGGGGGATGGCTTTCGGGCTTGAGATTCGGAGGGTCGACTCAAAGGTCGGCGATTGGCCTCCAGGTCCCGGAGCCTGGCCATCAGATGGGGCGGCACCGTGCCGTCGGGGCTCGCCTGCATCAGTTCGCGGAACAGGGCCTCCGGGTCGGTTTCCGTTTCCAGCTTGTGACGGGCCGTGCCCGGCTTGGGGTGATCGGCGGCTGGTTCGGGCTTGGGCAGCGGACGGGGCAGGCTCCTTCCGAGTTCGCGCAGGCGCTCCAGGCTGCGGGGATCAAAGGCCATCTCAGCTGCAGCCCAGGGTGTCCCGGGTCTCACGTCCGGTCACCGGGTTGGTGCCGCTGGCACTGGCGCAGAGCAGCTTCAGCGCATCGCCACGCAGGGGTACGTTCGTGAAATCAGCCCCGGTGATCACCACATCACTGAACTTGGTGTTGAACGCGAAGGCATCTTCCAGCACAGCATTCGTGAGGTTGGTGCCATTGAAGATGGCGGAATCCAGCGTGGCTTCGCGCAGGTTTGTGTTGCTGAAATCGGCATCCTGCAGCTTGGCGCCGAACAGGCTGGCGCCTTGCAGATCGGAGCCAGAGAGATTGGCGTCGCGGAGGTTGGAGAGGTTGAACGTGGCGCCCCGCAGATCCTGGCCGGAATAGTCCGCCCCGATCAGCACCTGTTTGGCCACATCCATCGCGGCTTGCGAGGGCTGGCCGAAGCCGAGTCCCAGGGCCAGGCAGGTGGTCAGCAGCACCAACAGGCGGGTGAGGCGGCGGCGTGTGGGGAGCATGGCGACTGGACAGCTGGTGGAACCCTAGGAACGTTGAAGTTGCGCTCCTGATGCCCTCGGTGATCCGCTCGAGCTGCCTGGCCGGTGGATGGGCCGAGGATCGGGCTCTGGGGCTGCTCAAAAGCCGTGGCTGGCAGTTGATGAACCGCAACTGGAGATGCCGCTGGGGCGAGTTGGATCTGGTGATGGCGAAAGCAGGCCGGTTGCTGGTGGTGGAAGTGAAGGGGCGTTGCAGTGGCTTCGATGGCTGGGGGGTGGCCGCCCTGGGTTCAGCCAAGCGCAGACGGCTGGCCCGCGCCCTGGCCTGCTGGCAGGCCGCTCATCCCAACCAGGCTCAGCAGGGAGTGGAACTGGTGTTCGCTCTGGTGCCCCTGCCTCCGGCACGGGGTTCGGTGCGGTGGATCCGGGTGGAGGCCTGAATGGTGCAGGCCGTAGCGTGAAGGGCAGCCATGCCGTTCGCCGCCCATCGTGCCCGCAAGCGCTTCGGCCAACACTGGCTGGTCGACCCGCGCGTGCTTGATCAGATCGTGGCGGCAGCCGACCTTGGCCGGCTCGACCGTGTTCTGGAGGTTGGACCCGGACGGGGGGCGCTCACCGAACGGCTGCTGGCCTCGACGGCGTCAGCGGTGGCTGCGGTGGAGCTGGATCGCGATCTGATCGCAGGCCTGCGGCAACGTTTTGATGCCGATCCCCGCTTCACGCTGATCGAGGGCGACGTGCTGGAGGTTGGGTTGCC
Source organism: Cyanobacteriota bacterium (assembly GCA_035284925.1). GTDB lineage: Bacteria > Cyanobacteriota > Cyanobacteriia > PCC-6307 > Cyanobiaceae > UBA5018. The sequence goes on along the minus strand of JAYKGZ010000027.1, from coordinate 37,996 downwards.
CGCCGCCAGCATCGTTGTGGCGAACATTCCGTACAACATCACCGGTCCGTTGCTGGAGCGGCTGGTGGGCCGCCTCGATCAGCCGGTTGCCGTTCCCTACCGACGGCTGGTGCTGATGCTTCAGAAAGAGGTGGGTGAGCGGATCCGCAGCCAACCGGGCAGCAGTGCCTATTCGGCTTTGAGTGTGCGCATGCAGCTGCTGGCCCGGTGCCGCAGCATCTGCCCCGTTCCGCCCAACTGCTTCCAGCCGCCCCCGAAGGTCGATTCCGAGGTGGTCGCCCTCGATCCCCTTCCCATTGGCGAACGGATTGATCCTGCCCTGGCCCGCGGAGTGGATCGGCTGCTGCGGCGATGTTTCGCCTCCCGCCGCAAGATGTTGCGCAACACGCTGAGCGGCCTGGTCGATCCCCTCACCCTCGCCCAGGTCACGGATCAGGCCGGATTCAGCCTGGATCAGCGTCCCCAGGATCTGGCGCCGGCCAGCTGGCTGAGGCTGGCGGAGGGCTTGAATCAGGCCGGCGGCGGCTTCGGCTCAGCTGCCACCTGAGCACTGGAATCTGCCGAACCGATGGCCCCCTGCACTGTCACCGCTCCGGCCAAGATCAACCTGCATCTTGAGGTGCTCGGCCTGCGGCCTGACGGCTTCCATGAGCTGGCCATGGTGATGCAGAGCATCGACCTGGCCGACACCCTGCGGTTCAGCAGCACGGCCGACGGCTGCATCAGCCTCAGCTGCGACCGCTCCGACCTGCCGACCGATGGCTCCAACCTGATCGTGAAGGCGGCAGAGCTGCTCAAGGCCCGATCAGGCTTCTCCGAACTGGGCGCCGTGATCCAGCTCGAGAAATGCATCCCCATCGGTGCCGGGCTGGCTGGGGGCTCCAGTGACGGCGCCGCAGCCCTGGTGGGTCTCAACACGCTCTGGGGTCTGGGATTCTCCAGCACCGAGCTCCATGGCATGGCCGCCGAGCTCGGCTCGGATATGCCCTTCTGCCTGAACGGTGGCACCCAGCTCTGCTTCGGCCGGGGGGAGTGGCTCGAACCACACCGGGTCGATCCCGATCGATTGCCGGCGGTGCTGCTGATCAAGCATCCCTCCGCCAGCGTCAGCACACCCTGGGCCTATGGCCGCTGCCGCGAGCTGCGCGGCGATTTCTACCTGGCCTGCGAGGCCGACTTCGAGCAGCGCCGTCAGGTCCTTCGCAGCGGACCGCTCCTGGAGGCCCTCGGGAGTGGTGCCAGCTCCTTTCCACCGATCCGCAACGACCTCCAGTCGGTGGTGGAGCCGGAGGTCACCACGGTGCGGGAGGGTCTGGCGTTGCTCCGGCAGGCCCCAGGTGCGCAGGCGGTGGCGATGAGTGGCTCAGGGCCCAGCCTCTTCGCCCTCTTCTCCGATTCCGCTGCCGCGGACTCCGCCCGGCACAGCCTCCTCGAGCCGCTGCTGGCAGCAGGCTTCCAGAGCTGGTGCTGCCGATGCCTCGGTCAGGGTGTCAGCCTGGTCTGAACCGAGCCCCGTCCGTATTGCCCGATGGAACAGTCCCCACGGCCCGCGGCCACGGCCCCTTCAGGCGCAGGCAGGCCACGCAAGGGGCCGCTCAGTTTTCTCTCCGGTGCGCTCACCAGCGCCTTGCTGGGCTGGCTCTGTCTGCAGCTGAGCCGCCGTGTGGTTCTCCATTTCGCCCTGCATCCGCCCTCTTACAGCTCCCGGCTGGCCCAGAGCATCGCGACAGCCATGAAGACCCTTGCCGTGGGGATGAGTTTTCTGGCCACGTTCAGTTTCGGCTTCATTGCCCTCGGCCTCACGCTGGTCTTCGTGCGCAGCCTGGTGGCGCCATCGGCGCCGGTTCTTGCTGACGCAGCGGCAGCCAAGTCGGAACGAACTCCCTAGCCTGCGGCTGTGTTGGATGCCGCTATGACACTCCACGACCTGGGTCTGTTGATCACCCTTCTGCTGCCGGGCCTGCTGCTATCGGTGCTGATCCTCTCCACGTTCGCCGCCGGCGGCTGAATCGATCAGATCCGGCCGGGGGCCTGAGATAGGTTGGCCCGCAAGGGTGCCCCTCTGCCGTGGCTGAAACACTGCTGTTCAATGCGCTTCGCGAAGCCATCGACGAGGAGATGGCCCGCGATCCCCACGTCTGCGTGATGGGGGAAGACGTCGGTCAATACGGCGGCTCCTACAAGGTGACCAAGGACCTTTACGACAAATACGGGGAGCTGCGGGTGCTCGACACCCCGATCGCTGAGAACGCGTTCACCGGCATGGCGGTGGGCGCTGCCATGACGGGTTTGAGGCCGATCGTGGAGGGCATGAACATGGGTTTTCTGTTGCTGGCCTTCAATCAGATCTCCAACAATATGGGGATGTTGCGCTACACCAGCGGCGGTAACTACACGATTCCTGCCGTGGTGCGTGGCCCCGGTGGCGTTGGTCGCCAGCTCGGAGCTGAACACAGCCAGCGTCTCGAGGCCTATTTCCACGCCGTACCGGGCATCAAGATCGTGGCCGTCAGCACTCCCACCAATGCCAAGGGGCTGATGAAAGCAGCCATCCGAGACAACAATCCAGTGCTCTTCTTTGAGCATGTTCTCTTGTATAATCTATCGGAAGATATCCCTGAAGGCGATTACATCTGCGCTCTTGATCAGGCCGAGGTTGTGCGTGAGGGCAGGGATGTCACCGTGCTCACCTACTCACGCATGCGCCACCATTGCCTCAAGGCTGTGAGCCAGCTCGAAGCGGAGGGAGTGGATGTGGAACTGATTGATCTGATCAGCCTCAAGCCTTTCGACATGGAGACCATCAACCGCTCGATCCGCAAGACCCACAAGGTGCTGATCGTGGAGGAATGCATGAAAACCGGCGGGATCGGCGCGGAACTGCTGGCGTTGATCACGGAGCATTGTTTCGATGAGCTCGACTCCCGACCGATAAGGCTTTCCTCCCAGGACATTCCGACCCCTTACAACGGAGCGCTCGAAAACCTCACGATCATCCAGCCCCATCAGATCGTGGAGGCTGCCAAGGCCCTCAAAGCTGGCTTGATCTGAGATGGCACGTCAACAGGGATGGCTAGCCCTGATCCTGGCGGTGGCGATCGCCTCCGGTGCGTTGCTGTTCACCTTCCCACTGCAGCTCGGCCTGGATCTTCGCGGCGGCAGTCAGCTCACAGTCCAGGTGCTTCCGGCTGGCTCGATCAGATCGGTGCAGAAGGAACAGCTCGAGGCCGTGAAGGAGGTTCTCGAGCGGCGGGTGAATGGCCTTGGGGTGGCCGAATCCACCCTGCAGACCGTCGGCGACGACCAGTTGGTGCTCCAGCTGCCTGGTGAGCAGGATCCGAGCCGCGCGGCCAAGGTGCTCGGTACCACCGCTCTGCTTGAGTTCCGGGCCCAGAAGCCGGGGAGCGAACAGGCGATGCAGGGGCTTCTGCAACTGAAACGCCAGGCGCAGGCCGTGCTCGGTCGTGCCAGGGCAAAGGCAGATGCGGCGGGCAACGGCACCCCGGCTCCAGCCGAAGCTTCCTTCAAGGCTGAAGAACTCGCCAAGGCTCTTCAGGGTCTCAATATCAACGTTCCACCCGGTAGTACGGAAACCGAGCAGCTCCAGCTGCTGCTCGACACGGTGAACCGCAAAATCGTGGATCTCTATGAACCCGCGGCGCTCACCGGGCGAGATCTCACCAGTGCAGGTCGGCAGCAGCAGCAGACCGGCACAGGCTGGGACGTCACCCTCGCCTTCAACCGCGCAGGTGGAGAGCGCTTCGCCGCGCTCACCAAGAGCATCGCCGGCACCGGACGCCTGCTCGGGATTGTGCTCGACGGTCGCTCCATCAGTGAAGCGAGTGTGGGCCCGGAATTCAAGACCGCGGGCATCACCGGGGGTGCGGCCAGCATCACCGGAAATTTCACGGCTGAGGAGGCCCGTGATCTGGAGGTTCAGCTGCGGGGCGGGTCCCTGCCGCTGCCGGTGAAGGTGCTGGAAGTGCGTAGTGTCGGACCATCGTTGGGGGCTGAAAACATCCGCACCAGCCTGGTGGCTGCGCTGGCCGGCCTGGCCCTGGTGGCGGTGTTCATGGTTGTGGTGTATCGGCTGCCTGGTGTGGTGGCGGTGGTGGCCCTTTCGTTCTATGCCCTGTTCAACCTTGCGGTGTACGCCCTGATTCCGGTGACCCTTTCCCTGCCGGGCATCGCCGGCTTCATCCTTTCGATCGGGATGGCCGTGGACGCCAACGTGCTGATCTTCGAGCGGATCAAGGAAGAGCTCCGCTCCGGCAACACCCTGATCCGCTCAATCGACACCGGTTTCTCGCTGGCTTTCTCGTCGATTCTTGATGGTCACGTCACCGGCCTGATCAGCTGTTTCGCCCTGTTCACCCTCGGCACCGGGCTGGTGAAAGGTTTCGCTGTCACCCTGGCGATCGGCCTGCTGCTGAGCTTGTTCACGGCCCTCACCTGCAGCCGCACGCTTTTACGCCTGCTGATGGGGTATCCCGGCCTGCGCCGACTTTCCAACTTTCTGCCCGCAACTCAATTGCCCGCCAGCGCCTCATGATCACCACCTCTGCGCCGGCTCTGCCTCAGATCCGCTATTTCCGGATCAACCGCCATCGCCGGCTGGCCTGGTGGGGTTCTGGGTTGGCGGTGCTGTTCAGCCTCCTCGGCCTTCTGGTGTGCTGGCTGGATCCCTCCATTGGCCTGCCGCTCAAGCCCGGCCTCGATTTCACCGGCGGCACCCAGATCCAGGTGCAGCGCCAGTGTGCACCTGGCAGCTGCACAGCCCTCTCGGCGGCCAGGGTTCAGGCACGTCTGGCCAGCCTGCAGCTCCCTGAGGACGGGGACGGCACGGCCGTCCCATCCCTTGCCAATGCCAGCGTGCAAGTGCTTGATCAGAGCCAATCGCTGGTGCTGAGGCTTCCCGCCCTGGCACCGGCTCAGGGTGCGGCAGTGGTGGCTGATCTCAATGTCATGGCGGGCCCCCTGGTTCCCAGTGAAACCGGGGTGGACACGATCGGGCCGACCCTGGGCGCCCAGTTGCTGCGGAACAGTGTGGTGTCGCTGCTGGTGAGTTTTGTGGCGATCGCGCTGTACATCGCTTTTCGCTACGACCGTGTGTTCGCCTTTCTGGCTCTGCTCTGCCTGGCTCACGACGTGTTGATCACCTGTGGCGTCTTCGCCTGGCTCGGTCTGCTGGCTGGGGTGGAGGTGGATTCTCTCTTTGCTGTTGCCCTCATCACCGTCGCTGGCTACAGCGTCAATGACACCGTGGTGGTGTTCGACCGGATCCGGGAACAGAAGACTGCTCTCAGTGGATGTTCGATGACCGATCAGGTGGACGTGGCGGTGGATGCCACGCTGACCCGTTCGCTGTACACCTCCCTCACCACGCTTCTGCCCCTGTTGGGTCTGATCTTCTTCGGCGGCGCCAGCCTCTACTGGTTCGCCGTCGCCCTTGCGTTGGGCATCGCTGTCGGCAGCTGGTCGAGCATCGGGTTGGCTCCGACGCTGCTGCCGGTCTTCTCCCGGCGTTGATGGGGCGCTCCGGATCCCTCCTGCCCCTGGCCCTGGCGGGCCTCGCCCTTTACGACCTGAGGGTGGACATCCGCCTCCTGTTCGATCACTTCACCTGGACATCCCTGCTGGCCGCTGCCACCACCCACCCCCTGGCCGTCGCGGTCCTCGTGCTGACGCCTGCCCTGATCCGCCGCGCCTGAACCGAGCCGATCAGATCCAGCGGTCCATCACTTCCCGCACCACCACCTGCTCGAAGATCACCTGGAGCACCACCACCAGAGGCAGGGCCAGCAGCAGTCCTGGAAGTCCCAGCAGAGCCCCCAGACTCAGCTGGGCCATCAGGGCCACGGTGGGCAGCAGATTCACGGTGCGGTTGAGCAGAAGGGGCGTGAGCAGAAACGCTTCCCCGTTCTGGATCACCAGACGCAGGATCAACACCTGCAGCACCTTGGCCGGCGAGACCAGAAGCCCCACGGCCAGGGGCAGCAGGGTGGCGGCCGTGGGTCCCACGGTTGGCACAAAGGTGAGCAGCCCACACACCAGCCCGCTCAGCAGGGCTAGCGGCACCTTCAGCAGCGCCAGCCCTCCCCAGGTGAGCAGAAACACGCTCAATGCTGAGATCGTCATGCCGGCCAGCCAACCCCCCAGGGCCTCCCGGCATTTCGTCAGCAGCTCCTGCATCTGAGGCCGCCAGAATTTCGGCGTCAATGCGATCACCAGCCGTTGATGGCTGCGGGGATCGAGAGCCAGCAGGATCGCCAACAGAGCCATCAGCAGCAGCTGCACAGTGCTGCTGGCGGCCCCGCCCGCCAGGCCCAGCACCTGGGCACCGAGCGGCTGGAGACGATCCCAGGTGCTGAAGCTGAGCAGTTGTTTCTCCACATCGGGGAACCAACTCAGCTGGCCAGCCAGCCGGCTCAGACGCAGGGCCACCACCGGCACCAGTTCCGTGAACTGCCGCACCTGATCGACGAGCTCCGGCACGAGCAGCTGGCTGAGGCCGCCGCCGGCCAGCAGCAGAACCAGCAGCACCGTGAGCAAGGCCAGGGGCCTGCTCAGCGGCACCAGACGACGCAGCCAGCTGATCGGCACATCAAGGGCCACAGCCAGCACCACCGCGCCGAACAGCACAAGCAGCACCCAGCGCAGTTCCCAGGCCAGCAGCCCCAGCACCACAAGGGCGAGGCCGCCCAGCAGGGCGCGGCCGTTCATCCTCCTGGCTCCAGCCGGCGCTGGTTCCAGGTATCCAGTGCGTCGTGGATCAGCATCTCCCGCACCAGCACCTGAAGACACACCGCCATGGGTAGGGCCAGCAACAGGCCCAGCGGGCCGAACAGCACGGTGAACACCAGCTGGGCGGCCAGGGTGAGTCCGGGCAGCAGCCTGAGCTGATGGTGCATCACCGATGGCGTGATCAGATAGCTCTCAAGGTTCTGCACCGCGATGTAGAGCACCAGAACCGCCAGGGCCTTCCAGGGCGCATCCAGCAGAGCCACCGACATCGGAAACACGGTGCTGAGGGTGGGGCCGATGTTGGGGATCACGTTGAGCAGCCCTGCCAGCACAGCGTTGGCCGCCACCAGCTTCACCCCGAGCAGCCACAGCCCCAGCGCCGCCAGGCCGCCCACGCACAGCGAGCTGATCGCCACACCCACCATCCAGTCGCTCAGGGCATGGCCGCACAGCACCAGCACCTGCCGGAAGCGACGCCGGTAGACCGAGGGAACCAGCAGCACCGCCACCTCCCTGTATGCCGTGGGCTGAACCGTCACCATCAGGGCTACGGCCAGAACGAACAGCAGCTGCACCGCCACCGTGCCGAGGTCACCCGCCAGACCGAGCAGGCGCAGGATCCCCACGCCGAGATCGGGGGTCATGCCAGGCACCTGAAGCGATCGCGGCTGGAACAGACCGTCACGGAGCCAGCGAAGGCCTGGGTCATGACTGCCGTAAACGATCTGGCTGGCATCCGCCAGACCCTCTCTGATCAGGGTGAGCAGGGAGGAAAGGGCGGTTGGCAGCTTGCGCAGGAGATGGCCGAACTGGTCCACGAAGGGTGGCAGAACCACCGTGGCGATCAGCAGCAATCCCCCCCCCAGCAGCAGCAGAGCCACAACAACGGCCAGCGACCTGGCGCAGCGCAGGCGCGACTGCACCTGGCCCACGAGCGTGCAGAGGGCCTGGGCCAGCACCAGCGCCGCGAACAGCAGCACAAGGCTGTGTCTCAGCTGCCAGAGCAGCACCAGAACGGCCACCAGGCCCACCAGCCCGAGCCAGTGGCCGAACCCCATGCCAGGGGGGCGATGAGCAGCTTCAACCCGCGGACGCACAGATCACCTCAGCCTTCCGGAGCCTCGCTGTCCGCTTGACCCTGCTGCCCGGAGAATCCCATGTCATGGCATTCGGCATAGCGCTCAGCGAAGCGCATGAACCGCTCGAAGTCGTCCACGCTCTTCCAGGTGAACGTGGCTTCCAGCGCTGAGGCCTTGCCATTCACGAAGCGCGCCTTCACCTCGCGGGTCACCAGTTCTCCTTCCTCATCCACCAGGAACATGCCGGTGATGTCGCCCATGGTTTCTGGGGCGAGGGCTACCGGCTGCTCGAACACGAACATGGCCTGACCGGTACGTCCATCACGGGATCGGGTGAGCCGGATGTCGGGCACGACCGGTTCATCCACGCCGCGGAAGAACTGAATGGCTGCACCCATCGCCGTTGATCGAAAAAACGATCCTAGGCATGGGCATCCTGATCAACTCCCACCCGATCCACGCAGGCCGTCCCGGCCAGCTTCCGGGCAGCCTCCGCATCGCTGAGTCCCTCAAGATCCAGCTTCACCACCCCCCGGGCCTGGCGCCGGCTCACCTCGTGGTCGTAGCAACGGTCGTAGTAGTCGAGCATCTCGAGGCAGGCGGCTGTCCAATCTTCCCGGGCGATGGCCGCGAGGGCGGCACTGGTTCGCTGCGGCCCGAGCCGCCTGGCGATCCGTTCGGTGGCCTGGTGCAGGAGCTCCCCGCCCTGGTGCCCGTAAACCGCGACCAACCGCTCCAACCGTTCCCCCAGTGGACGGCTGATCTCCACAGCCGAGGCGAAACCCATCTGGCGCCACAGGCCTGCTGGAATACGGCAGCGGCCGACCTGGGCACTTTCGGCCTCGATCCAGATCGTGGTGGCCCCCCGCAGATTCCAGAGGGCGAGGGCGAGGCGATTTTCGTAGTGCTCGCAGGTTGGTTGTGGCGGCAGACCCAGCCCACCGAAGCTGCTACCGCGATGATGGGCCAGAGCCTCCAGATCCACCACGGCGATGCCGTTGGCGGCCATGGCCTGTAGCAGATCGGTCTTGCCTGTTCCCGTGCGTCCAGCCAGCACGGTGAGGGGCCAGGGTTTCTCGAACTGCTCCAGGGCCCAGTGCCGATAGCGTTTGTACCCACCGTCCAGGAGCAGCACCGGGAGGCCGAGCACCCCTGCCAGCCAGGCCACGCTGCTGGAACGCAACCCGCCCCGCCAGCAGTGAATTCGCAGCACGGCGGCCTGTTCCCAGCCCACCAGGCCCCGCTGAAGTTGTTCCCCGAGGCTCTCAAGCCGTGGACCAACGAGCCGCAGGCCGAGGCTGATGGCCGGCTGGCGGCCCTGCTGTCGATAGGTGGTGCCGACGGCGGACCGATCCTCGTCGCTCAACAGCGGCAGATTGGTGGCCCCTGGGATGTGACCCTGCTGAAACTCGCTGGGACTGCGCACATCCACCACAGGGCCGCGCGATTCGAGGAAGTGCTCCACCCCGCACACGCCCACGCTCAAGCCCCTCAGTGTTGAATCGCTGCTGACATAGTGGGCCAACGCTGGCTGACGCTCAGAAACGGTCGTTCATGCTCTCCGGCCTCCCGGTCACTGCCACCGCCACCCCCGATGCCCTGCTGGCTCGTTTCCAGTCCGGCAACGATCGTCAGCGCCGCAGCCTGCTCGCCCAGGTGCTGCAGCGCTCTGATGAGCTCCTTCCCCTGCTCCCTGATCACCTGGCAGCGCTGGACCCCACCGGAGACGACTGGGCGGCTGGACTTCTGATTCAGTTGCTGCTGGCCAGCGGTTCTGAGGCCGGTGCCGCGTTCCTGGCCCGCCACCCCGATGGCTGGCTGGCCACGGCCAGCGCGGTCGGACTGGATTACAGACCTCTGCAGCGGGAGCTGATGGGGCAGTCGTTTGAGGCCGCCGACAGGCTTACCAGCCTGCATCTGCGCGAGCTGGCCGGTCCCGCCGCCGTGCAGCGCGGTTATGTGTATTACAGCGAGGTGAGCGTGATCTCCTCCACCGATCTCGACAGCCTCGATCGTCTCTGGGTCTGCTATTCCCGCGGCCGTTTCGGCTTTTCCGTGCAGGGACGACTGCTGGGGGGGCTCAATGGACGCTGGGAGAGGCTCTGGCCCCGGCTGGGCTGGAAGCAGGACGGCCGTTGGACCCGCTACCCAGGTGGATTTCAATGGTCGATCGAGGCCCCCGAAGGCCACATGCCCCTGGTGAACCAGTTACGGGGTGTGCGGCTGATGGATGCCCTCCTTCAGCATCAGGCCCTCCAGCGTCGGATCAACGGCTCGCGGTCCTGATCCGTCTGCGGGTTAGCGTTCGATCTGGTCCGTCGCTGGACGCGTTCCATGGCCCTGCGCCCTCAGGCTCTGCGCCGGAGAGCCATCCGTCTGGTGCGATCCCCGTGGCTGCTCTGGCGCTGGACCGAGTTCACCATTCCCTCCACCCTGAATCTGGCACCGTTCCTGGAGGTTCTGCTCGAACCGGTGCGCTGTGCCACCCTGCAGGCCCAGTTGCAGCTGGGCCTGCAGGAGGCCCTGGTGAATGCGGTGCGACATGGCAATGGCAACGATCCCAGCAAGTGGGTGCGGATCCGCCGGATCGAGACTCCGCGCTGGTGGATCTGGCAGGTGCAGGATGAGGGACAGGGTCTTCCCCATTCAGCCCGCCGTGGCGCGCTTCCCGATCACTGCGACGCCACGGGGGGAAGGGGCTTGTACCTGATTCACCAGTGTTTTGATGACGTGCGCTGGAGCCGCCGGGGCAACCGTCTTCAGCTCGCCGTGATCCGTTCGCGCAACCAGGCAGACCTGTTCAGCGCCGATGGGCTGGACAGCCCGGATCGCTCAGCTCTCCTCTGAGCCAGCCGAGGCTGTTCTCCAGCAGGGCCATGGCCTGGCGCCGACCTTCCGTGGACTGGTTGCTCTGGGGATCATCAGCGGCAAGAAGCTGCACCAGAGCTGCGCTGATCTGCTCGGCGGCTCGGCGGGCACGCTGGCGTTTGAGGGCATGCCAATCGCGATCACCGATGCTCAGCGATCGCTGGAGGGCCACGGCCTCATCCAGGGCCCCCTCAGGCCATCCCGCCTGGGGAAGGGGGCTGCCGATGCGATCGGATGCCGTGGGGCTCACTGGACGAGGTTGCTGGTGGCCCTTCATCCTGGCGGCAGCAGCTTCAACCCGGGTGCGGCGCTCTTCGATTCATCGGCCTGCACGTCTTCTGCATGGGCTCGACACGTTGCTGACGCAGGCCTCGCTGGCTCAACGCAGCAGTGGTGTGCAACAACGGCGCGAACGCCAACGGCTTGCGGTGGCCCAGAGGCTGCTCGATCCCCTTCCGGCTGAGCTGGGTGCACCGCAGCGGATCGAGCTGGTGTTCTGGAGAGCACTCCGCTGGGGAACGGCGGGAATGCTGATCGCCTGGCTGCTGCGGCGTTGAACCGGGCGGACGGCCTCTCCGTGAAGAAAGCCATAGTTCGGTAGCAACCGATACTGAATCAGGCGATGCTGGGTTCAGTTCAGGCCCCCGGGAGTTATTCCAGTGACCGCTCAGATCCTCGCTGCTGGCAGCCTTCCAGCCACCCCCCTTCCGGCGAACGCCGCCCGCCAGGCCGGCCCCGCCCACGACTTCACAACCTGGGCCGACCTCCATCAGCGCGACAGGCGACGCCACGCGGCGGCTCTGGCCCAGATCACCCGCCACCACGATCTCAACCCAGCCGGCGATGCCACCCGTCAGCTCCAGGCCTGGGCTCAGCGCCAGGCCCATCAGAAGCTCCTCCAGGCCAGCGCCATCGCCCAGCTGCGCCATCGCTAAAGGCGTTCCAGCAGCCTCCACGAAGCGCGGTCAGCCGGTTTGGCGGTCTGTTCGTTTCTAGATTGGCTGCTGGGGGCGGATCGCACGGTGGAACGTGGGCAGGGATTCTGAGGCGGTCAAGCCCTCTTTCTTCATGGCTGCCAAATCCCGGGAGGGAAAGTCACCCCTGAGCGGGTGCTCTTGGCTGAAACCTGCCCTTGCCGGCATTTCATGTCTTCCTCTCGCCTCCTGCACTGCTTTCAAGGCTCCAGCCATCAAGGCAGTTGCTCCCGGACTTTCTGGTTCAGAGCAGTGCAGGCCGATCACGCGCGAATGCCAGAGGCTCTGCTTTGATGCGCTGTTTCAGGAAGTTTGTCATGAGAAGGCGAGCAAGGAGAAATGGGTCGAGCTTTCAAGTCAATGCGTCAAGAACCTCCAACGGATGAAGGCTGGTGAAATGCCATCCACTCGCCGACGACCTTCCTGTACGGAAATGGAACTGGTTCTTGAAAGGATCACCGACAGGCTGAGTCCTGCTCTGAACGGGAACCTGAATACGCAGGATTGGATCGAGGCTGTGTCAGCAAACCTCTATCCGCCTCATCGGCAACAGCTGATCCGTGGCACTCACCCACCCCGCTGAGACTCGACCCATAACCCGCCAGATCCAGAGTTCAAGGGCTCGATCACTGGCGAAACACTCTTCAAGGTGAGAAAAGAACTCCCCGCGGCCTTGGGCCCTGCATGTTGGGCCCGGATCGCGGGGAGCCTTCACCGTGATGGACTTCTTCCTGACTGTCTTTCCTGTTGTGGGTTTGGATCAGGCGTCGTAGTACATCACGAACTCATGGGGGTGGGGCCGTTGACGCAGTTGCTGCACCTCTTCGTATTTGAGGGCAATCCAGTTGTTGATGAAATCCTCGGTGAACACTCCACCAGCCAGCAGGTAGTCCTTGTCGGCATCCAGGGCTTCAAGAGCGCCGTTGAGCGACGCCGGCACCGTGGAGATCTTTGCCAGTTCCTCCGCAGAGAGTTCGAACAGGTCAACGTCGGTGCCGTTGCCAGGGTCGATCTGATTCCTGATCCCGTCAATCCCCGCCATCAGCATGGCGGCAAAGCCCAGGTAGGGGTTCGACAGGGCATCGCCTGAGCGGAATTCGAGTCGCTTGGCCTTCGGGCTCGGTCCTGTGAGCGGGATCCGCACGGCCGCCGACCGGTTCCCCTGGGAATACACCAGGTTCACCGGGGCTTCGAAGCCAGGAACCAGACGCTTGTAGCTGTTGGTGGTGGGGTTGGTGAAGGCCAGGAAGCTGGGAGCATGTTTGAGCAGACCACCGATGTACCAGCGGGCTGTCTGGGAGAGGTTGGCGTACGTACCCTCCCCGAAGAACAGGGGGTTCCCCCCTTTCCACAGACTCTGGTGCACGTGCATACCACTGCCGTTGTCGGCAAACACCGGCTTGGGCATGAATGTGGCGGTCTTGCCGTATTTCCTGGCAATGTTGCGCACCACATATTTGTAGATCATCACGTTGTCGGCCGCGCTGATGAGTTCAGCGAACTTCATGCCGAGCTCATGCTGAGCTGTTGCCACTTCATGGTGTTGCTTCTCGATCGGCACGCCGAGGCTTCCCATGGTGAGCAGCATCTCGCTGCGCATGTCCTGGAGGGTGTCGTTGGGGGCGACAGGGAAATAGCCCTCCTTCAGCTGGATTTTGTAGGCGAGGTTGCCGCCATCTTCAAGGCGGGCTGTGTTCCAGGGAGCTTCGATCGAATCCACGCTGTAGAAGCTGCTGCCACTGCCTGAGGTGTAACGAACGTCGTCGAAGACGAAGAATTCAGGCTCGGGCCCGAAATAGGCGGTGTCAGCGATACCGGTGGAAGCCAGGTAGTCGAGGGCCTTCTGGGCCAGGGCCCGGGGACAGCGGGCATAGGGCTGGCCGCTGCGGGGTTCCTGGATCGAACAGATCAGGCTCAGGGTCTTATGGCTGTAGAAGGGATCGATCCAGGCGGTGCCGGGATCGGGCACCATCGCCATGTCGGATTCGTTGATCGCCTTCCAGCCGCGGATCGAGGAGCCATCAAAGGCCACACCGCTGGTGAAGGCCTCAGCATCGATCAGATCTCTGCACACGGTGAGGTGCTGCCACTTTCCGTGCAGGTCAACGAACTTCAGATCGATCAGCTCGATGCCGTCGTCCTGAATCATGCGCAGGACGTCCTGGGCGGTCTTGGCCATGAACTCTCAATGGGGATTGGGTACCGCGGATGCGGTGCGGCCGGAAGATCTCCGATCGCCTTGCCAGGTTTTGTAGCAGCGGAAACCAATCTTCGGGATCCCGGTCTGGAGTCCTTGCGTAACCGTTTCTGTCAGATTCGTCAGATCGCCTCTCCTGACAGGGATCTGCCAGATCCGTGGTGCTAGTTTCCGCCGAACAGGTTTCCTGTCCTCCAGCCATGCGCGATGCCATCACCGGTCTGATCGGTCGCTACGACCAGCTGGGGCGCTATCTGGACCGTGACGCGATCGACAGCATCAGCACTTACCTCTCCGAGGCCGAGGTCCGTCTTGCGGCCGTCGAGTTGATCAATTCCGAGGCGGCTGGCATCGTGCGCGACGCCTCCCAGCAGCTCTGGCTTGAGGATCCGGAACTGATCCTGCCGGGTGGAAATGCCTACACCACCCGACGGCTGTCGGCCTGTCTGCGGGATATGGATTACTTCCTTCGCTACGCGAGCTACGCCCTGATCGCCGGCGACAACACGATCCTCAACGAGAGGGTGCTCAACGGGCTTGACGACACCTACAAAAGTCTCGGGGTGCCGACCGGTCCCACGGTGAGGTCCATCGCCCTGATGGCCGATGGGTTGTGCGCCCGGCTGGCTGATGCCGGCATCACCTCCACCGCCGTTGTGCGTGTGCCCTTCGAGCATCTCTGCCGTGGTCTGGCGGCCAGCAACGTGCGCGCCCGTTGATTCCGGGCCCACGACACGCCGCTCCTTAGGCTCCCTCCATCCCCCCAACCCTGCATCACTTGGCCCCGCTCCAGTCGCTGCTTCCTGTGTCCGACGCCCACCGCCGCCGGCTGGAGCCGATTGCGACACCTGAGCGGTTGTTGCTCGGCCCCGGACCGTCGAATGCCCATCCCACGGTGCTCCAGGCCCTTGGCCGCAGCCCGATCGGCCATCTGGATCCCCTCTACATCGAACTGATGGGGGAGGTGCAGGAGCTTCTCCGTTACGCCTGGCAGACGGACAATCGGCTCACGATCCCAATGAGCGGCACCGGCAGTGCCGCCATGGAGGCCACCCTCGCCAACACCGTCCAACCCGGTGACAAGGTTCTGGTGGCGATCAAGGGATATTTCGGCCTTCGTCTCGCCGATATGGCTGGTCGCTACCAGGCGGAGGTGGTAACGATCCAGCGCCCCTGGGGCGAGGCCTTCAGCCTTGAGGAGCTTCGAGAGGCTCTCGAAATCCATCGGCCAGCGATCCTGGCCATCGTCCACGCCGAGACCTCCACTGGGATCTGTCAGCCCATGGAGGGGATCGGCGATCTTTGCCGGGAGCACGACTGCCTGCTGCTCCTCGATACGGTCACATCGCTCGGGGGCGTGCCGGTTTATCTGGATGACTGGAAGGTGGATCTCGCCTACAGCTGCAGCCAGAAGGGTCTGAGCTGCCCTCCAGGCCTTGGACCCTTCACCATGGGGCCGAGGGCCGAGGCCAGGATGATGGCCCGTGAGGGCAAGGTGCCCAACTGGTATCTCGATGTCACCCTGTTGAACCGCTACTGGGGCAGCGACAGGGTTTACCACCACACCGCCCCGGTGAACATGAACTTCGGCATGCGGGAGGCCCTGCGCCTGCTGGCCGAGGAAGGGCTCGAGCAGGCCTGGGCCCGCCATCGCAGCAACGCCGAACGGCTCTGGCAGGGGCTGGAGCGCCTCGGATTGGAGCTTCATGCCCCTGAACCGCTGAGGCTTCCCACCCTTACAACGGTGCGGATCCCCCCCGGGGTGGATGGCAAGGCTTTCACCCTCCATCTTCTGAACAACCACGGCATTGAGGTCGGCGGCGGTCTGGGAGATCTGGCCGGAAAGGTCTGGCGGATCGGGCTCATGGGCTACAACAGTCGCCCTGAAAACGTCGACACTCTGTTGAATCTCTTCGAAACCGAGCTGCCCTTGTTCAGGGCGTCCCAGTCCCAGCCCGTAGCCGCCGTCGTCTGAACCACTCCGCCAGCATCCTGCTGGCGGACTCCCCTTCCACTCCACCCACCACCCGCATGTGGTGGTGGGCGCTGGGATGGTTGGCGAGATTCAGACTGCCTCCCAGCGCGCCACGCTTCGGATCGGAGGCTGCGAACACCACGGTGCCCAGTCGTGCCTGGATCAGGGCTCCAGCACACATCGGGCAGGGCTCAAGCGTCACCAGAAGGGTGCAGGCATTGAGTCGCCAGTCGGCCAGGAGCCTCGAGGCCTGACTGAGAGCCATGATCTCGGCGTGGCCGAGGGGATCGTTGGCCTGGTGCCGTCGGTTCACGCCCCAGCCGATGCAACGGTGCTGGCTATCAAGAATGGCGGCCGCAACAGGGATCTCTCCGCTCCTGCCGGCCAGCTCGGCGCGGCGCAGCAGCCGTTGCATCCACAGCCGATGGCGTTGCTGCTCACCGTGCTGCCCCAGGAGGTGGAGCGGGTTGGAGCTCATCGTTGCCCGTTGTGGGCTGGACTCACGCTGCGTTCAGCTTCGCAGGCGAGAATGGGGGTTCCTGTGCCGGCGCCCTTGGCCAGCTCGCCTTCAGCCCAGCGGGCCAGCCAGCCCTTCAACAGCTTTCCGCTTCCTGATCAGTTCGACTCCCGCCTGGCGGCGTTCCTGGAACAGACCAGCGACCAGGTGGTGCGCTGGCTCGGCACGGCGGCTTTCCGTTCACCTCTGCCGCCCCTGAGCGTGCTGCCCGAAGTGGAGCTTCAGGCAGCCGGGGTGAGCGCTGATGGGTTGCTGGCCGATCTGCAGTTGGTGATGGATGGCGCCTTCAATCCCAACCATCCCGGCTCGCTGGCCCATCTGGATCCCCCTCCGCTCGCGGCGTCCATCGCCGCTGAGCTGGTCTGCGCCGGCTTGAACAACAATCTGCTCGCCGAGGAGCTCTCTCCCAGCCTCACCCACCTGGAACGAAGGCTGTGTGGCTGGATGGCCGAGCGGCTCGGCCTTCCAGCCGGCAGTGGCGGTGTGGCAGCCAGTGGGGGAACGCTTTCCAACCTGATGGCTCTTGTGGTGGCCCGGCGGTCGGCAGGGCTTGGCAGCTGCGGTGAGGCGGTGGTTCTGGCCAGCGCCGATGCCCATGTCTCCCTGGCCAAGGCCATGGTGGTGATGGGGCTGCCTCCGGAGGCCCTGATCAGCCTCCCGGTGGATGCCGAAGGCCAGATGGATCCGGGATCGCTTGAGAGCGAGTTGTTGCGGCTTCAGCGCTCTGGACGCCCCGTGATTGCGGTGGTGGCCACAGCCGGCACCACCGTTCGCGGTGCTGTGGATCCGTTGGCTGCGATCGCCCCGCTGTGCCGGCGTCACGGGATCTGGCTCCACGTGGATGGGGCGATCGGGGCGGTGTTTGGGCTGGTGGAGCAGCACCGCCACCGGGTTCAGGGGCTGGAGCTGTCGGATTCGATCACCGTGAATCCCCAGAAACTGCTCGGGATCACCAAGGCCTCCTCACTGCTGTTGCTCTCCCGCCCTTTCCGCTTGCAGGAGGCCTTTCGCACCGGTCTTCCCTACATGGAACCCAGCTGGGGAGGCGGGCATGGCGGTGAATGTGGAATCCAGGGAACACGTTCGGGGGAGGTGCTGAAGCTCTGGCTGGGTCTCCGTCAACTGGGAATGGATGGGATCACTGGGGTGCTCAATGGGGCGATCGCCCGGCGTCGCATGCTGGGCCGGTTGCTGGATCACCCGAACCTTCGGATCCTCCGGGGGCGTTTCCACCTGCTGGCTTTCACCCGCCAAGGGCTGGGCCCTGAGGAGGCAGCACAGTGGAGTCTGGACACCCGCCAGCGCCTGCTCAGCGAAGGGCTGATGCTGTCGCGTCCGCTCTATGGCGGACTGCATCATCTCAAGGCAGTCCTGGGGAATCCCCATACCCGCCACGACGAGCTGGCACGGCTGGCCGAACTCGTGCACGCCACTCTCTGATCTCCCATGAACGACGACACCCCCAGCTCCCGGAACCGCGGCCGATGGGTGGCGATCATCACCGGTGCTCTTTCGATCCTGATCGGGATGCTCTATCTCGTTCTGGTCAGCGTGATGGATCGTCGCGGCCCCCTGCTTCCTCCTCCGCCCGAGGCCTTTGGGGTGGCAGTTGTTGTTTCAGCGGCTCCACCACCCGCCTGAGGGCCAACTCCAGGAAAGCCCGCAAGGCACCATCGCGACGGCTCAGCTCGTACTGCTGCTGAACCACCTCCTGGACACCACCATCGCCCCAGGATTGGTTCTGCTCGAAATAACGGATGAAGCTCAGACCCGCCACCCGGGTCAACCAGGCCGCCCCCACCGCCTGCACTGCACGGCTGACCAGCGCGGTCGGCAAGGTCACGGCCATGGCGGATCCCAGCAATCCCACCGCGCCTTTCACGAGCCCAAGGCCTGCCAGGGTGCGCCCCACCGTGAGAGCCAGCTCCTGGGCGTCCTCCCGGCTGATCGCGACCCCATGGAGCTTGCCGATTTCCAACACCATCTGGGCGTTCACCACTGCGGCACCGAGGAGATCCACCCCCGGCAGGGGGGTCACGGCCACCACCCCGGCCCCGATCCACATCATCCGGTCCACCACCGCCAGGGCATCGGCACGGCGTTGGCGGGCCAGCAGATCCCGACTGGCTTCGCCAAGACGGCGGCACTGCAGCAGCAGATTGTCCGCGATCAGCTCCTCCCCCTCGGCATGGAGCACTTCCGCAATCCGCCGCAGGAGCGTTTCCACTTCCGGGAGCGGCTGGAACGGCTTTCGGCCGGATCGGGGAATGCTCTGGGGTGATGCGGCGGCGGCCACCACATCCTCAGGCGGCAACCGACCGAGGGTTCGCTGCCGAAGCAGTTGAATCAGCCGGTCGACCTCCAGTTCTCCACGCAGATCGCTCTTGTTGAGCACCAGGATCAGGCGCTTGCCCAAACTGGCAAGGGCTTCGAACACCTCCCGTTCGGCCGCCCGGAGATCTCCATCCACCACGAGCAGCAGCAGGTCGGCCCTCGAGGCCTGGCGGCGGGCCAGTTGTTCACGCCGTTCACCCGCCGCCCCCGCTTCGAGGATGCCAGGCGTATCCACCAGCCAAACAGCCCGCTCCAGGCCCCGCAACCGCAGCCGGTAGCGCTGGCTGCCGGTGGTGCTGCCCATGGCGGCGCCAACCTCCCCCACCAGTTCCCGCAGCAGCGCCCGGATCAGCGACGTCTTGCCGGTGGAGCCTGCACCGAACACCACGATCTGAAGATCCCCCCTGGCGAGCTCGGCGGCCATCCGCTCCCGTTCCTCCCGCAGGCCCTCACGCTCGATCGCATCGCGAACCTGCTCCAGGATCCGATCGATGGCCTCCAGGTTCCTAGCCGCTGCCTCT
This sequence comes from Cyanobacteriota bacterium, assembly GCA_035284925.1. GTDB lineage: Bacteria > Cyanobacteriota > Cyanobacteriia > PCC-6307 > Cyanobiaceae > UBA5018. The sequence continues at coordinate 18,787 of JAYKGZ010000027.1, read as the reverse complement.
CTTCTGGAGGACGCCTGGGGGATTGCCGGAACCTCCGCCCGCCTGCGCTCGCTGGCGGGGGACGGAAGCCTGCGCTGCAGCCAGTCGGGCAGAAGTGGATGGAGCCAACGGTTCAGCCATGGCCAGCTGATCTGAAGCGCACCGGCGAGAACGAGCAGCAGCAGCACCAGAAGCACCGGCCCCACCAGCGGGTAGGGCAACACCGCACTGAGTTGCCAGGTGAGCTGGTTGATCAGCTGGAGCACCATGCCGATGCCGATCAGGGCCAGCAGGGCTGCCCCAGCCACCAACCACAGCCGGGCAGGCAGTTTCAAGAAGGTCAGCCAGCTGCTCGGATGATCTCGCTCCAGAGACGAGCGGCAAGACCACTGCCGGCGCGGGTCGGACTGTTGTCGTCATTCCCGAGCCAGATCCCGATCACCCAGTGCCGCCTCGGCTCATACCCGATGAAGAGGAGATCGCGGGCCTCATTGGTCGTTCCGGTTTTCCCGCCCTCGGCACCACCCAGGTAGGCCGACTGGCCGGTGCCACTCCTCACGACAGCCCGCAGCAGCTGCTGCATCATCCGGGCCGTTTCCGGTTTGATCACCTGGCGACCAGGATGGCTGGTGGTCTCACGGGTTGCGGCCTGTTTCCTGCAGCTTTCGCTCAATTCCCCCCCGCAGGTCTCCGCGTCGGTCAGTCGGCGGATCGTGCTGGGCTGATGCCAGATACCGTCATTGGCGACGGCCGCATAGGCCCCGGTGAGTTCGAGCAGGGTCACCTCGCTCTGTCCAAGAACCAGGCCTGGGATGGGCGTCATCGGGGTGGTGAGGCCAAGGTCACGGGCCTTCTGTTCAACCGTTTCCAGCCCCACCTGCCGTCCCAGGCGCAGAGCGGCGGTGTTGCTGCTCGTGGCAAAGGCTGAAACCAGACTCAGAGCGCCGCCGCAGTCGCTGGCGAAGTTCTGCCCCCGCCAGCGCAGGGCGCCGCAGTTCACCGTGCTGGCCGGTCGCAGTCCCTTCTCCAGAGCAGCCAGATAGACGAAGAGCTTGAAGGTGCTGCCCGGTTGGCGCAGGGCCATCGAGGCCCGATTGAACTGGCTCTGGCGATAGTCCTTGCCACCGGCGATCGCCAGGACGCCCCCGGTTCGGCTATCGATCACCACCACCGCACCCTGGCTGACGCCGAGGTTGCTGCTGTTGTTGAGACGCTGCCGCAGAGAGCGCTCTACCACAGCCTGCAAGGGGGCATCCAGGTGGGTATCGATCAGGAAGTTGCCCTCGGTGGCCACGTCAACCCCTACCAGTCTCTCCAGATCGCGTCGCACCTGGTCGCTGTAGAAGGGAGCTCCACGTCGTTGCTGGCTGACCCGGCAGGCCTGATTCGAGAGCTGGATCGGTGTGCGGCGCGCCTTGCGTGCCCGATCGGCACTGATGCGCCCGTTGTCGGCCATCTTGCTCAGCACCCTGTTCCGGGAATCCAAGGCCGCCCCTGGGTCAAGACAGGGGTCAAAGCCATTGGGGGAGGGCAGCAGCCCCACCAGAAGGGCGGCCTCCTCGAGATTGAGATCCCTGGCGGACTTATCGAAATAATGACGGGAGGCATCTTCGAAACCCCAGCCCACGCCCAGGTAAACCCTGTTGATGTAGGTGAGCAGCAGGTCGCGTTTGCTGAACAGGGCTTCGAGCTGCAGAGCCACCAGCAACTCATGCCACTTACGGGTGAGGGTCTCCCCGGCGCCCACCTGCTCGGGATAGAGGCTGCGGGCCAGCTGTTGGGTGAGGGTGCTTCCCCCCTGCAGCACCCGACCTCCCACCAGATTCGTGATCAGAGCACGGGCGGTTCCGACGGGATCCACACCGGGATGCCACCAGAAGCGGCTGTCCTCACTGGACAGCAGGGCGTCAACCAGTACGGCGGGGAAGTGGCGCAACCCATCCGGTTCGCGGTGGTCGAGCGCGTCCGCGGTGCTGATCGGTCTGCCCTGCCGGTCGTAGAGAACCACCGGTCCCCGCACCCTGGCCAGGCTGCCGCTGATCGGCGACTGCAGCAGCGAGAGCCCCAGCACCAGCAGTCCGCTGGCTGCAACGGCCCCCAGCGCGGCGCCGAGCCCGCGGCTGATTCGATGCAGCTTCGCTGCCGGCCGGCGCTGGAAAAGCAGCTCCGGCACGGCCTGTTGGCTTGGCCCGAAGCGGACGCGATCGCCATCCGCCAACAGCAGGGCCTGCACCTTTTTCCCTCGCCACCACAGCCCGTTGGTGGACTGGCTGTCGCTCAGCACCCAGAAGCGTCCATGGCGTTCGAGCAGGGCATGGCTCCGGCTGATCGCCTCATGGTCGATGGCGATCTGGCAGTCGCTGCTCCGGCCGATCCGGTAGGCCCCACCATGGAGCACGAGCTGGCGGGGAGGCCCGGCTGATGGATCAATCCGGATCAGCGCCTCGCCCGGGAGGGTGAGCTCCTGCCAGAGCTGCTGGAGCGCTCGCCTGCACCGATCCGCACCAGGGATGTTCATGACGAGTCGGATCGCTGGCGGTTTTTCAGCAGATCAATGACAAAGCAGAGCACAGCCAGGTTGATCGCGACATCGGCCAGATTGAAGACCGGGAAGTGAATTGGCACGAGGGCAAGAAAATCCACAACGGCCCCGCTCCGCCAGCGGTCAAGACCATTGCCGATCGCACCACCCAGGAGGAAGGCCGCACCGAGCAGTCGCCTCGGAGGCAACACCTCCTGCCGCTGGATCCAGATCACTCCAGCGGTTGCCACCAACAGGCTCACCAGCCCAAGAAGCCTGGCCCCGCCGCTGAACAGACTGAAGGCGGCCCCGGTGTTGTACGTCAGCACGAGGTCGAGCAGTCCGGGCAGGAGCGGCTTCGGCCCGCCAGCCAGCTCCTTCACCGCCCAGGCCTTGCTGAGCTGGTCGGCGATCACAACCGTGGCAGCCAGGCCGTAGACCTGAAGCCTCGCTCCACTTCGGCCGTTGCGGGCCACCCCCCGATGACTGCTCATGGTCCGATCAACAGCAGGCGTCGCAGCGCCAGGGCCAGCAGAGCCACCGGACAACAGATCAGCAGCTGGGGAAGCAGCGGCGCCACGGAATAGGCCATCAGATACGACCAGAGGTTCGACCCCCAGCGCCCTGCAAGGGCCCCCAGCAGGAGATTGGCCAACCCGCAGAGCTGAATAGCGGCCAAACCCACCAGGGCAGCGCTGAACAGGTTGAGCAGATGATTCATTCCGGGCTGACGGGCCAGCCTGCCGCTGAGCCAGGCTGCGGGAAGGAAACCGGCCAGGTATCCAAACCCCGGCTCCAGGAGGTAAGCCAGTCCTCCTCCTCCCTGGAACACGGGCAGTTGGGATAGGCCGAGGCTGATGTAAGCCACCGCCGCCAGCAGCGCACTTCGGGGACCGCAGACCAGGGCCGTGAGCAGCAGGGCGGGCACCTGAAGGCTGATCGGGAGGGCGATCACCCGCAGGCCACCCGCCAGGGTTGGCTGGGGGATGGCAGCCTGGATCAGCCCACCGGCCATGATCAGAAGCAGACCGGCGATCGCACCGCTCCAGGTGGCAAGAGCCCGCAAAGTCGCCAGGGTCGTTCGGCGCCATTCTGCTTCCCGGCGGCTGAAGAACGGTCTCTGGAAGGATGGGTGCCATGGAATCCCCGCCTCCTAACACTCAGCCATCCGGGGGGGCCCCGGTTGGTGCCGCTGTGAGGCTGGCCACGCGGCTGCGTTACCTCAAGACCTCTGATCCGATGCCCATGCTCCGTCCTCCGGACCTGGTGGATTCCGGTGAAGTGGGCCTGGTGGTGGCGATCCGACCTCTTGGGCAGCGAGCGGTGCGTTTTCGCCGCGGCACCTTTCTGATCTCAGCCTCCGACCTGGAATCGGGCGAATGAACGACGACGCGTTCGGCTGATGATCATCAGCCCTCCAATCGCCTCCAGGCTGTGGCCGCCTGTTCCACAGCCTCCCCTGGGCCACAGAGGCTCAGTGCGGGTTGGCAGAGGTGCCGGGCGGCGGTGTCCAGCAGATCGGTGGCGGTGAGGGATTCAACCCGCTCCAGCCAGTCACGTTCATGGGATTCCGGTAATCCATGGCTCAGCACAAGGGCCATGCGATCGGCGATCTGACCGCAGGTCTGACGTCCCATGGCGTCCTGTCCGCGGAATTTGGCCCGGGCCAGGTCGAGCTCTTGACTGCTCAGTGGGGAGGTGAGCAGCCTCCGCCATTCCTGATGGAGTGCCTCCGTGGCTTCCTCGGCCCGATCGGGAGAGGTGGAGAGATGCCAGACAAAGGGGGCGGCGCCGCGCCGTGCCGGCAGATGGCATCCCACGTCGTAGGCCAGGCCCCTGTCCTCCCGCAGGCTGACAAACAGCCGGCTCGACATTCCCACCCCGAGGTGGGCCTGAAGCAGACGTAGCGCCAACCCATCCGGGTGGCCCAGTGGCACCGTGGCCCAGCCCAGCATCAGCACGAGCTGCTCGGTGGACTGTTCCAGCAGCGCAAGAGACTGCTGCGGCGAAGCCTCAGGTCCCGGTGCGACCTTGGGAAGATGGCTCGGCCAGGGTCTGCTGTCGAGTTCCGAAGCCAGAACTTCCAGATCCGGATCGGAAAAGGCCCCGCAGATCACCAGCACGGCGCCATCGGCCCCCAGCTGGCCGGCTCGCCGGCGCAGCTGATCGCTGCCGATGGCGGCCAGTTCGTGGTCAACCCCAAGCGGATCGTGGCCATAGGGCCCCTGGCCGAACAGTTGCTGACGCAGCTGGTCGTGGGCCAGCTGAAAGGGGTCTTCCCGCTGCCGTTGCAGGGTCTGGAGATTCAACTGGCGTTCCAGCTCGATCTGGCTCGGCTCCAGCTGCGGTTCCCGCACCATCGCCAGAAGCAACGGCAGCAGAACAGGAGCGTCGCCACTGGCGCACTTCAGGCTGATCGCCAGATGATCCTCCCCGGCTTCGGCCCGCAGCGCAGCTCCACACCCCTCCACAACGTCGGCCAGAGCCTCCGCATCGAGATCGCCACATCCTCGGGTGAGCAATCCGGCGAGCAGCTGGGCTGAGCCCCGCTGCCCGATCGGATCAGCACTGCTGCCCCCCCTGAGCCAGAGCCGTGCTGCCAGCACCCGCGGACCATGGCGGCGAAGGGTCCGCAGCGGCAGACCTCTTGGGAGCTGCCGCTGTTCCCATGGATCGGGCCTGATCATGCCGGCACCGCCATCACCAGGCAGGCCCGGTGAGGATCCAGCCAGGGAGCCGCCTGCTGTTGAAGGCTCGACGGTGACCAGCGCTCCAGCAGTTTCAGGGGGTGGTCGAGGCTCTGGTCCCGGTTCCACAGGGCGTTGCTGCCGATCAATGCCGCCACCGCTCCGGGAGATTCCAGGCCGAAGCTGTAGCCGTTGGACACCAGCTTCCGGCAGCGCTGCCATTCAGGCTCCTGCAGGGGTTCCGCCAGCAACCTGCGCCATTCCGTTTCGATGCTCTCCCTCACCGCTTCGAGATCCTCGGTTTCGCAGACCGCCTCCAGCAGGGCCAGGCTGCCGCACTCCATCACATGCAGATCGAGATCGATGCTCTCCACGATGCGGAGCTGCTCTCTCAGGCGCTCAACGAGGCGGCTTCGTCGACCTTCGGCCAGCAGGGAAGTCAGCAGATCGGCTCCCATCACGGCATCCTGCTGACGGGCTGGCGGCAGGGCCCAGAGCATCAGCAGCCGGGCGGATTCGAGTCGGGGCAGTTCGATCCGATGGGACCCCCCCAGCACGGTCAGCGGTGGTGGGGGGCCGTCCTCGACGCCCTCTGGCAGCTGGGCCAGAGGACTGCGTTGCAGCACTGCATCCAGTTCGCTGAGCTCCAGTGCTCCGCTCATGGCCAGCACGCAGTGCCGTGCGCGATAGCGACGCTGATGGAAACCTGCCATGGCCTGCGGCGTGTGGGCCAGAAGGCACTCCCGCCGTCCGAGAATCGGCATTCCGTAATTGTGGGAGGGGCAGGCCCGGCTGAGCAGGGTCTGCACCGCCACTTCATCGGGCTGGTCTTCACTCTGTGCGAGCTCCTCGAGAACCACCCGGCGTTCGGTGTTGAACGCTTCCGGTCTGAGGGCCGGCGCCAGCACCAGATCGAGAAGGAGCTCCAGCGCTTCTGCCGCAGCTTCGGGGGGAATCAGCACATGGAAGTGAACATCGTCAAAACCTGTTGCGGCATTGCTGCTGCCTCCGAGGGCCTCGATCCGTCGGTCGAATTCCCCCGCGGCCAAGCTGTGTGATCCCTTGAACACCATGTGTTCGAGGAAATGGGCAATCCCGCTCTCCTCGGCTTCTTCCCACACGCTGCCCGCCCGGCTCCAGAAATCAAGACAGACCAGGGGCGCGTCCTCCAACGTCAGGCTTACGACCCGCGCTCCGTTGGCCAGCCGGCGGCTGCGGGGGAGCGACAGACCCGGAAACAGCGGGTCGCGAACAGCCTGGGGCAAGTGGTGAACCTTGACGACGCCTACATTCTGACCAACACCGTGTCTCAGGACGCAGCCTTGGCCTTCGGCTCTGATTCCTCAGCGGCCACCGTTGGTGGCCTTCACCCCCTCGTGGATGCCCTGGCTCAGCTGATCCGCAGCTCCTGGCAGGCTCTGCCCGGCCTGGAACCCCTCAGCATCGACCCGGACCTGGAGGCGATCAGCGGCAGCCTGGACGGTGAGGCCCTTTACATCCGAAACGAACTGCAGCGCTGCCGTGGTCTGCGCAAGCTGCACCTGGAAACCGCCCGACTCGGCGCCGGGCTCCAGATTCTCCACAGTGTGTTCTTCCCCGATCCCCGGTTTGATCTGCCGGTCTTTGGGGCCGACATCGTGGCAGGGCCGGCCGGGGTGTCAGCGGCGATCGTGGATCTCTCCCCGGTGACGGCGGCGCTTCCCGGGCCGATTGACCGCGCCCTGGCTGCGAGAGTCCGCCGCCCCTATTCCCAGGAACGGGAGCTGCCGGCCTGGGGCGGGATTTTTTCACCCCATGTGCTCTTCCTCCGACCTGCCTCAGAGCAGGAGGAGCTGAGCTTCCTGGCCGAGGTGAAGGAGATTCTCGGCATTCTTTGCACGGCTGTGGAACGCGCCGACCATCAATCAGGCGATGATCCCTCTACTCTTGATCGCTGGCACGGTCAGATCCGCTATTGCAAGCAACAGAAACAAAACGACAAGACCAGGCGGGTGCTGGAGAAGGCGTTCAACCCCCTGTGGGCGAACCGCTACATCGAGGAGCTGCTCTTCGACGAGCCACCGGCTCCGTGATCGGTGCGTTCCGAAGCCACCCGAGAGCCACTGCGTTGGTGGGTCTTGGGGTTGTGCTGCTGGTCGTGGCTGGGTACGGCCTCAGTTCCTTCCGCCAATCCTCCTCCCCCCGACCTGCCATACCCGTTTCGCAGCCTCCGGCCCGGCCGGAGGCTGTCGCGGCGCTGGGGAGGCTTGAGCCTCAGGGCGATGTGCGCCGCCTGGCGGCACCCATCAGTGGGCTTGGAGGAAGTCCGGTGATCACAGCGCTCCTCGTGCAGGAGGGCGACAGCGTGAAACGGGGACAGCTGCTGGCCCGCTTCGATACGCGACCGGGCCTGCTGGCCGACCAGGTGAAAGCGCGCACCCGGATCGCCAATCTCCAACGCCGACTGGTGTTCCAGACCCGCGATATCACCCGCTACCGGGAGCTCAGCCGCACCGGGGCCTACGCCCGTGCCGAGCTGGATCTCCGTGAAACCCGCCTGCTGGAGCTCCAATCCCTGTTGGCTGATGCCCAGGCTGAACAATCACGGGTGGAGGCCGAACTGGTTCTCACCGAACTGAGGGCCCCAATCTCCGGCACCGTTCTGAGAATTCATGCCCGCAATGGCGAGCGTCCCGGCAACGACGGGGTGTTGGAACTCGGCGCCAGCAGCCGGATGGAAGCCCTGGTGGAGGTGTACGAGAGTGATATCGGTAGGGTGCGGATCGGCCAGTCGGTCACCCTTACCAGTGAGAACGGTGGTTTCGACGGCACACTGCAGGGCCGGGTCGTACGGATCAGCCCCCAGGTGCGCCAACGACAGGTGCTCTCCACTGATCCCACGGGTGATGCGGACGCCCGGATCGTGGAGGTGCGGGTGGCGCTCGACCCGCTCGTCATCGAGCGGGTCCGGGATCTCACAGGCCTGAAGGTGATCGCTCGGATCAACCCGTGAACGGTTTCTGGCGATCACGGCGCATCCCCCTGGCCTGGCTGCTGCTCACCCGTCAGCCGGTGCGATTGGCTGTGGCCCTGGCGGGCATTGCCTTCGCCGGAATCCTGATGTTCATGCAGCTCGGTTTCCGCGATGGCCTCTTTGAGGCCAGCGTCACCGTCCACAAGCTCTTCGACGCCGATCTGGTGCTGATGAGTCCGCGCACCATGAGCTCGATCGGTATGGCGGGCTTCCCGCGCCGACGCCTGGTCCAGGCCATGGCCGATCCCGCTGTGAGCGGCACCACCCCGGTGCACTGGAACCTGCTGCTCTGGCGTAACCCCCAGACCCGAGCAACCCGTTCAATCCTGGCCCTGGGCTTCGATCCCACCGATCCGCTCTTTACCGATCCAGCCCTCAGGGCCAAGGCCCAGGCCCTCACCCAGAAGGGAAGGGTGCTCTTCGACGACCGCTCCCGGCCAGAGTTCGGCCCGATCGCGGAATGGTTCAACCAGGGCAGGGTGGTGGAAACCGAGGTGGCCGGCAAACGGGTGCGGGTGGCCGGCCTGGTGAGCCTGGGCCCCTCCTTCGGCGCCGACGGCAACATGCTCACCAGCCGGGAAACCTTCCTGCGACTGATGCCGGGCACCCCAGCGGGGAGTATCGAGCTTGGACTGATCCGGCTGACGCCAGGGGCTGATCCATCCACTGTGGCCACCCGGCTGCAGCGGCTTCTGCCCGGTGACGTGAAGGTGTACACCAAGAAGGGCTTTGAGGAATTTGAGAAGAACTACTGGCGCAGCAGCACCGCCATCGGCTTCATCTTCAGCCTCGGGGCTGGCATGGGATTTGTGGTGGGCTGCGTGATCGTGTACCAGATTCTGTACTCCGACGTGAGCGACCACCTCCCCGAATACGCCACGCTGATGGCGATGGGTTATCGCTTGATCGGGCTGCTCGCAGTGGTGGCGCGTGAGGCCCTGATCCTTGCTGTCCTCGGGTATCTCCCTGCCTACCTGGCCGGTCAGGGCCTTTATGCCCTGGTGCGATCCGGAACCCGGCTTCCCGTGGTCATGGATCCGCAGCGGGCGCTGCTCGTCTTCGCCATGATCCTGGTGATGTGCATGGGTTCTGCCGCCCTTGCCATGCGCCGTCTGGCCGATGCCGACCCGGCAGAGATCTTCTGATGGTGGTTTCTCCTCCCTCTCCTCTGATCTCCAGTCAGGTTGTTCCGGTGGCGGTCGAGGGCCTGTGTCACTCGTTCGGAAGCGGCAGCATGCGCCGCGAGGTGCTTCAGGGTGTTGATCTGCGGATCGCGCCCGGGGAGGTGGTGCTGCTTACCGGCCCATCAGGTTGCGGGAAAACCACCTTCCTCACGCTGGTCGGAGCGTTACGTTCCGTGCAGCACGGCTCCGTCAGGGTGTTCGGACATGAGCTCAACGGCGCCAGCCGCCAGCTGCGTCAGCGTCTGAGGCGTTCGATCGGGATGATCATCCAAGGCCACAATCTGCTGCGCTGCCTCACCGCTGAACAGAATGTGCAGATGGGGTCGGATCTGCTGAACGACCTGAGCTACCGGGCTCGCCGGGACCATGCGCGGGAGTGGCTGAGGGCTGTGGGCCTGGCTGATCACCTCGGCAAGCTGCCGCACGACCTCTCCGGTGGTCAGAAACAGCGGGTGGCGATCGCCCGGGCCCTGGCGGCCAGGCCCCGGCTGCTGCTGGCCGATGAACCCACGGCGTCACTGGACAGCCGAACCGGGCGGGAGGTGGTGGACCTGCTGCAACGACTGGCTCGCGAGCAGGGCTGTGGGGTGTTGATGGTGACCCACGACCCACGCATCCTCGATGTGGCCGACCGGCTGGTTCGGATGGAGGACGGTCGGCTCCTGGAGCAGGGTTGAGTAGGCTGAATCCTTGGACACATACCTGACCACACGCCCGCATGTCGAAACGCCGGAATCTGAAGAAGGAGAAGCAGGAGCGGAACCGCGCCTACGCCCGCAAGTTCAAGAAGCGCAAGCTCCGCAACGAGGGCCGCGGTGAGGGCGTCGGCAATGGTGTCACTGGGACGGCGAACAACGGCGGCGCTGCTGACTGACCAAGCCGCTGGCTGACGCCGTTTGATAGCTTGGCCGGGTTCTTCCATCCCGCACACCTGCGTGTTTCGGGTGACCCTCACGAGGGTCCCTGGCAGGTGGAGGCGAACCCGAAACTCACCACCCAATCATGGCTGTCGTCACCCTTGCCGAAATGATGGAGGCTGGCGCCCACTTCGGGCACCAGACTCGTCGTTGGAACCCCAAAATGTCGCGCTACATCTATTGCGCGCGCAACGGGGTTCACATTATTGATCTTGTGCAGACAGCTGTCTGCATGAACAATGCTTATAAGTGGGTCCGCAGTGCCTCCCGTAGCGGCAAACGCTTTTTGTTCGTTGGCACGAAAAAGCAGGCTTCTGAGGTGATTGCCCAGGAGGCGAGTCGCTGCGGTGCCGCCTACGTGAACCAGCGCTGGCTTGGGGGCATGCTCACCAACTGGACCACCATGCGGGCCCGGATCGATCGTCTCAAGGATCTGGAACGGATGGAGAGCTCAGGAGCGATTGCCCTTCGCCCTAAGAAGGAAGCCGCTGTGTTGCGCCGCGAGCTCGAGCGTCTCCAGAAGTATCTCGGTGGTCTGAAAACCATGCGCCGGCTGCCAGATGTGGTCATCCTCGTCGACCAGCGTCGCGAAACCAACGCGGTGCTGGAGGCACGAAAACTTGATATCACGCTGGTGTCGATGCTTGACACCAATTGCGACCCAGATCTCTGTGATGTGCCCATTCCCTGTAACGATGATGCTGTGAGATCGGTCCAGCTGGTGCTTGGGCGGCTGGCCGATGCAATCAATGAGGGTCGCCATGGCGCCGGTGAACAGTCATCGGATGACGACGGCTGATGGCGACGGCTAATCGCTGTGACCTGTAACTGACTCTTCCTTTTTTCCTGCCGTTCTTTTTTACTGCTCCTGGCCATGGTTGTGATCTCCGCCAAGCTCGTCAAAGACCTGCGCGACAAGACCGGCGCTGGGATGATGGATTGCAAGAAAGCGCTTTCTGAAACCAACGGCGATGCCACCAAGGCGATTGAGTGGCTCCGACAGAAGGGCATCGCCAGTGCAGAAAAGAAGTCTGGGCGCACTGCAGCTGAGGGGGCCATCGGTTCCTACATCCACACCGGCGCCAGAGTCGGTGTATTGGTTGAGGTCAACTGTGAAACCGATTTTGTTGCTCGCGGCGAAATCTTCCAGGAGCTTCTACGCAATGTTGCCATGCAAATTGCTGCGTGCCCTTCCGTCGATTACGTGAAGGTGGCCGACATTCCGGCTGATGTTGCGGAGCGCGAGAAACAGATTGAGATGGGACGTGACGACCTTTCGGGTAAGAAAGAGGAGATGAAGGAGAAGATCGTTGCCGGTCGCATCGGCAAGCGTCTCAAGGAGATGGCGTTGATGGATCAGCCCTTCATCAAGGACAGCAGCATCAGTGTCGAGGAGCTGGTGAAACAGGTCGCCGGCAAGGTGGGCGAAAACATTCAGGTTCGTCGGTTTGTGCGTTTCAACCTGGGTGAGGGCATCGAGATTGAAAAGATGGACTTTGCGGCTGAAGTCGCTGCGATGGGAGGGGCGGCCTGAGTGGAGCGATGAGCAAGGCTGAGCTTTCTGCCCACGAGGCCGCGCAGCTCAGACTCGCCGACCTTCAAGCCGAGTTCGCCGGCAACCATCCTGAGATCTATCGCCACCTGGCGCTGTATCTGCAGGTCTTGCGGGATCATTTGCTCAGCGCTGTTCACCAGGCCTGTTTCCATCTGGTCACCCAGGTTCACCCCCAGCGCTATGGGGCCCTTCCCCTTGAGCGCCGCCGCCGGCTTCAACGCCGGCTGGAGGCCCTGGTGCGGCGCACCCGAAGCCTGCTCACGGTTGAACAGTTGGCCTGTCTGGCTGCTGAGCTCCATGAGGAACGTCAGCAGAGGATCCTCGAGGCTCTTGAAGAGCGCCAGCGTGCCCAGATCAGCGAACAGGTTCCAACGGGATCGGTGAAGCTGGGGTTGGAACTCCCGCTCAGCGCGGAAGGCTGGACCGATCCTTCTTCGTCGTCGGGTTGGGCGCCAACCGCTGAGGAAGCCAGGGAGGAGATAACCCCCGACCTTGACGCGTTCCATGGTCTGCCCTGGTCTCTGGCTTCCATCGGGCCCGCTGCTGAGGGGCATGACCAGAGCTTGTTGCCTTCAGAGCCGATCCTGTTGCTCCAATGGCTTGAAGGTCATGAACAGGCTCTTTCCAGGCGCCTGCGCAACCTTTCCCATGCCATCAACGTGGAATTGCTTCGTCATGGTGTGAGCAGCGCTCTGCTGCCGATGAACCTCCTCGACGGAGCCCTGCAGGGTCATCTTGAGGTACAGGCTGCACCCCCGGGTGTCCTCTGCCTCCGCCTGCCATTCCCTGGTGACGACCAGAAGCCGGCTCCCCTTCAGGCCTCTGCGGTGCTGCTGCGCCTTGAGGATCTGGAACATGGCCATCCCCCCCTGCGCACCTGCCGAAACCGGCTGCGTCAGGCTGCTCAGCAGGTGCGCAGAATGGCCCGAGAATTTGCCAGTCTGCAACGCCGGCTGGCGTCCCTCGAAGCCGAAGAGCTGTGGCTCCAGGACGTCCAGGCCATCATCAGCCCTCTGCCCTGAGCGTTCCTGCCGCGACGTTGCCGGCAGCGGTCGACCTGTGGTTGCGCACCCTGCAACAGGCCCTGCAGCTGGAGGCCCAGCAGGGCTTCTCCAACCTCCAGGGTCGCCACCAGCTGTTCAGTGCCTTCATGACGGCGTCCCTGGCAGCTCCTCCCGCTGAGCTTGGGCCCGGGACCTCGCCAACCCTGGAACCGCTGCAGGCTGCGTTCGCTGACTATGGCTCCCTGAGCCTCAGCCGCCGTCAGTCGCTTATCCGGCAATGCCGGCAGCGACTCCACCAGTTGCGCCAGACCCTGCAACCGCCTGCCTCGCCGATGGCATCGCCGAGGCTTCGTCTTTCTGAACCGAACGTCCCCCCCAGTTCGGCCATCAGATCCGCAGCCTTCACCCTCAATCTCGACACCCCTTTGCCGGATGTCGTCGGGATCGGCCCGCGTACCGCCACCCGGCTGGCGGGGCTTGGCTTGTTGGTGGTGCGGGATCTGGTTCATTACTACCCTCGCGATTATCTCGACTACGCCAACTTGGTGAGAATCAGCGGCCTTGAAGTCGGCCGCACGGCCACAATTGTGGCCACGGTGCGTCGATGCCACGCGTTTGTCAGCCCGCGGAACGCCAATCTCGCGATCCTGGAACTGCAGCTCACCGACCCCTCCGGTCGGATCCGGGTGAGCAAGTTCACGGCCGGCCGCCGCATGACCACTCCAGCCTGGCTCAAGAGTCAGCAGCGGCTCTACCCACCCGGGGCCACCGTGGCGGTGAGCGGTTTCGTGAAGCAGTCGCCCTATGGTCCAGCCTTCCAGGATCCGCTGCTCGAAGTGCTCGAGCACGCGGGGGCTGCTGTGAAATCGGAAGCAATTGGCCGTCTTCTGCCGGTCTACGGGCTTACCGAAGGCCTCAGTGCCGACCGGCTGCGCCAGGCCGTTGCCGCCGTGCTTCCCTGCCTGGCCACCCTGCCTGAATCCCTGCCGCTGGAGATCCGGCAGGAGTTCGGCCTGCTGAAGCGATCCGAAGCGCTGCACGGCATCCACAATCCAAGGCAGCAGGAGCAGCTCGAGGCAGCACGACGCCGACTGGTGTTTGAGGAATTCCTGCTGCTCCAGCTGGGGCTCCAGCAGCGTCGCCGCGAGCTGACGCGTTACCCAGCTCAGGCCCTTCCTCCCGATCGCGGTGAGGAGCCGCTCGTGCAGCGCTTCCTGGAGCAGCTTCCCTTCCCACTCACCAAGGCCCAGAGACGGGTTCTGGGCGAGATTCAGGCCGATCTTGCCCGTGCTCAGCCCATGGCCAGGTTGGTTCAGGGCGATGTGGGTTGCGGCAAAACCGTGGTGGCGGTGGCCTCCCTGCTCACCGCCGTTGCGGCTGGCTGTCAGGGGGCCCTGATGGCTCCCACTGAGGTGCTGGCGGAACAGCACTACACCAAGCTCTGCACCTGGATGCCCCATCTCCACGTGAGTTGTGACCTGCTCACAGGGTCCACACCAGCTCGGCGCCGGCGTCAGCTGCTGGCGAATCTGGCCAACGGTCAGCTCAACCTGCTGGTGGGCACCCATGCCCTGCTGGAGGATCCGGTGCAGTTTCAGCGGCTTGGCCTTGTTGTGGTGGATGAACAACACCGTTTCGGAGTCGCCCAACGCAACAGGTTGCTCGCCAAAGGCCTCCAGCCCCATCTGCTCACCACCACCGCCACACCCATCCCGCGCACCCTGGCCCTTTCTCTCTACGGGGATCTGGATGTGAGTCAGATTGACGAGCTCCCCCCCGGACGCACGCCGATCCGGACCGTTCTGCTGCGTTCCACCGAGCGTGATCAGGCCTACCAGCTGATTCGCGAGCAGGTGGCGCTCGGTCAGCGGGCTTACATTGTGCTCCCCCTGGTCGACGAATCGGAGAAGAGCGATCTGCGATCGGCGGTGGAAACGCACCGTCTACTGAGTGAGCAGGTGTTCCCTGAGCTTCAGGTGGGACTTCTCCATGGCCGCCTGGCCAGCGCCGAGAAACAGGCGGCGATCAGTTCCTTTGCCCTTGGCGAGATTCAGGTGCTGGTGAGCACCACGGTGGTTGAGGTGGGTGTGGATGTGCCGGAGGCCAGTGTGATGGTGATCGACCATGCCGAACGCTTCGGGCTGGCCCAGCTTCATCAGCTGCGGGGCCGGGTCGGCCGCGGTGCTGCGGCCAGTCACTGCCTCCTGATCAATTCCAGCAGTAACGCCCTGGCTCGCCAACGCCTTGATGTGTTGGCCCACTCCAGCGACGGGTTTGAGATTGCTGAGATGGACCTCCGCATCAGAGGTCCGGGACAGGTGCTCGGGACTCGCCAGAGCGGACTGCCGGATCTGGCACTGGCCAGCCTCACCGATGATGGTGAGGTGCTCGAACTCACCCGGGAACTGGCCCAGCGCATCCTGGCAGCCGATCCTGAGCTGCAGCAGCATCAGGTTCTCGGCCGCCTGCTCGCTGAGCAGCGCCATCGACGCGTTCAGCCAGTTCAGCTCAACTGACTCTCCACTGGGTCTTCCCCCCACCGTTATCGGTCATGCGTCCCTGGAGTTCCATCCCGATCCATGAGTGCGGAGAGCGGATGGTCGCCCTGCCGGCGCAGCTTCTCCGCCTCGAACCCCATCCTTACCAGGCCCTGGGTGCCCCCTATGGACCAGGTGCTTCGCCGTTCTGGCTGCGCGAGCAGGTGGTGAAGAGGCTGCTCAGAGCCCAGATCAAGCTGCAACGCCGGAATCCCTCCTGGCGGCTGGCGATCTTCGATGGCTGGCGTCCTCTCGCCGTCCAGAGCTTCATGGTGGAGCACACCATTCGTGAGCAGTGCGCAATCGACGGATGCGATCCTGATCAGCGCTCACCTGAGCGTGAGCGGGTGGTGGCCGATGTGCTGCGCTTCTGGGCCCCCCCCAGTGATGACCCCGCCACCCCACCGCCCCACAGCACGGGAGCGGCGGTCGACCTCACCCTGGCGGATGCTCATGGCCAAGGGCTGGCCATGGGTTCTGCGATCGATGCGATCGGTGCGGTGTCGGAGCCTGACCATTTCCTGGATCGTGCACGTCGCTCATCCGATCGCTACCAGCGTCAGGACTTTCTCCTCTGGCACGGCCATCGCCGGGCCCTGCGTGAGGCGATGGAAGCCGTCGGCTTTTCCCAGCATCCCAACGAGTGGTGGCACTTCAGCTGGGGAGATCAGCTCTGGGCCTGGAGCAGAGGTCAACCCCTTGCCTGCTATGGCCGCTCGCCGGAACCCTCCAGCAGGCCGATCACCTGATCCCGACCGCTCTTCTGCACGAAGTCGCCGAAGCTGCGTCGCCCGCCTGCGCTATGCCAGGCTCTCAGCAAGGGCTCAAGGGTGATCTCCAACCTCTCCAGGGGCATCTTCTCGAGATAAGGCTCGGCGATGCGGCTCAGGTTGGGTGTGCCCCCAAGCCAGAGCTGGTAGTGATCAACACCGCTTCCCACCAGACCGATCTCGGCCATGTACGGGCGGGCACAGCCATTCGGGCAGCCGGTCATGCGAACCAGCACCGGCTTCTCGATGCCGATGCGGTGGAACAGCCCATCAAGTCGCTCAAGAACGTGAGGAAAAACCCGTTCGGCTTCCGTGACAGCCAGCCCGCAGAGGGGAAGGGCTGGACAGGCAATGGCATGACGGGCCAGTGGCGGTGGTGCTTCCGGCGCTTCAAAGCCGATGGCCGCTAATGCCGACACCAGGGTGCTGCGTTGGCCCGTGCCGATGTTGCAGAGCAACAGATCCTGATTCGGGGTGAGGCGGATCTCAAGTTTGTAGGTTTCCACCAGCTGGCGCAGACCCACCTTGCGCTCGCCGGAAATCCGGCCACAGAGCAAGGGCAGGCCCACGAACCACTTCCCGGGTGCCTGGCGGTGCCAACCCAGATAGTCGCAGAGTTTCGTGGGTGGTTCCTGGCGCATCGCCAGGATCGGATGGGGGAAATAACGCTTGAGCTCATCCCTGAACCAGCCGATCCCACGGTCATGGATGAGGTACTTCATCCGCGCATGGCGTCGCTGCACCCGATCACCGTGGTCGCGTTGGAGGGCGGCGATCGCCTGCACGAGATCGAGGAGATGCTCATGGGCCACAAAACCCAGGGGGTCAGCCGTCCGGGCGAAGGTTTCCTCTTTGTTGTGCGTCCTTCCCATGCCACCGCCGGCGTAGACATTGCAACCGCGGGGGCGACCGCTTGGATCCGTGAAGAGCACAAGTCCGATGTCCTGGGTCAGCAGGTCAACGGAGTTGTCACCGGGAACGGTGACCGCAATCTTGAATTTACGTGGCAGGTAGGTGCCTCCATAGAGTGGTTCGGCAGCATCACCGCTGAAAACAGCACCCTGGCTCTGACGGGCCTTCACCTTTTTCACCGTGACCGATGGCTTGATCCGGTAGCTGAGGTCTCCGTCGACCCAGATGTCGAGATAGGAGCCCTCAGCCGCCTGGGGAGCGAGCAGATCGGCGATGGAAGCGGCAAGCTCCCGGGCGGCGGGGTACCCCCCCTTCTCAAAGGGGGCGGCCGGAGCCATCACATTGCGGTTGATGTCACCACAGGCGGCCAGGGTGGATCCCATACACCGCACAATCGTGCCGATCACCTCCTTGAGGTTGTCCTTGCGGACGCCATGCATCTGGAAGGCCTGTCGGGTGGTGGCCCGCAACGTGCCGTTGCCGAGCCGATCGGCCAGCGCATCAATGGCCAGATAGAGCTCTGCTGGGATGCGGCCGCCGGGGCTGCGCAGCCGCAGCATCATCTGCCAGTCCTTGTCCTGGCCCTTCTGCCGATTGTCGCGGTTGTCCTGCTGGTAACTGCCGTGGAACTTCAGGATCTGAACCGCGGGTTCGCTGAAGTTCGGCGCCGCGTTGCCCAGTTCGGTGAGCAGGGGCTCGCGCAGGTGGCCGCTGCTGGCCTTGAGCTGTTCGAATTTGGTCGGCTCTTTCGTCGGCTCAGCGGTGACGCTCACGGCAATCCCGATCCTGGGCAGGCCCCGACCGTAGCGAATGGCTGGGAGCACGGGGTGGCTCCATAAAGTTGGCGGCTATCGCCTGGCGTTCCGTGTCGACCTTTCTGCTGGAGATCGGAACCGAGGAACTGCCCGCTGACTTTGCCCGTCTGGCCTTGCCCCAGCTGGAAGCGGCCGTGCGACGCGACCTCCAGGACCAGCGTCTCAGCTGCTCCGATGTGCACTGCACCAGCACGCCGCGGCGGTTGGTGCTGAGCATCAGTGGGCTGCCGCCGGCCCAACCGGACCTGGCTGAGGAGCGCAAGGGCCCCCCGGCTGGCCAGGCCTTTCGTGATGGTGCACCCACCCCCGCGGCCAGCGGCTTTGCCAATCGCTGTGGGGTGCCGGTGGAGGCGCTTGAGGTGCGTGACACCCCCAAGGGCCCCTGCGTGTTTGCCCTGGTGCGGCAGCAGGGACGGGGGACGGCGGAGCTGCTGGCCGAGCTCGCGCCCGACTGGATTGCTGGCTTGCAGGGGCGACGCTTCATGCGCTGGGGTGCGGGCGACTGCCGCTTCTCCCGGCCCGTGCGCTGGCTGGTGGCCCTGCTCGATGGCCAGGTGGTGCCGCTGGCCCTGCCCGGCACGGACCCCAGCGTGCGGGCTGGTCGCCTCAGCCGCGGCCACCGCCTCCAGGCGGAGCCGGTGCCGATCAGCTCGGCGGGAAGCTACGCCCAGGACCTGGCCGCCGCCGGGGTGGAGGTGGATCGCCAGGCACGGGAGCGCGCCATCAGCGGCGCCATCGCCAACGAGGCTGACCGCCTTGGTGCCGAGGCCGACCTGCCCCAGGCCCTGCGCGAGGAGCTCACCGATCTGGTGGAAGCGCCGCTGCTGATCGAGGGTTCGGTGGCTGAGCGCTATCTGGCCCTGCCACCGGAGGTGTTGTGCACCGTGATGCGG
>JAYKGZ010000026.1:0-8677 GCA_035284925.1 Cyanobacteriota bacterium | reverse complement strand
GGTCTCCCGAAGGAGAGGGGAAGAAAGGGCGGAAACCGCCAGGGACGGATTCCCGTCGCTCGCAACTGTAACGGGATATTGCGGGGATTGTGAAGGGAGTTCGTGAAGTTCTTCCCAGGTCGGCGGGTTCGTGGCCGACTTCTCCAGTCGCTGCTAGGAGTTTCCAAGCCACTGGCCCTGCCCCATGGCCCCGTTCCGTCACCAGTTCATCCCGTTCATGCCACGGCCACTGCTGGTGGGATTCCCGCTCCTGGCCCTGCTCAGCCTCGGTGCGGCCTGCCAGCGGCAGGCCAGCGCTGATCTTCAGGTGCTTCAGCAGCGCCAGGAGCAGCTTGAGCTCAAGATTCAACAGCTCGAACAGCGTCTGAATCAGCGTCAGTCGGGCGCGGCCGACCAGCAGGGCAAGCCCCCGGCCGGGCCGGTGAAGTCGCTGACGCTTCGCAGCGGGAGCAACGACGATCGGCTGCGCATCTACTGGGCTGATGGCAGCACCAGCAACCTGCCCTGTACCAGGGAACAGGGCACCCTGGTCTGCGGCTGATCCCCCAACCCTCCCCACAACGCCGATGTCACGCCTCGCTCCTTTTCTGCTCGGTGGCCTGCTGGCCACCACCCCCGTGCTCGCCCAGTCGGCCGTGCCGTACAGCGCCGTGCGCGCCATCAACCTGGCCCGTAACACCGCCGTTCAGCTCAACGGTGGACTCAGCGTTTATCGCCCCGCCGCCTGCATGTTCGCCACCGCCCGAGAGGACAACCCCTGTCTGATTGCCAACGACAGCGAGGGGTACACCTTCCGGTTTCAGGGCGGAGCCCCCGGCTGGCAGGCTCTCAACCAACCCCCGACCCGGGAAACCGAAATCCTGATCACCCCGGATGGCCGCAGCGTCAGCCGTGTGATCTACAACGGAAATCCTCGCTGAAGGCCAAGGCAGAACGCCTTTTCCCAGGCCTGATCCACCGACCAGATCTCACGGCTGGTGAGACTGAGGGCAATGCCCTTTTCTCCGTAGGCGGCTTCGTTGATGAACACGGGGTAGACGGTTTCGCCGGCCAGCTCCGGGCTGGGCACGTAAGGCATCGCCTGGCCATCCAGCCCCACAAACAAGGGGTCGCCGGGCCGCATCGGCTGCCAGTCACGGCCCTGCCGCCGGGGATCCAGGCAGGCGAGCGGCGAGCCGTCGCTGCGGCGGGGAAGATCCAGGCTGCCGCGGTGGCGGTGCACCACCAGCCTCGGGGGGAGGCGCAGATTCCCCCTCCAGGCCGCCGCGATCACCGCCAGCGCCCCCTCCAGGGCCAGGTGTGTCTGGCGACAGATCCCCGGTTCAACCAGCCCCTGGGCCACCGGCCCCACCTCGATCACCAGGCCGCAGGGCCAGCGTTCAATCAGAAAACCCGTCTGGGCTGCATCCCCTTCATGCAGGTAAACCGGTAGACCGAGCCTGCCCTGGATGGCGGCCGCGAAGGCGAGGTCGGCCGGGCGGCGGCCATACACCACCAGCGCGTTGCCCATGGCACTGGTGGTGCTGTGCAGGTCCACCACCACCGAGGCGGGGCGCTCAGCCTGGGGCCCATGGAGGGCCAGCAGCTCCCGGGCCCGAATGATCTCAGCCTGCCGGGTGCCCAAATCAGCCAGCAGTTCCAGGGAAAAACAGCGGTTCAGGTCGCGGTCGAGGTAGCGGCGGTTGCCGGCAAGGGCTGCTGGGTTGCCGATTTCCAGCGCCAGATCCAGTCCGGTGTTCAGCAGGGTCGTGGGCCGGGCCTGCCAGCGCTCCAGCAGCCAGGCCGCGCAGCGCTCGTTGCCATGGGTGGCGGCCACTACCAGCACTCGGGGCGCTTGGGTCACTGGAGGATGCGCGGCACGCAGGCCAGCCTGGCAGCACAGCCCTGTTCCCCGCATCACCCATGCCGATCCCTCCCCTGGTGGTGAGCACCGCCCGCTGCGCCTGGCACTGGCAATGGCAGCAATTGATGGGTGGCCTGGCCCCGGCCGATGCCATGGGCAACTACCAGCGGCCGCTGAGCCCGTTCGCGGCCCCACCCGCTCTGCCCCACGACGCGGCGGAACCGGGTCGATACGTGCTGATCGTGGGACGCAGCTGCCCCTGGGCCCACCGGGCCTGGCTGGTGTGGGCGATGCGGGGCCTGCACCCCAGCCTTGAGATCCTGGTGGTAGACCCCGACCCGCGGGCGGGACGCTGGGTGTTCGCCCAGCCCTTCGAGGGATGCGAGACGCTTCTGGAGCTTTATGCGAGATCGGGAGCTGGCGACCAGCGGGCCACCGTTCCGGTGCTGGTGGACCGCCGAGGGCCGGCCATCGTGCTGGGTGAGAGCGCCCGGCTGATCGAGCTGCTGAATCTCTGGCCCGGGCCGCCCGAGGCCCCGGATCTCTCGCCCGCCAGCCTGGCTCCATCGATCAGCCACTGGCGGGAGCAGCTGCAGCAGGCAGTGAATGATGGGGTTTACCGCTGCGGTTTCGCCCGGAATCAGGGGGCTTACGACAGGGCTGAGCAGGCCTTCTTCCAGGTTCTTGAGCAGGCGGAGCAGGCCCTGTCGCGCGAGCCCTGGTTATGCGGCCAGGTGCCGACCCTGGCCGATGTGCAGCTGTTCCCCACCCTGATACGGCTGGAGCTGGTCTACGCCCCACTGTTTGGTGTGAGTCGGCGCCCGCTGTGGCAGTTTCCGGCCCTGTGGCACTGGCGCGGGCGGTTCTGGCGACTGCCCGGGGTGGCCGGAACCTGCTTCGCGGAGGCCTGGCGCCGGGATTACTTCGGCGCCCTGTTCCCGCTCCATCCATCCGGAATCGTGCCGGCCGGGCCTGATCTGGCCACACTGGTGAGTGCTCTGCCCGCCATGGCCGGCCCATGACCGACTCCCAGGATCCCGTGTTCGAGGGGGTGTACGGCCCGTTCACGATCACGGCCGTCGATCGGCGCGAGGTGCTGGGCTATCGACTCGCCCTGCTGACGGCAGCCATCGCCCAGCTGGCCCTGCTGGTTCAGTGGCACTGGCTGGACGACCGCTGGCTCTGGCTCTGGCTGCTGCCGATGGCCGGCGGGCTGGGGCTGGCTCTGCGCTGGATTCACATCTACCTGAGGCCGCTTCACAGGGCTCTGCAGCTGTTCTGGCTCACCGGATGCGCCGGCTTTCTGGCCTTGGCCCTGATCGCCGGGCCCAGCAGCATGGGCGAGGCCCTGCTGGCTGACGGCCGCTGGATCTGGGCGGTTGGACCGTTCTTTGCCGCCCTGGCCGGCATCGGCTTCAAGGAGTTCTTCTGCTTCCGCCGGCCGGAGGCCATCGGCGTGACGCTGCTGCTGCCCCTGGCGCTGCTGGGCCAGCTGAGCGGGCTCATGAGCCACGACACCACCGGCTGGCTGCTGGCCGCTGAAGCAACCCTGCTGCTGGTGCTCTGCCTGCGCAAATTCCCCATGCCCGCGGCGGCGGATGTGGGCGACAAGAGTGTCTTCGCCGCCCTCGATCGCCAACGCAACGGGGCAGCGGCTTGAGCCTGATCAGCCTCACGGGTGCCGGCAAGGACACCGGGATCCGCACCCTGTTCGAGAACCTCAGCCTGCATGTGAGCGAGGGGGATCGACTCGGACTGATCGGCCCCAACGGCGCCGGCAAGAGCACCCTGCTGAAGGTTCTGGCGGGGCAGGAACCCCTCGGCAGCGGCGAGCGCTGGGTGCTGCCCAGGGCCCGGGTGGTGCTGGTGAGCCAGGAGCCCGAGCTGGATCCGGAGCGCACGGTTCTCGATCAGGTGTTCCAGGGCAGCGGCGAGAAGATGCTGCTGCTGCGCCGCTATGCGGCCGTGAGCGCGGCGCTGGCCCAGGCCCATGCCGAGAGCCGCGACGACACGGGCCTGCTGGCGGAGCTGGGGGAGCTGAACAATCGCATGGACCAGAGCCAGGCCTGGGGTCTGGAGCAGCAGATCCGGGAGGTGTTGGGGCGCCTTGGCATCACCGATGTCAGCAGCCGGGTGGGAGCACTCTCTGGCGGCTACCGCAAGCGGCTCGCCCTGGCAGCGGCGCTGGTGGCCGATCCGGACGTGCTGCTGCTCGATGAACCCACCAACCACCTGGATGCTGACTGCATCCATTGGCTGCAGGGAACCCTGGGGCGCTTCTCCGGTGCGCTGGTGCTGGTGACCCACGACCGGTATGTGCTCGATCAGGTGACCAGCCGGATCCTGGAGGTTGATCGCGGCGCATCCAGCCTCTACCGCGGTAACTACGCCCACTACCTGGCACGCAAGGCGGAACAGGAGGCCGATGCGGCGGCGAGCGAAGCGAAGTTCCGGGGGGTGCTGCGGCGGGAGCTGGAATGGCTCAGACGCGGTCCGCAGGCCCGCAGCACCAAGCAGAAAGCCAGGATCCAGCGGATCGAGGCGATGCGCGAGGAGCCGAAGCGCCAGGGCCGCGCTGAGCTGTCTCTGGCCAGCGGCCAGCGGCGGCTGGGCAAGCGGGCGATCGAGGCCGAGGATCTCTCCCTCTGGGCCAGCGCCGAGGCCAGGGCCGCTGGGGCGCCACCCTTGCTGCGGGGATTCAGCTACGCCTTCAGCCCGGAGGACCGGGTGGGAATCATCGGCCCCAATGGATCGGGGAAAAGCAGCCTTCTGAACCTGATCGCGGGACGCGGCTCCCACCCCTCGGAGGGTCGGCTGGAACTCGGCAGCACGGTGAAACTGGCCTATTTCGACCAGCACAGCGAAGAGCTCATCCCCCTGCAGGATGCGGCCGGGCGCGACCGCAAGGTGATCGATGTGGTGAAGGAGGCCGCCAGCACCGTGGAGGTGGACGGCACCATGATCAGCGCCAGCCAGTTGCTGGAACGATTTCTGTTCCCGCCGGCCCAGCAGCACCAGCCGCTCAGCAAGCTTTCCGGGGGTGAACGGCGGCGGCTGCACCTCTGCCGGCTGCTGATCGAGGCCCCGAACGTGCTGTTGCTCGACGAGCCCACCAACGACCTCGACGTGCGGACCCTGACGGTGCTCGAGGACTTTCTCGAGGACTTCCGCGGCTGCGTGGTGATGGTGTCCCATGACCGCTACTTCCTCGATCGAACGGTGGACCGCCTGTTCGCCTTCGAGGCCGGAATGCTGCAGCGCTACGAGGGCAACTACAGCGCCTACCTGGAGAAGACCTCGAGCGGCCTCGCCGGTGCAGACCGCAGCCGCGACCCTGCCCCGGCCACGCCATCCCAGGCGCCATCACCGTCCAGCCAGGCTCCGGCTCAGAAACCGCGACGCCGCAACTTCCGGGAGAACCGCGAACTGCAGACGCTGGAGGCGGAACTGCCGCAGTGGGAAGCGCGCCGGCGGGAACTTGAGGAGCTTCTGGCGAGGGGCAGCAGCGATTACGCCATGCTCGAGCTCTGCACCACGGAACTGGCGACTCTCCAGGCGCGGATTGAGGCCGGCGAGGAGCGCTGGCTGGAGCTCAGCGAGCTGGCGAACTAGGCGAACTCATGGAGGCGGTTCCCGCGGAACAGCCACGCCGGCGCCGGGTGGCATGCACCACCTCCTCGCTCGGACTCGCGCAAAGCGCGGGCTCCGGCTGGCGCGGTCTCAGGCCGCAGACCGGGCCGCTGGCTTCAGGAAGCAGCCAGGGCTGACGGCGCACCGGAGCCCCCTGGGCCTCGGCTTGCATCATGGCCGTGGGCTTGTAGTCGTCCGGTGAGCGGTGGGCCTGCATCCGCTCTCCCATCCGACGCAGATAGAGGTCCGAGCTCCAGTGCACCAATCCATGCTCGAAAGCCTCACGCGCCTCCTGGACGGAGGCGAAGCGCTGGCTCACAAGCCCACTGGGCGCACATTGTTTCCAGTCCAACACCTCCTCAAAACTGAGACCGGCGCGCCACTGACGTTGCTCAGAGAGATAACAGTGCTCCTCGGGTCCATTAATCCAATAGAGACGGCCGTTCTCGTCGATGAAGTGACGACCACGGCACTGCCGGATCCTCGCCATGACCGTCTCCTGTCAGACCGACAGCCCACACCTAGCAACAGCCAACCATGTCGGCAGCTGCCCACGGGAGTCGCCGCGATCACCCGGTGTCCGTATGGTGAGCGCGCAGAATTCCCGGCCATCACGAACCGGTGTCTTCATGAACACGATCGACGAACACATCCAGAAGGATCAAAACGAGATCGAAGCGGCGCGTGCTTCTGGCGACATGGGCAAGGTGCGTCACCTGGAGGGCGAGCTCCAGGGTCTCAAGGAGTACAAGGAGCACCACCCCGACGACGACCACGACCCCACCCCCCTCGAGGTCTACTGCGATCTGAATCCCGAAGCCCCCGAGTGCCGCGTCTACGACGACTGACCTGCGGGCGTCGGGCCGCATTCCGTTCAGGCCTGAATGCCGAGCTGCTGCCAGACCGTCCCCAGCAGCTCCTTGAGGTTCAGGCCTGATACAGCCGAGATCGCCAGCACCGGTTCCCCGGCAGCCTGTTCGACAGCTTCCCTCGCGGAGTTCAGGTCGGTCTCGCTCAGCAGTTCGATCTTGGTGAGCACGAGCAGCCGCGGCCGTTCGGCCAGGCCATGGCCATAAGCACCGAGCTCGTCAGTCACCACCCGGTAATCCTCCACAACTGACTCGGCACTGGCATCGATCAGGTGCAGAAGCAGCCGTGTTCGCTGGATGTGGCGCAGGAAGTCATGGCCCAGCCCCGCGCCCCGGGCCGCTCCGGCGATCAATCCAGGAATGTCGGCGAACACCGTCCCGTCACCGCTCGGACGTCGCACCACCCCCAGGTTTGGCACCAAGGTGGTGAAGGGGTAGTCGGCGATCTTCGGTCTGGAAGCGCTGAGCACCGAGATCAGGGTGCTCTTTCCAGCGTTGGGCATCCCGATGATCCCCACGTCGGCCAGCATCTTGAGTTCCAGCTGCAGCGACCAGTCCTCCCCTTCCCGGCCCTCGGTGCAGCGCTCAGGCGCCCGGTTGCGGTTGCTCAGGTAATGGGCGTTGCCCAGGCCGCCACGACCGCCGAGCGCCACCAGCAGCTCATCGCCGGCGTGGGTCAGATCCCCCAGCAGGATTCCGGTGCGACTGTCCCGCACCTCCGTGCCACAGGGCACCCGGATCCTGAGAGCATCGCCGCTGGCCCCCGTGCAGCGATTCGGTCCGCCGCGCCGGCCGTCCGGTGCCTCGAACAGGCGTTTGTACTGGAAGTCGAGCAGGGTCTGGAGGTTGGCGTCGGCCACCAGCAGCACGTCGCCACCCCGGCCGCCGTCGCCGCCGGAGGGCCCTCCGGCAGGCACATATTTCTCGCGGCGGAAGGCCACGATGCCATCGCCGCCGCGGCCCGCCTTGACGGCGATCCGGGCCTGATCAATGAATTGCAAGGACGGACAGAGGAAAGACGGCTCTCCAGGCCCCCGGCTGGGGCCTGGTCAGTGCTTCAACCCTAGGATTCCCCAGTTGGGGAGCCGGTTTGGCTGAGGTTCGTTTCCAGCAGGTCAGCAAGACCTACCCACCCCGGCGTGCTGGTGGGGACGCCGTTCCGGTGCTGGAAACGCTCAACCTCAGCATCGCGGATGGGGAGTTTCTGGTGCTGGTGGGCCCCTCGGGCTGCGGCAAGAGCACCCTGCTGCGGATGCTGGCGGGCCTTGAACAACCCAGCGACGGTGAGATCTGGGTGGGCGACCGGCCCGTGACTGCGCTTCGCCCCGCCCAGCGCGACGTGGCCATGGTGTTCCAGAGCTACGCCCTCTATCCCCATCTGTCTGTGGCCGACAACATCGGCTTCGGGCTGCGCCGCAGCCGGCCCCGTACGCCTGGTCAGATGCTGCAGGACGGGCTGCACCGGGCCAGCCGCTCGCTGCCGCGGCCGTTGAGGTGTCCCTCCTCACGGGAGGAGCAGATCGAGCGACGCATCGCCGAAGTGGCCGGGATGCTGGAGCTTGAGTCGCTGCTACAGCGGCTGCCCCGGGAACTCTCGGGTGGCCAGAAGCAGCGTGTGGCCCTGGGCCGGGCTATCGCTCGCCGACCGGCGGTGTTTCTGATGGACGAGCCGCTCAGCAACCTCGACGCCAAGTTGCGCACCGGCACCCGTGCCCAGATCGTGGACCTGCAGCGGCGCCTTGGCTCAACCACCCTCTACGTGACCCACGACCAGGTGGAAGCGATGACGATGGGGCATCGCATCGCCGTGCTCAATGCCGGCCGCCTCCAGCAGCTGGGGACCCCCCTGGAGCTCTACCGCTGGCCCGCCAATTTGTTTGTGGCCCAGTTCATTGGCAGCCCACCCATGAACCTGCTCCCGGTGGAGGTGTTGAGCGGCGGCCAGCTTCTGCTGGCGGGGAGCCGGCGTCTCAACCTGGAGGGTCCCATGGCCGAGGCTGTGGCCTCCCGGGCGGGCCAGGCGCTCACGGCAGGCCTGCGCCCTGAACATCTCCGCCTGGCTCCCGCCACCAACCGCAACCTCCGGGCCGAGGTGGTGCATCGGGAGTCGCTCGGCAATGAGCAACTGCTCACCTGCCGGCTGGCGGAGGGCCAACACCTGCTGCAGGTGCGTACCGGTCCCGAACAGGAGGCCGTGGTGGGCGAAACGGTGCACCTGGATGTGGATCCCCGCGGCTGGCGCCTGTTCGACGGCAACGGCAACGCACTGGCCCTGCCGCTGCCCCCATCGAGGCCTGGGGCCGCGCTGCCGGAGCTGAAGCTGCCGTGACGCCCA
>JAYKGZ010000025.1:0-9151 GCA_035284925.1 Cyanobacteriota bacterium | reverse complement strand
ATCTTTCCCGGCAGGTGATGGGGCCTGACTGGAGGGGCTGGTGGCTGCTGGTAGCTCAGCGACATGCAAAGGGAACGCCTGAGCCGGGACGCCAACCATCCAAGCGAGCACCAATCCAACGGCGGCACTTTGGCTCGTTGAATGCCGGCCATCCCCACAGGGCTGGGCACGCGCTCCGTCACCCATCCAAATCAAGGCAGGAGGTATTAGTTCAGGGTAGGAGTCGCAGGCCAGGCCGACATAAGAGAAATCTGGAAGCTCTCAAGCCCTCCGATACTCCTGAAAACCAGCCGATGACAGCGGCCTGAACAGCGATGGCGACCCCCCGGTCCTTAATGTAGAATACTGAGATCAGATTTGGGCGGACTGCTAGATTCAGGTGAGATACAGTTTTGATGCAAGATGAATTCAAGATCTATGCAAGTTATATCCTAGTAAGATGCAATGGATCTATCCCCCTCTTTGTTTGGCTTTCGGGGCAGGGCCAGGAGCTTCAGGTCATCGTCAGCATGCTTTCTGTGCCGCCTCGCGGCTGAGCCTGGCGAGCTCCTCCGGCTTTGAATTCATCATGTAATAGCTGACGGCCCAAAGGCCGGGATCTCTGCTCTTCCTCCTGCCCTGGACAGGGCCGACCAGGCGCTCGAGGCGACAGTTGGGTTGGAGCCCACCTCAGGTGACTTGATGAGCCAGCCCGCTCCTTGTGGACCGAGCTGATCCACAGGCTGGTCTGGAGATCCCGGTCAGATTGTCGTCCGCAGCGCGATCCAGGTTCAGAAAGGCCTCTCCCTGTCGCAGTTCAAGGCACGGCCTGGTTTGCCATGCGGCGTCGCCAGCCAGCCGGGCGTGGCGGCTCAGAGGGCTTTCATTTCAAAGACCCGAGTTGGGTGTCAGGCCGGAAACTGGCGCTTCGTGAGAGCGTGAACAGTCTCTGGGAGATACGTTCCAGCGGAAGGGGAGGGCTCTCGACCCCACCCTGCCCCAGCTGTGCCATCCCTTCCCCACAGTCCCTCCACCCCATGCCTGCTTCGCTGACTCGCAATCTGATCACCGGGGGCGCTGGCTTTGTGGGCTCCCATTTGGTGGACCGGCTGATGGAAGCCGGGGAGGAGGTGATCTGCCTTGACAATTATTCCACCGGTCGCAAGAGCAACGTGGCTCAGTGGACCGGCCACCCGCGCTTTGAGCTGATCCGCCATGACGTGACGGAGCCGATCAAGCTTGAAGTGGACCGGATCTGGCATCTGGCCTGCCCGGCCTCTCCGGTGCACTACCAGCACAACCCGATCAAAACCGCCAAGACCAGCTTCCTGGGCACTTACAACATGTTGGGTCTGGCCCGGCGCGTCGGTGCCCGACTGCTGCTGGCCAGCACCAGCGAGGTGTATGGCGATCCGGAGATCCATCCACAACCAGAAAGCTATCGCGGCTGCGTGAACACCATCGGCATTCGCAGTTGCTACGACGAGGGCAAGCGCATCGCCGAGACACTCTGTTTCGACTACCAGCGCACGCACGGCACCGAAATCCGCGTGATGCGAATCTTCAACACTTATGGGCCAAGGATGTTGCCAGACGATGGACGGGTTGTGAGCAATTTCATCGTGCAGGCTCTGCGCGGGGAGCCGCTCACCCTCTACGGAGATGGCAGCCAGACCCGGAGCTTCTGCTATGTGGATGATCTGGTGGAGGGAATGATCAGGCTGATGAACGGGACTCACCCCGGCCCGATGAACATCGGCAATCCTGGCGAGTTCACGATCCGCGAGCTGGCTGAACTGGTGCGGGCTCGAATCAACCCCGACCTGTCTCTGATTGAGAAGCCACTTCCCGCCGATGACCCCACCCAGCGGCAACCTCTGATTGATTTAGCTCGTGCACAACTGGGCTGGCAGCCCACCATCCCTCTGGAGCAAGGCCTCGAGCCCACCATCGCCTGGTTCAGGCAAGCCATCAGCTGATTCTGGGTTGGAGAATCCCCTCAGCGAGAGACGCGGCGTGGTTGCCCGCCCGGCTGTTGAGGGGTGATCGTTGTGGGGCTCACCACGCGGTTCCACAGGATCGAAGCGTCACGGTTTTGCAGCGGTTGAGGGCGAGAAGCCCAGACTTCGCATGGACCCTGCGGACATGGTGGGCTTCTCGAATCTGCTCAGATCTCAAGAAGGCAGCTCACGTTGAATTCAAAGGGAACCGCCGAGCGTGGCAGTTTCAGCAGATGGGCGGTGCTCTCGGCCAGGTCTTCGGGTTGGGTCATCGCCTCCGGCTTGATCGCCGTCACTCCTTGAGCCATGGATGTATTGACCCAGCCAGGACAGATGGCCGTCACACGGATCCCGCTCTCCCAGCCTTCGTTGCGCATGGCCTGGCAAAGGCCCATCAACCCGAATTTGCTGACGCTGTAGGCCGCCAGTCGCCCCTTCACGCGTCGACCGCTCATGGACACCAGCATCAGGATCCGCCCATCTCCGCAGTCCGCCAGATCCTGCCAAGCCGCCCGGCACAACCACCAGGGAGCCATGAGATTCACCGTGAGCGTGCGGTCGATTTCTTCATGCTGGTCTGATTCGAAGCACACCCCCACCCGACTCAACACCCCGGCGCATGGCACCACGGCTCCCACCCGGCCGAAGGCGGCTCGCGTGGCCTCCAGCCACCCATCGGCCGAGCTGGGGTCTTCCGCCTGATAGGAATGCAGCAGCACCCGGTTGCTGCTCAGCAGCTGGGAGTTGGCCGGATCGGCGGCGAAGGCTTCGGTGTCGCGCACGCCGAGGCTGAGGCGGTGCCCCTCGGCATGCAGCCTCTGGGTGATGGCCAGCCCGATGCCGCGACTGGCACCACTCACCATCACGGTGCGATCA
This sequence comes from Cyanobacteriota bacterium, assembly GCA_035284925.1. GTDB lineage: Bacteria > Cyanobacteriota > Cyanobacteriia > PCC-6307 > Cyanobiaceae > UBA5018. Next base: position 6,296 of record JAYKGZ010000025.1, on the reverse strand, counting down.
GAAACCGGGGTGATCATGGGGAAAGGTTTCGGCACTTGTCTGCCGGCCTGGTGTGTGCTCGGTTTTGCTTAATCTGTTCACACTATGGGGCAGCGCCTAGGCAGCGCCAAAAGGAATGGGTAACCCCATAGATCTGGCCACCTTCCTGGCCCGCGCCAGGGATCGCTTCGGTGATCGCTACGACTATCGGGATATTCAATACAAGAGCTACAAGACCCCGATCAAGATCCGCTGCACCCTCCATCCCGTCAGGCAGATCAGCATCACACCTGAGCGTCATCTGCAGACCACCGGAGGCTGTAAGTACTGCCTGCGCGCCTCGCGGAACCAACAGCTGGAGCGCACGCTGCGGCTCGATTCGGCCGAGTCTGCTCACCCGGCGCAGCTGAGCGAGCGGTTGAACGAGCGGATCCTTGTTCAGGGCGTTGCAGCCGATCCCCTGCTCCAGCCAGACCGGCATTGATCAAGCCGGCATCCCTGGAGCTCGTCGTGGATTCAGGCAATTTTCGCCATCATGACGTCAGCTTTGCTGCCCAGGCCTGCCAGCCCATGGTGTCTTCCAATCACGCCCCCGCCGCTGCTGAGTCGGGTCTCGACTGCAGCTACCAAAATGGCAGTGAGCGGATGGTGATCCTTCGCTGTCTGGGCCCGCAGCATTTCTTCCTGGAACGGGTGGTGTTTCCGTTTGAACAGCTGAGCTTCCATTGTCCCCTCGGCAGTGAGGTGCAGATCTGGACCCACACCCTTGGCGGACCTGAACTGGCGGAGCGGCTGGAGGCAGAATCCCTCAGCGGCTGCTGCGCCTGAGGTTCGCTGCCTCCAGCTCAGGCCTCAGCCTCTCGGCCAGGAGCTCTGCGCTGCGCAGGGCACCCTCGATCCGGCCGAAACCGGCCCCGTTGATGTAGTCACCGCAGAAACCCAGCCTGCTCCCGCTGCAGAGGGCTAGTTCAGTTGCCAGACCCGGCGCCACAGGAAATGCCGCTCCCCAGCGCATCAGCTGACGCTCGGCCTGCTCCAGGCCGCCTGGAGATGCCAGAAATGGTGCCATGGCCTCACCCAGCAGCTCGGTGAGCGCCTGGATCACGGTCTCCTCACGGCCGCTGTCGGGGGGCAGCTGAAGCTGTTTGGCAATCGCCGAATGCGACCCGAACACGTCGAGGTGATCGGCGGCGAACGCATGGGTTGAGTGGGCCACCACGGCACAGCGTTGATCGGCCAGCGGTTGAATCGACACCCGTTCCAGGCCCCAGCGCTGCTGGGCGGCCGCATCGAAGCTGAGCAGCCGGAAGGGAAGGTGCAGCCAGGCGGAGGCCGCGGTGGCATCCAGCACCACCAGGAGATTGCTGCGGGCTTCGAAGCGGATGCCGGCGATGGTGGTGAGGGCGTGCTGGAGTTGAAGGTCGCCGAGGGATTCGGCGGCCTCCTTCAAGGGCACGGTCGGCCAGCCGAACAGCCGGCTCGAGCGCGGATGGGCCAGCAGGGTGCTGCTCAGCACCAGCCAGTCGCTCTCGCCCAGCAGTCGGCCCTTCGGGTCCAGCAGCTGCCAGCGTCCCTCCGGACTGGGCCTCAGGGTGCGCACCAGCGTGGCGTAGTGGGTGCTGATGGCCCCTCGTCCGGTCTGGCGTGCCAGGGTCAGCAGGCCGGCCCCGAGCCGGTCCATGCCTCCGCCGCCCTGGAACAGGGCACCATCCGTAAGGGCATCGGTGCCATCGAGCTGGAGCGACGACTCTCCCTGAAGCCGGGCGATCCGGTCACTCCAGGGCTGCAGCGCCCCGCAGGCAAGCAGGGGATCCAACAGGGCTGGCGGGGGCGTGGCACCGATGTTGAGCAGGGGGGCGCCATGGTTGATCTGCAGGTTCGAATCGTGGCGGGAGCGGCGGGTGCTGGCCCGCCCTCCTGGCCCGCGACCCGTTTCCCAGAGGTCGATGGCCCCCTCATAGCCAAGCTGTCGCAACCTGGCGATCAGGGCGCAACCTGAAACTCCTGCGCCGATGACCGCCAGGGACTGCAGCGACGCGGAATCCGGCACTGAGTGGCTCAGGTGACTGGCAGAGCGTTGCTCAATGGGGCAACCACCGGGTGATGTCTTCAAGGTAGCGTCGGCTGTCCCCTCACGCAGCCTGGATGGCGCGCTTCCTGTTGGTGCTCCAGCCGCCCGGGAACCCCAGCTCCCATTGGATTCTCGAGCAGCTCGCTCCCGTGCTGCAGTCGCTGCATGCCGAGGTGGACCACCGCACCCCGGCCCACCTGAGTGCCTTGCTTAAGGGGGCGGCCGAGGTTCAGCGGATGCAGCTGTTCGCCGATGTGCAGGCCCGTGACCACGGAGCTGTGCTGGAACTCGTGCTGCTCAGCCGTGAGGCCATGGGCACCGGTGCTCCCGAAACCCGTCGCACCTTTGAGGAGCTGCTGAACCTTCTGCTGCAACACATGGGTGGTTTTGAACAGGTGTTCCGCTCCGACCGTGACGGAGCACTGCCGCTCTGACGTGTGATGGGTCTGACTTCCAGCGAGGTTGAACAGCGCCATCGCTGGTATCAGCACCTGCTGCTGATGTGCCTGCTGGTGCTGCTCTGCTTCACCCTGCCGCAGCGTTGGCGGGTGGTGAATCATGTGGGCTACGACCTGCTGCCGCTGATGCTCGTGGCAGGGCTCGGTCGCCTCTCCAGCTCGGAAGGCTTCCGTCGTCCGGGCTGGTTGTTCCGGTTTCTCGGCCTCTGCACCACCGCTTCAGGGGTGTTGTGGGCCGTCGCTCCGGTGGGGCTCCGCAGTACCGGCATGCTGCTGCTGGCGCTCTGGGGGGTGTTTGTGGGCTGGAGTCTGCTGCGGCTGCTGCGGCTCCTGGCCCGTGAACAGCGGGTCACCTGGCGGGTGCTCAGCGGTGCCATGGCCGGCTACCTGCTGCTGGGACTCACGGCCGGTCTGATTTTCGCCGCGATGGAGACGGTGCTGCCCAGCAGCTTCGTGGATGCGAGTGGATCGACCCGGTCGGTGCTGATGCCCCCTGGAACGCTGACGCCGCAGCTCTGGGATGCGGTGTGGTCGCTCGACTTCGTAAGAATCAATTACTACGCGTTTATCACGCTCACCAGCACAGGCTTCGGGGACATCCTTCCCCACAACCCCCAGGCTCAGATGGCCACGATCGTGGTGTCGATTCTTGGCATTTTCTATGTGGCTGTGGTGATGGGCATCCTGATCAGCCGGCTCACCGTTCAGGATTCTGTGGAAGATCCGGATTCCGTGGAGGGGAAGGAAGCGGAACTGCTGGGCCGGCTGGAGGAATTGCTGGAACGGCTCGAGCGCAACCAGGCCTGAACGCGGCCCGCCAGCTCATCGGGGTCGGCATCGGCCTCGATCGGGAGGCACAGCCCGCACTCCACGGCGTCCAGGGGTTCTGCCATCGCCAGCTGTTGCTCCAGCACCTCCGCATCGGCATCCGAGGGATCCCGGCCGTGGCGTCGGCGCTTCTGGATCCGCTCCAGGGCCACGGCTTTTTTGGCGGTGGGAGCCAGGATCAGAAACGGCACGCCGAGGCTGTCAGCCAGCTCCGCCATGCGTCGGCGATCCTGCCGCCGCAGGAAGGTGGCATCCACCACCACGGGGAATCCGGCCTCGATCAGCTCCCGCGCCAGCTGGGGCAGCCTCTGCCCCAGCAATTCCTCACTCACCGAGGGGCGGTAGGGATCGCCACGGAGTTCCGCCGCCGCTGGAATCCCCCAGAGCCCGAACAGGCGCTTGCGCTCCACATCGGAGCGCAGACGGATCCAGCCCAGACGATCGGCGATGGCCTGGCTGGATCGGGATTTCCCCAGTCCCGACACCCCGGTGGTGATCGCCAGAACCAGCGGTTGGGGTGTGATCAGCTGTTCAGCTAATTCCAGGTAGGTGTGCACTGCCGGATCGCTCCGCAGGCTTGCCACCTTGGCGCGCACCAGGGCGCGATAACAGACATACCAGCGCCAGAGGGCGAGCCCCTTCCAGTCGCCGGTCTGTTCCAGCCAGCGGTTCAGCAGCCGCTGGCTGAGGCGTTGGGCCCCGTGTTCCTGGAGGTCCATCACCAGGAAGGCCATCTCGCTCACCACATCGATCCAGCGCAGGGTGTCGCTGAATTCCAGACAGTCGAAGGGAACGACCTGACCCTCCAGCAGCACCAGGTTCCCCAGATGCAGATCGCCGTGGCCTTCGCGCACGCGCCCGCCGGCGAGGCGCTCGGCGAATCGGGGGCGTAGCCGCAGCCACTCCTGTTCGCTCCAGAGGCGGAGCCGTTGCAGCCGCGCTGCCGATGGCGGCTGATCAGCCAGCAGCGGGGAGGCTTCCACCACGGCGAAGTTGGCCCGCACCGGCGCGAGTACGGCATCGGCCGAGCCATGGGGACCCGTGGGGGGAGCCACGGCGGCAGCGGCCTGAAACTGGGCCAGATCGTCGGCCAGGCGATCCACCATCGCGGCGGTGAGACCATGGCGCTCGAGTACCGCTGCCAGCAGAGCGCTCTGGGCGAATTGACGCATGCGCACCGCATGGTCGATCACCGGCCCTTCCCCCTGGAAGGAGGCCTGCTCCGGTGGGCCGTGGAGCGGCACCACATCGAGGTAGAGATCGCCGCTGAGCCGTTGGTTGAGTCGCAGCTCCTCGTGACAGAACAGTTCTCTGCGCTCGGGTGTTGAGAAGTCGAGAAACCCCAGATCCACCGGTTTCTTGAGCTTGTAGGCGTAGGGACCTGTGAGGAACACCCAGGAGATGTGGGTCTCCAGCAGTTCCACCCGCTGAACGGGATGGGGATAGGCCTGCGGTTTCAGCAGGCTGGCCACCAATGGTGGGATGGGGGGCAGCAACAACGTGACAACCGACCTAGTGTTTGTTTAACAGGAATCTGAGCTGTGCCTCTCGACGGAAACCATCCGGTGCTGATCGCCATGGAGGCTGAGCTTGGCCAGCTCCAGCTGGCCTATGCCTCTCGGCCAGATGAAATCACCCGCTATCAGCTCACCCGCCTCGAAAGTCTGATTCGCCAGTGGGCACCGGGCTGGCAACCGGCACGCATCGCTGCCGTCTGAGTTGCCACAATCCAGGCCGATGCGATCGATGAGCCGTTGCCCTTCCCTGCTCTCCTTTCGCCTGAGCTGATCACCAAATCATCGCTTTTTGGCATCGGCATTGCCTTCTCCCCCCTTCATATCGCTGTGGTCGCCCTGTTGTTGCTGGGGCGGGCTCCGCTGCAGCGTGCCATGGCCTATGTGCTCGGCTGGGCCAGCGCCAATGCCCTGGCCATCGTGGTGCTGATGGTGCTGGGGGAAAGTTTCGCGATCAGCCTCAACCATGGCGCCCGGGAACAGGTGCTGATCGATCTGCTGGGTTCGGGTGCCCTGATCGGCCTTGGGCTGTATCAGCTCACCCCGCAGGCCAACCTCGGTGAGGAGGGGATGGCGCTGCGCCTGATGAACCAGCTGCCCGACTTCAGCACCCTCACCCTGGTGGGTCTGGGAGCCGCCAGCGCCCTGCTGACCCCGGAAAACCTGGTGTTCTATCTGAAGGAAGCCGGCCTGCTGCTGATGAACGACCCGGGCGTCAGCGCGGACGCTGAGATCACCGGGCTGTTCACCCTGATGGCCAGTTCCCTGCTGCTGCTGCCGCCTCTGGCCTGGCTGCTCAGCGGAGGGGGGATCCGGGAAGCCATCACGAGTCTCGAAGACTGGCTGCAGCACCGGGCCGAGTGGCTGGTGGGTGTGCTGGCCCTGCTGCTGGGCGCCTACCTGCTGGTGGAGGGCCTCGAGGGTTTGAACCTGTTCGGGGCGGGCTGAAGCCAGCAGGGAGGATCAGCCGGGCAGGATCACCCGGTTGATCACATGCACAACGCCGTTGTCACACACGATGTCGGCGGTGACCACCGTGGCGTTCTTCACCTCGAAGGGATCGCTGCAGCGGATCGGGATCGGAGCCCCCTCCAGGCTTGTCCACGCCTCCTGGGCCACCAGGGTGGCCCGATCGTGGGCGCCCGCCAGCACGTGGTATTTCAGGATCCGGGCCAGCTGGGGAGGATTGTCCACCAGGGTCTGGACCGTGCCGGCCGGAAGGGCGGCGAAGGCGTCGTCCACCGGGGCGAACACCGTGAAGGGCCCGGGGCTGTCCAGGGCATCCCTCAGGCCTGCGGCATCAACAGCCGCCAGCAGAGTGTTGAAGCAGCCCGCGCCGGCTGCTGTTTCGAGAATGGAAGCCATCGTTCGCGCTTGTGGTGAATCAGCGGTAGTCCTGGGTCTGGATCTGGGGCAGGCGGGCTTCCGGCCGCAGGAAGCGGTCCA
>JAYKGZ010000024.1:0-3351 GCA_035284925.1 Cyanobacteriota bacterium | reverse complement strand
ACCACGTTGAGGCGGTGGTTGTACACGCTGCGGTACATCAGGCTTCTGGCCACCAGGTAGTGCTCCACGGCCAGCAGGCCCCGTGGGTGGATCGCCAGGGCCCCATCCGGCGCCACCGTGAAGGCCGCCAGGATCCGCTCCAGATCCAGCTGGGCGAACTTCGCTCCGGTGCTGTAGCTGTCGCGCAGCAGGTAGTCGAGCCGGTCGCAGTCGAGCTGGCTGCTCACCAGGGCCTTGATCGCCCGACTGTCGCAACGTCCATGCTCGAGCAGATCGGCCACGGCCGATGCCGTGCCGGGCGCCATCGCTTCGAGGGGATCATGCAGGGCTGGATGTTCGCGGACGAGCCGGCCCGACCAGCTCTCGTGCCGGAGGAGATACATCTCCTCGCCGGAATGGCTCAGGGGGCTGTGGCCCACGTCATGCAGCAGGGCCGCGGCATAGAGCAGGCTCCGATGCTCCACCAGGTTTGGATGGGTGCGCTCCAGCAGCTGCAGCGCCAGCCGGGCGAGGTGCAGAACCCCCAGGGAATGGGTGAAGCGGCTCGATTCAGCCCCGTGAAAGGTGAGGAAGGCGGGGCCCAGCTGACGGATCCGACGTAACCGCTGGAAGGGAGCCGTGTCGATCAGGGCGATGGCCAGGGCCTCCGCCGGCTCGCGGGGATCGAGCCGGATCGCGCCGTGGAGCGGGTCGTGATAGGTACGGGGGCCTTTCATCCCAGCTGCTCCACGAGAGCGGAGGCGGCCTGCTTCAGCCACACGTCGCCCTGGCCCCCGGGATTGAGCGGTTCGGGCGCCTGGAGGGGGAGGTCCGGCAGGATGCCCAGGTTCTGGATGTCACGGCCGCTGGGTGTGAGGTAGCGGGCCACCGTCACCGCCAGACCGCTGCCATCACCGAGCGGGATCAGGGTCTGGATCAGGCCCTTGCCGAAGGTGCGACTCCCCAGGAGCACACTGCGGCCGTCGTCCTGAAGGGCTCCGGCCAGGATCTCACTGGCGCTGGCGGTGCCTCCATTCACCAGGGTCACCAGGGGGCCTCCGTACAGCTGCCCGGGGCCGGCCTGGGTCGGGGAACTCAGTCCGTCCCGGTCCTGGGTGGTCACGATCGGCTCGCTGTTGAGCAGATCGTTGGCAACGGCCAGGCCTGCACTCACCAACCCCCCCGAATTGTTACGAAGATCCAGGATCAGCCCGTCGCTCCGGGCGATGGCCTCGCTCGTGAGCACCGCTTCCACCTGGGCCGGCACCGGTTCCGAGAACTGGGTGATCCGGAGATACGCCAGCTGGTGGCCATCCTGCTCAATCAGGCGGCTTTGCACCGGCTGCAGGTTCACGGTGCGCCGTTCCAGCTCGAGCTCACGGCTCTGACCGGCCGGGGTTTCCAGCAGCAGCAGCACCCGGCTCCCGGCCTCGCCCCGCAGGGCCGCTGCCGTGCCCTCCAGCCCCAGTTCCGCCGTGCTGATCCCATTCACCGCCAGCAGCGCCGTGCCGCTCGGGATCAGGGCTTCGGCGGCTGGGGAGCCATCCAGCGGGGCGATCACGATGATCTGCTCGTCGGCACTGCGCAGGGCCAGCTGCAGCCCCACCCCATTCACGCTGCCCTGGGTGTTGGCCTTGAGGGTGCTGTACTCCTCCGGCCTCAGCAGCCGGGTGTAGGGGTCGCCCAGGGGGGCCAGCATGGTGCTGATGGCCTCGTAGGCGTCATGGCTGGTGTGAATCGGCTGCTCCAGGGCCTTCTGCCGCAGACGCTTCCACTGCACCTGCTCGAAGCGTGGCGGATCCACGTAGCTCTGGTTCACCAGTCGCCAGGCCTCCACCACCAGCTGCTGGGCGTCGCTGAGGGCCAGCGCCGGGGGCACCGTCCCCAGCAGCAGGGCCAGAAACCATGCCAGGGCGGCGAATCGTCTTGGGCGCGGCGCGCTCACGGCAGGTTCAGAGTGATCGGTAGACTCTCGCAACTGACTTTCCGGCCTGCATGGCGAACTCTTCTCCTGCTGCAAAGTCGTCTCCCGTGTACGACTGGTTCCAGGAGCGCCTGGAGATCCAGGGCATTGCCGACGACATTTCCGCCAAGTACGTGCCACCGCACGTGAACATCTTTTATTGCCTTGGCGGCATCACCCTGGTGTGCTTCCTGATCCAGTTCGCCACTGGGTTTGCGATGACGTTTTATTACAAGCCCACGGTGGCTGAGGCCTACGCCTCTGTTCAGCTTCTGATGACCGACGTCAGCTTCGGCTGGCTGATTCGCTCCGTGCATCGCTGGAGCGCCTCGATGATGGTTCTGATGCTGATCCTCCACGTGTTTCGGGTCTATCTCACCGGAGGTTTCAAGCGCCCCCGCGAGCTCACCTGGGTCACCGGCGTCACCATGGCCGTGATCACCGTGAGCTTCGGTGTCACCGGCTATTCCCTCCCCTGGGACCAGGTGGGTTATTGGGCCGTGAAAATCGTGAGTGGTGTTCCTGCGGCCGTGCCAGTGGTCGGCGACTTCATGGTTGAACTGCTCCGCGGCGGCGAAAGCGTCGGCCAGTCCACCCTCACGCGCTTTTACAGCCTGCACACCTTTGTGATGCCTTGGCTCCTGGCGGTTTTCATGCTTATGCACTTCCTGATGATCCGCAAACAGGGCATCTCCGGTCCGTTGTGATCGGTTCAACCCGACCACTCAACACCTTCATCCCCCCACCCATCTCTTGCTGAACCCATTCAGCACCGAGCCATGCACATCCTCAAGAAGCCTGATCTCACTGATCCCCAGCTCCGCGCCAAGCTGGCCAAGGGGATGGGACACAACTATTCCGGTGAGCCCGCCTGGCCCAACGACCTGCTCTACATGTTCCCGGTGGTGATCCTGGGAACCATTGGCTGCATCGTCGGTCTGGCGGTTCTCGATCCGGCCATGCTGGTGGATAAGGCTGATCCCTTTGCCACCCCACTCGAGATCCTCCCCGAGTGGTACCTCTACCCGGTGTTTCAGATCCTGCGCGTGGTTCCCAACAAGCTGCTGGGGATCGCCCTTCAAACCATGGTGCCGTTGGGCCTGATGCTGGTCCCCTTCATCGAGAGCTTCAACAAGTTCCAGAATCCATTCCGCCGTCCTGTGGCCATGGCGGTCTTCCTCTTTGGAACGGCCTTCACGATCTATCTGGGTATCGGTGCTGCCCTGCCCATCGACAAGTCGCTCACCCTCGGTCTCTTCTGATCCGCACCCCTGGTTTTCCCTTCTGCCGCAGCGAAAGCTGCGGTTTTTTATTGGCTTGTCAGATTCAGCAGCCCCACGTCTTCCGGCTTCACCCGCAGGAAGTGATGCAGCAACAGGAATCCCACGATGGTCCAGGTCTGGTAGGTG
>JAYKGZ010000023.1:0-10635 GCA_035284925.1 Cyanobacteriota bacterium | reverse complement strand
CGGCCTTCACGGTGGCGCCGGATGGGGCCCTGGCGATCCACCCACGGGGCCTGCTGGCCGTGGAGCACTACCTGGTGGCCAGAAGCCTGATGTACCGCAGCGTGTACAACCACCGCCTCAACGTGGTATGCAACTGGCTGTTGATCCAGGCGATCGCCACCGCCAGGGGGCTCGGGCCCAAACGGGTCTGGGCCGATCCTGTGATGGCACGCTGGCTCTGGCACCACGAGGCCCTCGATCTCGACAGCTTTCTGGCCAACGATGATCTGCGCACCGGATATCACCTGCTGCGGTGGATGGAGGAGGGACCCGCAGAGCTGGCGGAGCCCTGCAGGCGTCTGCTTCAGCGCCGCCTCCTCAAGGCCACCGATGTGGCAACCCTCCCCTGCGGAGAGCGCCTGGAACTGCTGGCCCTGGCCCAGCGCCTGAGCGGAGCTGCCGGAATGGTCCCGGAGCGGTGTTGCGCTCTGCTCACCCGCGAGATCCACGGCTACGACCCCTACCGAGGCGGCCTGAGGCTCTGGGATGGGCATCGCCTGAATGCCCTGGAGCAGCGTTCAGCGCTGGTGCAGAGTCTGATCCAGCCCAGCGAGGTGGTTTGGCTGATCCATCCGGCCGAGGTGAGCGAGTCGCTCAGGCTGAGGCGCCTGGAGCTGCAGGCCCAGCAACCATGAAGGCGCGCTGGGGCCATCGCTGATGGAGGCGCAGTGGTTTGAGCCGGCAGCGGCCGGGCAGCTGCGGCGCCTCTGGCTCCCCGATGGAGAACAGGAGCCGCGGGCCCTGGTGGAGGCGGCCCTGGAGAATCGCCGCCTGCTGCGTCCAGGGTCGAGCGCCGGCAGCCTGGAACTGGATTGCGGCAACCGCCCGCTGGGGGCTTCTGAACTGGCAGCCATCTGCCAGCGGCTGGCAACCGATGGCCACAGCGTGTTGCTGGTGGTGAGCGCCAACCCAGGCACCCGTGTGGCCGCCGCGGCCCTCGGGCTGGGCTGGCTGGCGCCAGCCAGCCCGGAGCCGACCCCAACCGTCGCGGCAGGGAGCCGGGACAGCCTCACCCTCCACCGCGGCACGGTGCGCTCGGGTGACCAGCTGGAAGCCGCGGGCTCCTTGCTGGTGCTGGGCGATGTGAACCCCGGGGGCCTGGTGCGGGCCGTGGGACATGTGCTGGTGTGGGGCCGGCTGCGGGGCGTGGCCCAGGCCGGCTGCCTGGGGGACAGGGAGGCCCGGATCGTGGCCCTGCAGCTGCGTCCCCTCCAGTTGAAGATCGCCGATGTGCTGGCCCGGGGCCCTGAGGACCCTCCTCCTGCGGGGCTGGTGGAGGAGGCCCGGCTCGTGGATGGGGCGATCCGGATCGCAGCGGCCGGCCCGGTGTGGCCACTCAGCGGCTGATGATCCCCAACCCGCCGAGCACCCCGGCCACCGCCATGAACCACAGGGGCGAAATCCGGGTGCGCAGCATCAGCACACACACCATCACCGACACGATCACCCCGGGCACGCTGAGCTGGCCGCTACGGGTGGTGTCGGCGGTGAGCACGATCTTGAGACCCACCGCGAACAGAATGCCCAGGGTGATCGGCCCCATCCCTTTTTCAAAGGAAATCCGCCAGGGGGAGTGCTCCATCCGCCGCCAGCTGAGGCAAGCCAGCACCATCAGCAGGGTGGAGGGCAGCAGGATGGCCGCTTCCGCTCCGTAGCCACTGAGCAGACCCCAGCCCACCCCTTCTCGCCAGGCCGCCCCCAGACCCAGCAGCCCCACCAGCATCGAGCTGGGCCCCGGCGCCGCCTCCGCCAGGGCATAGAGATCAGCGAACTGGGAATTGGTGAGCCAGCAGAACTGATTCACCGCCAGGTGGTGGTATTCGCTGAGCAGGGTGTTGCCACCCCCGAGTGAGAACAGGGAGAGGGAGAGAAATTCCCAGAGCACCTGCCGCAGGTTGCCCAGATCGGTGAGCCGGGCCGGCACCGTGCAGGCCGCCGCCAACAGGGAGAAGCCCATCAGAGGTTCTCGCTCCGGCGGGGCCAGTACCAGGCCATCGCCAGGGGACCGCTCACGAGCACCACCGGAATCAGCCGGACATGGAACACCGCCATGGCGAGAAACACCCCAGCGGCCAGGAGCAGAGCCACCGGATCACGCCAGTACTCGTGCAGGATCTTGAAGCCCATCGAGAGGGCCATTCCAGCGGCCGCAGCCACCACCCCGGCGAGCACCCGATCGATGGCCGGGATTTCATGGAGCCAGAAGTACGCCACCCCCAGAGCCATCAGCAGGGTGAAGGGCACGACCAACATGCCGGCCAGGGCCACCAGGGCTCCCAGAACTCCCCGGAAGCTGGCCCCGATGTAGACAGCCATGTTGATCTGATTGGGCCCGGGGAACAGACGCGCCACCGTGAGGCCGGTGAGGAACTGCTCGTTGGTCATCCAGCGGCGCTGCTCCACCACGATCCGCTGGCTCCAGGCCGAGAGCCCGCCCCCGAAAGCCGAGAGGGCCACCTGGAGCATGCCCACGAACAGCTCACGCAGTCCGGGCGGCGATCCCAGAGCACGGTCGTCGGAGCCGGTGGCGGGAACGCCGATCATCAGTCGTGCACGAAATGGGGATCCGGGGGCAGCTCGCCCTCCTCATGGAGGCTGGGATCCAGAGGGTCGGGGGCGTGGTATTTGGCGGCCTCGTCCCAGTCGGCCTTGAAGGTGGCCTTGAGCCGCTCCACCACCTCCGGCGCGTCCGACTCGATCCCCAGTTCCCGCCGCAGGTCGAAGGCGCTGCGATCGATGTTCATCGACCCGGTCTGGGCATAGGCACCGTCCACCAGCATCAGCTTGGCGTGGAGCTTGAGGTGCTTCTGACGGCGGATCTTCACACCGAAACGCTCCATCACCCGCAACGACGAGAAGGTGTCGTAAATGTCCCAGTCGGAGATGCCGTGTTTGCCACCACACAGCAACCGCACCTTCACGCCGCGCTCCCGGGCCGAAACGACCCGCTCCAGGATCACCGCATCCACGAACTTGGGATGCTGGATCCAGAGGGTTTCGGTGGCCATGTCGATGATCCGGGCCATCTGACCGCGGCTGTGCGCACTGCTCCAGACCAGACCCACCGAGAGATCGGGATGAAACACCTCCCGACTCCAGTCGGCCTCGAAGCCGGCGATCACCTGATCCACCACCGGCTGGGAGTGGGTCACCACGCCGTAGTCGCGGGTCTGGGTGAAATACTTATCGGCCAGATTGAACGTGGCCACCAGCGCAGCCCGGCGATCCACCACCAGGGATTTCTCATGGGTGACCGGGAAGGCCTCACTGGTCCAGGCCACCTCGATCCCCCAGTTCTGCAGCTGGCCGAAGGTTTCGTCGTTCCAGCGGTCGCCGCCTGAGGTGTGGGGATTGAGCATCACGCGCACGCGCACACCGCGCTGATGGGCCTTCAGCAGGGCCTCCATCAGCTCGGGCGACTGGAGCTTGAACTGCTTGAGGCGAAGTTCCGTGGAGGCATCCTCGATGAGCGCCATCACCGAACGGACGCCGTCATCGGGCATCACGATCAGCTGCTGGTGCGTGTGCAGCGGATCGGCCATGAACCTGGAGAGGGCAACGCAGCTTTCTTTTGTAATGCATCGGCTGCTGTGTCAACCATCGATGCCTGGGCGTTGGGCTTACCCTTGGCCGATGCCAGTGCCAGCCGTGAGCACCGCCTCCAACCGCACCATCCTGATCTGCTCCGGCAAAGGGGGCGTGGGCAAGACCACGCTCACGGCCAATCTGGGCATTGCCCTGGCCAAGCTGGGCAAGCGCACGGCCGTGCTGGATGCCGACTTCGGCCTGCGCAATCTGGATCTGCTGCTCGGTCTTGAGAACCGGATCGTCTACACCGCCCAGGAGGTACTGGCCGGGAGCTGTCGGCTTGAGCAGGCCCTGGTGAAGCACAAGCAGGAACCCAACCTGGCCCTGCTGCCGGCCGGCAATCCCCGGATGCTCGAGTGGCTCACTCCTGAGGACATGCAGAACGTGGTGGCGATGGTGGGGGAGCTGGTTGACTTCGTGCTGATCGACGCACCGGCGGGGATCGAGGGAGGCTTCAAGAACGCCATGGCGGCGGCCCGCGAAGCGATCGTGGTGACCACACCGGAGGTGTCGGCCGTTCGCGACGCCGACCGGGTGATCGGCCTGCTCAACAGCCATGGGGTGAAGCCCATCCAGCTGGTGCTCAACCGGGTGCGCCCCAAGATGATTGCCAACCAGGAGATGCTGGCCGTGAGTGATGTCACCGACATCCTGGCGTTGCCTCTGCTGGGCCTTGTGCTGGAGGACGAACAGGTGATCGTGAGCACCAACCGGGGCGAACCGCTCACCCTCAACGGCAACGGGTCGCCCGCCGCCCGTGCGTACACCAACGTGGCCCGACGCCTCTGTGGCGAGGACATCCCGCTGATCGATCCAGCCCAGGAACGCCGAGGGCTCCGGGCCAAGATCGGCCGGCTGATGACCAAAAAGCTGTTCTGACGGCGATGACCCTTCGCGATCTGCTCAACAGGCTGCTGGGCCGCCAGCAGGCCAGCGCCGGGACGGCGAAGCAGCGGCTGCAGCTGGTGCTGGCCCACGACCGCTCCGATCTGAATCCGGAGCTGCTTCAGCAGATGCGCCAGGAAATCCTGGAAGTGGTGAGTCGCTACGTGGAAATCGATCTGGAGGAAGGGGATGTGAGCCTGGAAACAGAAGATCGGGTCACCGCGCTGGTGGCCAACCTGCCGATCAAGCGCGCCCGATCCGTGCCTCTGCCCCAGGCCGGGGATGGAGCCTCCGCCACGGCGAGCTGACTGAGGCAAGCCCCCGCTTGTTGCTTTTGGCAACCGCGAAGCCTTGTGGCAATCCTGATGGCAGCCCCACGGGAAAGCCATGGCGAAACCCCAGCCTGATCCAGCCCACGATTCGATCAGCCCCGCCGAGGCCAGGGTGCTGGCGGAGCTGCTGCGGGGACAGAGCAACAAGGCGATCGCGGCCGCCCTGGTGCTGAGTCGCCGCACGATCGAAAGCCACGTGTCCAGCCTGCTGGGCAAGACCGGCTGCCGCAGCCGCACGGAGCTGCTGCTCTGGGCCCTGGAAGCGGATCGGGCCGGTGGCGATACGATGCCGGCAGCAGATCGGCGGATCAACGCCTGAGGCTGCGGTTGCCGGCTTAGCTCAGTGGTAGAGCAGCGCTTTTGTAAAGCGAAGGCCATCGGTTCAAATCCGTTAGCCGGCTTAACAGCTCAAACCCATTGCGGCGCTAACAGTCCTGCATTTTGGCTTGGCTCACCAAAGCCAATGGCAGCTGATCCGAAACACGTTGATCCCCAGCTCACAACTCGGTGATGCGCGGCAGGCTCACGAGCGCACGTCCAGGGCACCGCCCCGGACACAGCCGGCATGGTTTTGGGTGTCTCCGTTTTGATCTCCCCTAAACCACCACCTCCACGTCGGGGAAAAGCTCCGCAATGGTTCGAGCCTGGCGCTGGAGGTGCTCCGCAAGCCGTTGGATCGGCGCCTGATCCAGCAAATCCCGCCGCACCACCAAGGCCTCGCCGGTGGTCAAGCCCAGGTTCCAATCCAGTCGAACGGTGGTGGGTTGCAGGGCCTCCGTGAGGCTCTGCCCGTAGGTCAGGGTGACCCCATCGGCGCAACGCCCCTCCCAGCTGCTTGGGTCATAGCGCTGTAGCCGAACGATGTCGTGCCATAAGCCCTGGTTCCTGAGAATCTGCTCCGTTTGCGGGAACCAGCCCGTAGGCAGCGCCAGGCTGGGGAAGGCGTCGAAGTCTCCAGGTTGGAGCCCTTTCTCTCCGGCCAGGGGATGGTCGGGGGCCGCCAGCAACTGCACCGGCTCCCTCAGCAGATCCAGCACCCACCACTCGGGATCATCCGGGCCCGGCAGATCCGGCTGGTAGCTCCCCACCCAGGCATCGATCACCCGATCCCGCAGCAGCTCAAGCGGGCGGGCCAGGCCCGGCAGATGGAAGCGCCCCACCAACCAACCTGCGGGGGGCGAGCTCAACAGCCAGGGCCCAGAGGAATAGGTGGCATCGATGCGCAGCGGTGCGCGCCCCCGCAGCCGGGCCAGCTGATGCACGCCGCGCTCCCCCGCCAGCAGCTCTTGATCCCCCAGCAACGTGCGATGGGCGCCCCCGGCATCCAGCCGAAGCTCCATCGTTTTCAGTGCTGAACGCACATGGCGGGAGATGCTGCTCTGGTGCACATCCAGCAGCTCGGCCACGGCGGCTTCACGCTCTAACCACAGGTAGAGATCGAGAACCGCGAGCTGACCCAGCGAAAGCACCCCAAAGCCAATCCCAGACAGGCAACAGATTGGCAAGACAGGGAAGTCGCCGCGGCCGCAGCCAACAACCTGTTGCGAGCTTTGTGGAGTCCACACGGCCAGGACGAAGGCGACCCCACATCGTTGGAGCCCGCCCGCCATGGTCAGGGCGGTGCTGGAGACAGCTGGTGAGAAGGCGACCAAACTGGTCGGTTTGCACTCATTCGTCTGAACGCCTGTCGGATCGGCGGCTGGATTCGCCACTCAGCAACCACCCCGCCAGAACCAGGGCCAGCCAGGGAAGCCAGCGCAGCTCCAGTGGCCCCTCCAGGGCAACCAGCCACGGCTCCAGCAGCCATTGGTAAGCCACCAGGCAGATCATCACCACCAGCAGCAGGGCGGCCATCAGAACAGCAGCGGCAGGTTTTCAGGCAGGCTGGCACCGGCACGCAGAACCTGCCAGCCCTCAGGGCTCCAGGCCAGCACCGTGCTGGCGGTGCCGGCGGCGGCCGGCCAGGGCACAGGAGCCAGCTGGGGCACGTCGGGGAACAGGGCGGCCGCCTGATCGGCGCTCGTGGCCGCGGGGTCGCCGGAGCGGTTGGCGCTGGTGGTGGCCAAGGGGCCGCTGCAGCGCAGCAGCTCAAGGGCCGGCTCACAGGCGGGGATCCGCAGGCCCAGGCTGGTGCCGCCGGGATTGAGCGCTTCAGCCCAGCAGCTCAGCGCCGGCAGCACCAGGGTGACCGCCCCGGGCCACACCGCCTCGGCCAGCTCCAACCACTCCGGTTTCCAGGGCACCCCGAGCACCTCTTCCAACTGGGAGAGGTGGGCCGCCATCAGGATCAGAGGTTTGTCGGGGGGGCGTTGCTTCAGCCGCCAGATCTGGCCGGCGTGGGCCGGGGCGGCAGCCAGCGCCGGCAGGGTGTCGGTGGGGAACAGGGCTACGGAGCCCGCCTGGAGACGCTGAGCCAGATCCGCGGCCCCGCATAGAACGGGGCCAGCGGGTGGGGTCGAGGAGCTGGGCGCTGCAGCGGTCATGGCGGATCAGCCAACCGCCCGAGCAACGGCAAAGCGGAGCCTGCCCTCCAGATCCCTGTGGGCGCTCGTTTCCACCAGCCCGGCCTGCCGCAGCAGGGCCAGCACGGCCTGGCTCTGGTCGTGGTGGTGCTCCAGCAGCAGCCAGCCCCCGGGGGCCAAATGCCGGGCCGCCCCGGCGGCGATGGCGCGGATGGCCACCAAGCCATCCGCGCCGCCATCCAGCGCGAGGGAGGGCTCGTGCTCGCGCACCAACGGCTCCAGCTCCTGCCACACCGCCGTGGGGATGTAGGGCGGGTTCGCCACCACCAGGTGGATCCGGCCGGCCTGCCCGGCCAGGGGGGCCCACCAGCTGCCCTGCACGAGGGCGACCCGATCCCCAAGGCCATGGGCCTCCAGATTGGCGGCAGCCTGGCGAAGAGCCTCGGCGCTGAGATCCACCGCGATGCCCTCGCCCCTGGGCCAGAGGCGGGCCAGGGCCACCGCCAGGCAACCCGAGCCGGTGCCGAGATCCGCCCAGAGGGCAGGGCCGCCGGGTTGGGCACAGGCAGCGGCCAGCTCCACCAGCAGCTCGGTTTCGGCCCGGGGGATCAGCACACCCGGCGCCACCGCCAGCTCCAGATCCCGCCAGGAACAGCCCCCCACCAGGTACTGGAGGGGCTCGTGGAAGAGCTGGTGGCGCGACCAGAGGCGCTCCAGCTCCAGCAGCGAGCAACGCAGCAGCACGGGCTGGTTCGTCTGCAGGCGCAGGGCCTGGAGCTGGGGCCAACCCACTCCTGCGGCCCGATCGAGGAGCCAGTCGAGATCGGCCGGCCGGCCCCCGGCTTCGAGCAGGCCACGACGCCAGAGAAGGAGTTCGGCACCGCTGGGAGTGACACCGCTGGGAGTGACACCGCTGAGCGTCAACTGGCCAGTTTTCATGGCCTGAATGTTAGGCGGGCTGCCAGCAGAGGCCGGGCCGGGCCCGAAGTGCCCCGGCCAGCTCCAGGGCCAGCAGCCGCGACGACACCGCCGCCACCGGTTGATCCAGGATCCGGCAGAGCTGCTCCAGGGAGGCGCCGCGGCCCACCGCCTCCAGGAGTTCGGGATCCAGATCCGCTCCGGGACGCCCGGAAGCGGAGCAACCGGGGGAAGGCCATGCTGGCCCCGACCGCTTCAGTGGCCCTGGGCCCAGCTGGCGCAACAGATCCTCCGGATCCAGCAGGGGTGATGCCTTGGTGCAGAGCAGCCGGTTGCTGCCAGCCGCCGAGCTCTTGCCGGCATCCGCCGGTACCACCCAGATCGGCAGACCCTGATCCCAGGCCAGGCCGGCGGAGTGGAGCGCACCGCTGGCCTCCGGACACTCCACCACCACCAGGGCCCGGGCCAGGGCCACCTGCAGGCGGTTGCGGGCGGCGAAGTGACCGGGCTGCACCGAGGCCTGGGGAGGCTGCTCCGTGACAAGCAGCCCCGTGGCCGCCACCCGCCGCTGCAAGGCGGAGTGGTGGCGGGGATAGACGCGATCCAGGCCCGTGCCGAGCACCGCAACCGGCTGGCCCGCCTCGGCCAGACAGCCGCGATGGGCAGCTCCATCGATGCCCTCCGCCAGGCCGCTCACCACCGGCCAGCCAGCTCGGGCCAGGGCGGCCCCGATCGCTTCCGCCATCGCCAGGCCGTGGGCAGAGGGCCGACGGGTGCCCACCACGGCCACGGCTTGACGGCGGCGCAGGGGCGCCCAAAGGCTCCCCTGCCCTTGCCAGTGGAGGGCCAGGGGAGGGCGGTCCAGCTCGAGCATCGACCGGGGCATGGCCGGATCACCGGGCAACAGCAGGGGCCCCTGGCGCTGCAGCGCCGCCACCAGCTCGGCGAAGGGATCAGGCCCCCAGCGGCTGCGAAAGCGATCGATTGCAGCGCCATCACGGCCAGATCCGCCCAGCAAGGCGAGCAACTCGGAACAGGGCAACCCCCAGGCCAGCGCCGGATCAGGACAGCGGGCCCAGAGCCGGTTGAGCCGCACCCAACCGAGCCCCGGACAACGGCTCCACAGCCACCACCACAGCCTGCGGGAGCGAACCCAGCCCCGCTGCCGCTCGAGCTCCCAATCCAGCCCCGTGGCGGGATCCGGGGGGCGGCCCTCGGCCAACTCTCCCAACGGGGCCGATCGGGCCAACGGGGCATCCACACCAGCCATGGCGGCAAGTACATCTGTACCAGAGCCTAGCCCGGTCCCTGCTCCAGGGCCTCCAGGGCTGCGGCCAGCCGCTCCGGAACCCGGCGCACCAGGCGACGCTTCGCCGGCCCGCCCGAGAGATCCACCAGCACCAGCTCCACGCGCGCTTCGGCTGCGATCGTGCCGTTTGCAGCCACGAACCAGCTGCGCCAGGGCCACTTCAGGCCCCGCCGCGGCTCCAGGGCGCTGCGCAACTCCACCTGATCGCCGTGCAGCAACGCCTGGCGGTAGTCGATCGAGAGCCCCACCACCGGCAGTTCCAGGCCGGCCTCTGAGAGCTGGCTGTACGGCAGGCCCACCGCCGCCAACGCTTCCACCCGGGCCTCCTCAAGCCAGCCCACATAGGCCCCGTGCCACATCACCCCGGCATGGTCGGTGTGCTGGGGCAGCACCCGGCGCTGCAGGGTCCAGGGCCTGGATTCGCTCACGCCAGCTCCATCACGGTGTGTCCCAGGCCGGCATCGGGCCGGTGAATCGGCCATAGGCTGCCAGTCAGCCACTTGCTTCTCCGTGTTCCGCAACGTTCTGATCGCCGATTCCGGCAAAGGCCAGGTGGAGGAGATGGTGCGCATGCTTCACGAGATCCCCGCCGTGCAGCGGGCCCGGCTCAACCTGCTGCATGTGGTGAGCGAACAGGCCGGTGAAGACTTCCAGGCCCACTGGCAGCAGGCTGCCGGCATCGCGGCGGCGGCCGTGGCCCGCCTGGGCCTGGATCCCAGCGCGGTGAACACGATCATCCGCCAGGGCGATGCCAAGCAGACCGTGCTGAAGGTGGCCGACGAGCTCGACGCCGACCTGATCGTGATGGGCTCGCGCGGGCTCAGCCGGCTGCAGTCGATCCTCAGCAACAGTGCCAGCCAATACGTGTTCCAGCTCTCCACGCGGCCGATGCTGCTGGTGCGCGACGACCTCTACATCCGCCGCATCAACCGGGTGATGGTGACGATCGACGGCACCGGCGTGGGGGACGACGCCCTCAAGCTGGCCTGCGAACTGGTGCGGGAGATCCCCGGCGGCACCCTCACCGGCGTGCACGTGACCCGCCAAGACCTCACCCCTTCGCGGGGTGGCAAATCGCCGGCCGATGAGGTGCTGGAGAAAG
>JAYKGZ010000022.1:0-3073 GCA_035284925.1 Cyanobacteriota bacterium | reverse complement strand
GCTGGTGGTGAACCGGAATGCCGACGGCACCCCGATCACTCGCGTGGCGCTGGATCAGCTGGCGGGACATCTGGAATCCCTCGGGCTGGCTCAGGCGGCGGCCGAGGTGTTGTTGGCCTCCGCAACCCCAGGCGAAGCCACCGCCCGACGGCTGGCCCAGGCGGTGGCCCTGCTGGCCGAGCTACCCCTCAGCGAACAGATGCGCCTGCTGGATCTCGCCCTCGACCAGGCAGCGGCTGCGGGGGCGTGGGCCCTGGTGAGCGAACTGCTGGATCGGCAGCTGGCTGTGCCCGCCAGCCCTGAGACGGAGTCCTACAGGGCCAGGGCGGCCGAGCGTCGCCTGCGCCTGAGCCGGCGACTGGATGATGCCTATGGGGAATGGTCCATGCCGGCCAATCAGTCTGCCGCTGGAAAACGACGGCAGGACCTTGAGATCCAGCTCCGTTCGCCCCGTTCCTCCGGCGGCCATGCCGTCAACACCACGCCTGACTCTCCACCATGAGCGCCCCTTCCCTCGGCCCCCTGTTGCACGAAGGCAAGGCCAAGCGTGTCTTCGCCACCGACCGTTCCGACGTGCTGGCCCTGGAGTTCAAGGACGATGCCACGGCCTTCAATGCCCAGAAGAAAGCCCGGCTGGCTGGCAAGGGTGCCTTGAACTGCCGCATCTCGGCCCTGATTTTTGAACACCTCGAGGCTTTGGGAATTCCCACCCATTACCTCGGCGTTGAAGGCCAGAACTGGATGTTTGTCAGGCCGGTTCGGGTGGTGCCGCTGGAGGTGGTGGTGCGGAACGTGGCGGCGGGCTCCCTCTGCCGGCAGCTGCCGATCGCGGCGGGTATGCCCCTGGCTCCCCCCCTGCTCGACCTCTACTACAAGGACGACAGTCTGGGTGATCCCCTGCTCACAGGGGCCCGGCTGCAGCTGCTGAATCTGGTGACGGCTGAGCAGGAGGAGGCGATCGAGGCGCTGGCCCGGAGGGTGAATGAGGGTCTTCGCCTGCTGTTTTCCCGCGTTGGTCTGGAGCTGGTGGACTTCAAGATCGAACTGGGTTTCACAGCCGACGGAAGCCTGGTCCTCGCCGATGAGATCAGTCCCGACAGCTGCCGCCTCTGGGACCTGGCCGTGAGCGACGACCAGGACAGGATCATGGACAAGGACCGGTTCCGGCAGGACCTCGGCGGAGTTCTGGATGCCTACGGGGAGGTTCTCAAACGGGTCCAAGGGTGCCTTCCGGAACCCCGTTTGTACCGGTAAGTTCGGCGGCATTGGCGGCCAGTCCGCACCGATCCGATGCAGATGGCCGGCAAGCGCTTCCTGGATGAGCTGATCAACAGGGCTGCTCTTCCTCTGATGGGCGTCGGCATGCTCTCGGCCGGAGTGGGATTGGCGCAGACCACCACACCAGCGGCCACCCCCCTACCAGCTGCCCAGCCCCAGCCGAAACCCAAGGCCCAGCCAACGGCTCAACCCCAGCCCAAGCCCACCGCTCAGCCCACTCCCTCTCCGGCAGGCGCCTCCAGCGAGATCAAGCCTGCGCCCAAGTCCAACGAGCCGAAGGTGCTGATCTCCGAGGTGGTGATCGAAGGTCTGAAGGGCCATCCAGAAATGGAACGGCTCGAGTTGGCCGCCTACGCCGCGATGGCGGTCACCCCCGGGAACCGGGTGACGCGCAGTGAGCTTCAGAACGACCTTTCCGCCATCTACTCCACCGGCTGGTTTTCCGATGTGCGGATTCAGCCGGTGGACACCGCCCTGGGGGTCCGGCTGGCAGTGATCGTGGTGGCCAATCCGGTGCTCAAGGAGGTGAGCCTCGATCCGAAGGACAGCAAGATTCCCAATCAGGTGGTGAAGGACACCTTCGCGGCGGATTACGGTCGCACCCTCAACCTGGCCACCCTGCAGACCCGGATGCAGGAGCTCCAGAAGTGGTACGCCGACCAGGGCTATTCCCTGGCCCGGGTCACCGGTCCCCAGCGCGTCAGTCCTGACGGCACGGTGGAGTTGTTGGTGCGCCAGGGTCAGGTGGCTGGCGTGGAGGTGCAGTTCCTGAACAAGGAAGGGGAAACCACCAACGACAAGGGCCAACCGATCAAGGGCAAGACCAAGCCCTGGGTGGTGACCCGGGAGATCTCGCTCAAACCCGGCCAGGTGTTCAACCGCAAGGATCTCGAGGAAGACCTCAAGCGGCTTTACGGCACCGGCCTGTTCAGCGATGTGAAGGTGACCCTCAGGCCCGTTCCCTCGGAACCGGGTCAGGTGGTGATCGTGCTCGGAATCGTGGAGCAATCCACCGGGTCACTCTCCGGCGGTCTGGGCTACAGCCAGAGCCAGGGTGTGTTCGGTCAGGTTCAGCTGCAGGACAGCAACCTGGGTGGCCGGGCCTGGGATGCGGCGATCAACCTCAGCTATGGCCAGTTCGGCGGCCTGGTGGATCTCACCTTCACCGACCCCTGGATCAAGGGAGACAAATTCCGCACCGCTTTCCGGGGGCGCCTGTTCATCAGTCGGGAGATCCCTCAGATCTTCCAGAGCCAGAGCAATGGCCAGTTCGTGACCGTTTCGGATGTTTCCAGCGGCTTTTTCACGGCTCCCGCTTCAGCAATGGCGTACAACATCTACGCGCCGGTTCTGGGAGGACCCTTCTCCAGTGTGGAGGCCGCCCAGCAGGCCAATCCCGGTACCAACTGGTTCGCCAATGACGGCAACACCGTGGGCATTCAGCGGGTGGGCGGCAGCATGCAGTTCGTGCGGCCCCTCAACGGCGGCAATCCCTTCAAGAAGGCCCCCTGGAACATGGTGCTGGGCTTCAATGCCCAGCAGGTGACCCCGATCAATTACTACGGAGGTACCACGCCCTACGCGGTTCCTTCGACGTTCAACGGCATCCAGACCACGGTGAGCAACGTGATCTGCCTGGCCTACAACTGTGCCTCCTCCAACCAGCTGTTCGGCGTACGCCTGGCGGCCAACCGCAGCACCCTCAACGATCCCCGCAACCCCACCTCCGGCAATTTCCTCAGCCTCGGCACCGAACAGTTCATCACGGTGGGAGCCAATTCCCCCACGTTCAACC
>JAYKGZ010000021.1:0-8554 GCA_035284925.1 Cyanobacteriota bacterium | reverse complement strand
CCATGGCGGGGATTGTGTTGGCCACGTAGATGCCGGTGGCCAGCAATGTGATCATCTGGGCCCGGTTTTCCGGCACTTCCAGCCGCATCGCGCTGGCGGCCTCGGCCAGGGCCGGATTCGCCGCCGGTGTGGCCGTCACCCAGGTCTGGGCGATCAGATACACCATCAGCACGATGTAGAACTTGTCGGCCAACTGGGAGAAGATCTGGCCGATCCACAGCTGGCGGAAATTCCGCAGGGAAAGAACAGCCAGGAGGCCGGTCTGACGATCCGGCCGAAGCCCGCTGCGACGCTCGCTGCTGGTCAAAGGCCGGAAGGTGCTGGGTCGATTGGCCATGATGCCCGAGGCCCGCAGCCGGCCCGGAGCAATACCGCCGCCCTGGGGCTACGGCCCAGGTGCTCCCGGCACCAGGTTTCCACCAGATCCAGCAGGCGAAGCCACACCGGAAGGGGTCCCATCAGCTCCCCATCACGGCGCCGCGGCAGACTCGGCCGCAACAGCCGCTGCAGCAGGGCCAGCTCGGACGCATTGAGCACCATGCGACTGCCCGCCAGCGAGCCGATCACCAGGCCCTCGCTGGGCATCAGGCTGCAACGCCAGTCCTGATTACCGAGGGGTGGGTCGAGGCGGGCGCCACTGCGGGCGCACTGGGCCAGGGGCAGGGCAAAACCCCCGAGGGCCAGCTGATGCACCACTCCCTGCACGCCGATCGCCAGGGCCTCAGCGCTCGGGCCATGGTCGCGCACCAGGTCATCCAACCGACCCAGCTGCATCAGCAGGTCGGCCAGCAGTCCTGTCACGGGCTCGCCGACGGGCACCACCGCCAGGGCCAGTTCCGCCAGCAGCTGGGCCGCGGCCAGGGTTTCCAGCCGCTCCCCCAGCTGGGAATGGCTGCGCAGCACCCGGAGCTGGCGAACCCGGGCCAGGCCGCCGCCGCGCCCCCCCACCTGGAGCGTCAGATGGGCGAGCGGCACGGCTGCCGCCAGGCTGCTGCGGGGCCGACGGGCGCCGGGGACCGCCAGACGGATGATGCCCTCAAGGTCGCTGAGCAGGGTGAGCAACCGGTCGGATTCGCCCAGGGGTCTGGCGCTGAGAACCAGCCCGTCGAGGCGGCGTTCAGGCACCGGCGCGCATGGCCTGGATCAGCTCGACACCCCGGCTGGTGCCCAGCCGGCTGGCGCCAGCCTCCACCAGGGCAAAGGCCTGCTCCAGGCTGTGGATACCGCCGGAGGCCTTGATCGCCACCCGCCCTCTGGCGAGCAGCTGCAGGCGGCTCACCTGATCCGGGGTGACGGGAGGTCCGAAACCGCTGCCGGTCTTGAGGAAGCGGGCGCCAGCATCGATGCTCACCTCCACAAGCAGCTGCAGCGCCGCGGCCTCCAGCCGCCCCACCTCGACGATCACCTTCACCGGCACACCCAGTTCGCAGAGCGGGGCCAGATCCGTCATCACGGCATCGCCATCACCGTCGGCCAGGGCCCCGAAATCCGGCACCACGTCGAGCTCATCCGCTCCCGCAGCGGCGGCATGCTCCGCTTCGATCCGCTTCACGGCAGGTGGCACCGCACCAAAGGGGAAACCCACCACGGTGACGAGTTTCGGGCAGCCACCCTTGGCGCTGCCCTCCAGCGGCAGCCGCTCGCGGGCCAGGGCTGCCCAGCGTGAAGCCACGCACACCCCGGCGAAGCCGAAATGGCGGGCTTCTTCGCAGCAACGCAGGATGGCTTCGCGGCCCTGGTGGGGGTCCAGCAGGGCCTGGTCGATCAGCGGGGCGAGATCGGGGAGATCCCGGATGGAGTCGGTCGTCACTCCCTGGCCTGGATCACCCCGAAGCCGCCGTGGTTGCGGCGGTACACCACCTGGAGCCCGTTGGTCTCCACATCGCGGAACAGGTAGAAGTCATGGTCGATCAGCTCCAGCTGGTGCAGGGCCTGATCCAGGCTCATCGCCGGCATGGCGAAATACTTCCGCCGCACCCCCCGGCTCGGCAGCTCCACTTCCTTGCCATCGGTGAGGGAGGCACCCGGCGGCGGCAGGGTGGCGGCCCCGGCTTCCTCATCGCGGGCGGAACGATGAACCGGCCCCTGGCTGGCATGCTGCAGCCGCTCCTTGTAGCGGTTGAGCTGGCGGCTGAGCTTGCTGGCTACCAGGTCGATGCTGGCGTAGAGGTTTTCGCTCCGCTCCTGGGCGCGGATCACCGTGCCATTGGCAAACATGGTGACCTCGGCGATCTGCTGGGGTACCCGCGGGTTGCGCGCCACGGACAGGTGAACATCGGCCTCTTTCACCAGACCCTCGAAGTGGCTGATCGCTCGGGTGAGCTTCGTTTCCGTGTAATCCCGGATGGCCGGGGTCACTTCAAGATTGCGACCATGAATGAGCAGTTTCATCAGATGGCAACCGCCTCCGGTGCTCTGGCTCCCCAACGCTAGGAGCGCCTGGCGATGGCCCCCAGCCTCGACGCAATCCTTTTCGATCGGCACGGCGGGCCGCCGCTGGCCTATGGCCGGGCCTGGCGGATGCAGCAGCAGCTTCAGGCCCGGCTGCTGGCCGATCCAGCCGGGCCAGACGCGGTACTGCTGCTTCAGCACGAGCCCTGTTACACCCTGGGCCGCGGCGCCGACCTGGCCCACCTCCGCTTCGATCCGCAGGATCCCCCCCTGCCCACCCACCGCATTGATCGGGGGGGGGAGGTGACCTACCACGGTCCGGGGCAGCTGGTGCTCTATCCGGTGCTCAACCTCCAGCGCCATGGCACCGACCTGCACCTGTATCTCAGGCAGCTGGAGCAGGTGGTGATCGATGTGATCGCTGGCTATGGCCTGCAGGCCGGCCGCATCGACGGACTCACCGGGGTGTGGCTGGAGGGCCGCAAGCTTGCGGCCATCGGAGTGGGTGCGCGGCGCTGGATCAGCCAGCACGGCCTCGCCCTCAATGTGAATGGCAGCCTTGAGGGTTTTTCCAGGGTGGTGCCCTGCGGCATCGCCGACCGTCCGGTGGGGCGACTGGCTGACTGGCAGCCCGATCTCACGGTGGAAGCGGTGGCGCCGGCCCTGCTGAGGGCCTTCGCCGATCGCTTCGGCCTCTGCCTCCGCCCACCGCTACCCCAGGAACGGCCTCAGGAGTGGTAAGCATTGGCGGCCCTCGTGAGCTGCTGCCGTGTCTGCCGCCTCTCCTGCCGAGATCCTCTGGACGGCCAGCGCACGCGAGCGTGAAGCCCTGGCCCGGCAGGCGGACTGGAGTCACCTGAGCGGGGTGGAGCAGCTCTGGGCTGAGCTGGAGCAGCGGTTCGGCGATCAACCGGCCCTGGAGGCCCCCCACGCCAACCCGCCAACCTCACTCAGCTATCGCGAGCTGCATCAGGGCATCGAGCAGGCGGCCGCGGGATTCGCTGCCCTCGGGGTGCGGGCTGGGGATGTGGTGGCCCTGTTCGCCGAGAACGGCCCACGCTGGCTGCTGGCCGACCAGGGCCTGATGCGCTGCGGAGCCGCCGATGCGGTGCGGGGCAGCAGCGCGCCGGCGGAGGAGCTCCGTTACATCCTGCGCGATTCGGGGGCGATCGCTCTGGTGGTGGAATCGGCCGCTCTGCTGGAGAAGCTGCGCCTGAGCGAGGAGCAGCTGGGGCGGTTGCGCTTCGTGGTGCTCCTGGAAGGAGAGCGTTGGGCCGACCTGATCGAGCGCGGCCAGCGCGCCCTCCAGGCAACCGGCCCCCTGCCCCCCGCACCCGCCGATCCGGCCCGCACCGCCACCATCCTCTACACCTCGGGCACCACCGGCGAACCCAAGGGGGTGCCCCTCAGTCACGCCAACCTGCTGCACCAGCTGCGCACCCTCGGGGTGGCCGTGCAGCCCACGCCCGGGGATCGGGTGCTGAGCGTGCTGCCGATCTGGCATGCCTACGAACGGGCCGCCGAATACTTTCTGCTCTCCTGTGGCTGCCAGCAGACCTACACCACCCTCAAGCAGCTGCGCAGCGATCTTCAGCGGGTGCGGCCCCAGTATCTGATCAGCGTGCCCCGGCTGTGGGAGGCGCTGCTGTCGGGCTTTGAGGATGCCCTGGCCGCCATGCCGGCCTCACGCCAACGGTTGCTGAGGGGCGCCCTGGCCAACAGCCAACGCTTCGGGCGGTATCGGCGCCAGGCCCTCGGTCTCACCCTGATGCCGGAACCGGCTGGGCAACGCCTGGTGGCGGCGCTGAAGGCCCTCCTCAGCTGGCCCCTCCATGGTCTGGCTGCCGTCCTGCTCTGGCCGAAGGTTCGCCAGCAGCTGGTGGGTGGAGCCCTGCGCACGGCGATCAGTGGTGGCGGCGCCCTGGCCCTGCACGTGGATGGCTTCTTCGAGGCGATCGGCATCGAGCTGCTGGTGGGCTACGGCCTCACCGAAACCAGTCCGGTGCTCACCTGCCGGCGGCCCTGGGCCAACCGCCGCGGCAGCGCTGGCCAGCCCCTGCCGGAGACGGCGATCAGGATCGTGGATCCCGAAAGCCGCACGCTCCTGGGGATCGGCCAGCGGGGCCTGGTGCTGGCGCGCGGCCCCCAGGTGATGGCGGGCTATTTCCACAAACCCCAAGCGAGCGCCAGGGTGCTCGATGCCGACGGCTGGTTCGACACCGGCGATCTCGGGGCGCTGCTGGCTGATGGATCGCTGGTGCTCACCGGGCGCGCCAAGGACACCCTAGTGCTGAGCAGTGGCGAGAACATCGAACCCGGACCGCTGGAAGACTGTCTGGCGGCCTGCGCCCTGGTGGAGCAGGTGATGCTGGTGGGCCAGGACCGCAAATCGCTGGGAGCTCTCGTGGTGCCGCGGCTGGAAGCGCTTCAGGGGCTGGCCCGCGAACTGGATCTCGCGCTGCCGGCGCGGGCACCGGATGGGGTGAACCCCGCCGGTGCCGAGCCCGCCCTGCTCAAGGCGGTGGCCAGCCGACTCAACCGCGAGCTGGCGGCACGGCCGGGGGCCCGCGGCGAGGAACGCCTGGCCGGGGTGGCGCTGGTGGAGCCCTTCAGCATCGACAACGGGCTGCTCACCCAGACCCTCAAGCAGCGTCGCGACCGGATCGCCGCTCGCGACGCCGAGGGCATCGAGGCGATCTATCGCGGGCGATGAGGGAGATCCCACCCTGCCGGCGCTTGCCCCGCTGCCGCCGGCCTGTCAGCCTGAAGACCTCCAACATCTCACCATGGCCCAAGGCACCTTCACGATCAAACGCTCGATCACGGTGCGGGCCGTGGTGACCCCCCGCTGGAAGGAGGACGCGGAACGGGAGCTGAGCAACGCGCTGAGCGGCAGTGATTCCCAGCTGGCCCAGCTCGAGCAGGAGGGCCAGCAGCTGATCGGCGCCATCCGCAGCCAGAGCGCCAACCCCCTGGATCCGCGGGTGCAGGAACAGGTGGCATCGGTGCAGGAGCAGGTGGCCGCCAAGCGGGCCGAGCTGGAGGAACAGAAACGCCAGCTGCTCGACCAGCAGCGGCAGGTGCGGGAGCTCGAGATGGAGCAGATCGTGGAGCAGGGCCAGCTGGAGAGCTTCTGCGAGGTGGGTGTGGGCGACAACCTGGTGGAGAAGCTTCAGGCCGCCGTGCTGGTGCGCGATGGGGTGATCGAGGCCCTGGAGGGCAGCTTCTGAGCCAGGAGCCCGATCAGGCGAGCTTGTCGCCGCCGACGGGGCCATCCAGGGGCAGGATCAGTTCGAGCAGCGCCCCTCCGTCGGGATGGTTGCTGGCCTGGATCCGGCCGCCATGGGTGGTCACGATCTGCTGGGCGATCGAAAGCCCGAGGCCGCTGCCGGTGCGCTGGCTCTTCACCCGGGCGGGATCGCCGCGGTAGAAGCGCTCAAACATGTGCTCCAGATCCTGCTCACTGAAGCCGGGCCCCCCATCGCGCACGCGGATCCGGCACCAGCCGGATCGGCTGGTGATCTGCACCTGCAGTTCTGCTGCATCGGGGCTGTAACGCAAGGCGTTATCGAGAAGGTTGAGCAGGGCCCGATGGAGCCGCGAGCGGTCGCCCCACAGCTCCGGCTGGGAAACGGCCTCCAGCTTCAGGCTCACGCGATGCTGATCGGCCAGCGGTCGCAGCCCGGTCCACACCTGCTCCACGAGAGTCTTCATCTCAATGGCCTCCCGCCGCAGGCCACGGCCGGGCAGGCGGTTCTCCAGGCGAGAGAGCTCGAGCAGATCGCTCACGAGCTCCTGCAGCCTGAGCAGCTCCCGCTGCAACCGCTCCACCAGCCTGGCGTTGCGATCATTCACCTGGGCGGCCAGGCTGTCGCCCACCAGAAGCAGCGCGGTGAGCGGAGTCTTGAGTTCATGGGCCACATCCCCAACCCAGCGTTCCTGCTCCCGCAGCTGGGCCTCGAGGGTGAGACGGGTCTGTAGCTGCAGGGCCAGCCAACCGTTCTGCCCCGGTATCGCCAGCACGTCGATGTCAATACCTCCCCGCGACCATTCGAGCCGCTGGGGCCGATCCAGCCGTCGGGCGCTGCGAACGGTGGCCTGCAGCATCGGATCCGGGCAGAGCAGCTCAAAGCTGCGGCCCTGCAGCAACCGGCCCACGTCCAGGCCCAGCAACCGCTCGGCTCTGGGGTTGAGATGACTCACCCGACCGCGTCGATCGAGCACCACCCAGCCCAGAGAGCCCCCATCCAGCCACTGGAGAAGCTGGCGGGTCGTGAGACCCCGCTCACGGGGGAACCCGAGGCGGGCCAGTAACCGCTGCAGCATCGACCTAGCCGAAGCGATAGCCGAAGCCCCGCACGGTGATCAGATGCTGGGGAGCGGATGGATTTTCCTCGAGCTTCTCGCGCAGCCAGCGGATGTGAACATCCACGGTTTTGCTGTCACCGATGTAGTCGTGCCCCCAGACATGCTCCAGCAACTTGTCGCGACTCCAGACGCGCCTGGGATAGTGCATGAACAATTCCAGCAACCGATATTCCTTGGGTGAGAGGTTGATGTCGATGCCATCGCGGCTGACGCGGCATTCCTCGGGGTAGAGGCTGAGGTTGGCGTGCTGCAGCACCTTGGCGGCGCTGTTGAGGTTGCCACTGCGCCGCAACAGGGCCCGACAGCGCGCCACCAGCTCCCGCATGCCGAAGGGCTTCACCAGATAGTCGTCGGCACCCACCTCCAGCCCAAGCACCCGGTCGGTCTCACTGTCGCGGGCGCTCACCACCAGGATCGGGGTCTGGTTCTGGGCCTGACGCAGCTGTCGGCAGACATCGAGCCCCCCCAGGCCCGGCAGCATCAGATCGAGCACCACGAGAGCGAAGCCTTCGCCCTCAGGCGCCCGCTGGATGATCTGGAGGGCATCGCGACCATTGCTGCAGGCAGTCACGGCAAAGCCCTCGAGTTCCAGGGCATCACGGATGGTCTCTCGGATCGTCTCGTCGTCCTCGACGACCAGGAGGGTCAGCTGCATGCCCCCATTGTCCCAGGGCGGAATGGGGTTCAGCGGCAGCGGCGGCGCTCCGGGGCCGGCAGATGGGAGATCACCAGCCGCCGGTTGGTGTCGATCTGAAGCCAGCCCTCCTCGCGCAGGGCACCGAGCACCCGGGTGACGGTGACCCGGGTGGTGCTCAGGGCACAGGCGATCTCCTGGTGAGTGAGTTTGATGCTGAGGCGCAGTCCCTGCTCACAGGGCTGGCCATAGTCGTGGGCCAGAAGTTCCAGGAACCCCCGCACCCGGTCTTCCACCCGGCGCAGGCCGAGCAGGGCGAGCAGGGCCTCACTCTGGCGGTAGCGGGCCGCGAGCCCCTGGAGCAGGGCCATCGCCAGATGGGGCTCCCGCCCGATTTCCTCACAGCTCAGACAGAGCAGATCGCTGTCGCAGAGGCTGGTGGCGGTGTAGGCCTCCACGTTGGTGAGCGGATCACCGAAGGGCTCGTTGGGCCCCGCCAGGCCCAGCAGCATCTCGTCGCCGTGGATCGAGAGGGCCGAGAGTTTTACCATCCCTCGCACCACCAGCCACACGCTCTTGCGCAGCAGGGGAACAGTGCTGCCAGCCGGAAGCTGAACCAGATTGCGTTTTTCGTAACTGGCCTCAAGCAGCGCCCGGAACGCTTCGCCGGAGCCAGGGTTCGTGGCGGGGGTGAACACCATGGAAGCCCTGCGCGGGGATTGCCAGGACGCTATGGGCCGGATTCAGGCCCTGAGGGAAGGCCTGGTAGTGAAGGGTTTAAGGGGTGGTTATGGTTTTTGGGTCCGGCCCGGAAGCCTGCTCTGGCGGAGTATGAAGTTTCACCAGCCAGAGGCTGCCGGCCTCACGCCAGAGCAGCAGCGCCTCCTGGCGCCCCACCAGGGAATGGCCGTGCCAGTCGTGCTGGTTGAGCCCTGCGGCGGAGGGGTCAGCCAGCCGCCGCAGCTCTGCGCCCTCTGGAAGCTTGCCCAGGGCCGCGGGCCGGGGCTCCACCACAGCGGCCCGCTTCCAGAGGGTGGCCAGGCGCGGCTCCTGGGCCGCGCTCAGCCACCACTGGCGCCGCTGCAGGGCCACCAGGGCATCCCGATCCAGGCCGATCAGAGCGGCCTGAGGCTGGAGTCGCACCAGGGCGCCCATGGCGGT
>JAYKGZ010000020.1:0-16737 GCA_035284925.1 Cyanobacteriota bacterium | reverse complement strand
CCGGCGGCGAATCCGGCCCTGGCCGAGGCCGCCAGCGCGATGCGGCTGGAAGTGCCGGAAAACCGGGCCCAGATGATCACATTGCTGGCCACCGGCATCTACGTGGCCAACACAATCCCCGCCATGGTGCTGGGAACTCTGGCAGGGGTGTGGGCAGACCGCTGGCCCAAGCGGGCTGTGATGGTGGCCTCCAACGCTCTGAGGGCCGCCCTGGTGCTGCTGGCGCCGCTCTGTCTGCTGGACGGTCCCACCTGGCTCGGATTGAGCTGGGGGTACTGGGGGCTGGTGGTGATGACCTTCCTGGAGTCGGTGCTCACCCAGTTCTTCGCGCCGGCGGAGCAGGCCTCGATCCCCATGCTCGTTCCGCCGCACCTGCTGCTGGCGGCGAATTCTCTCTATCAGGCCACCAGCATGGCCGCCACCATCGTGGGTTTCGCCCTGGGCGACCCGGTGCTGCGGCTGCTGCAGAGAGCCCTGCTCGCGATCGGGATCAGCGGTGGGGAGTTTCTGCTGCTTCCCCTCTGCTACGGCATCGCGGCGCTGGCGCTGAGCACGATCCGGCTGCGCGAGCCCCCCCGCTCCTCAACAGGCTCGAATCTGTGGCGCGAGATCGGTGAGGGCGTCCAGGTGCTGCGGGAACGTCCCACCGTCCGCGGGGCGCTCATCCAGCTCGTGCTGCTCTACAGCCTCCTGGCCGCGCTCTACGTGCTGGCGATCAGCCTGGCCTCAGCGATCAAGGTGCTTGGGCCCACCCAGTTCGGCACGCTGCTAGCGATGAGTGGCGTGGGGCTGGCCATCGGCGCCCTTGCCGTGGCGCAGCTCGGGCAGGGCTTCAGCCGCCGCACTCTCGCCTCGGCAGGCCTCGGCACCATCGCCTGGAGCCTGGTTCTGCTCGGTCAGGTGCGCGGCAACCTGGCGTTCACCCTGCTGTTGTGCAGCGTTCTCGGGGTGGGATCCGCCCTGCTGGCCATCCCCGCCCAGACCACCATCCAGGAGGACACCCCCGAAGGCCAGCGGGGCAAGGTGTTCGGCCTCCAGAACAACCTGATCAACATCGCTCTGAGCCTGCCGCTGGTGCTGGCCGGCACGGTCGTGAGCCGTTATGGATTGCTGCCGGTGCTCTGGGCTCTGGCCGGCATCGCACTGCTCGCGGCTCTGGCCGAGAAGCCGTGGCAGCGCTGTTAGCGTGACAGCCCTGGACCCACTGGGGATCTCCTGGTGACCCACATCGCCTGGCTCGGCAAGAAGTCGCCCTTCTGCGGAAACGTCACCTACGGACTCACCACCACCTATGCCCTGCGCCAGCGCAGTCATCTGGTGAGCTTCATTCACTTCGACACACCAGCCGCGTCCCTGGCACGCCCGTTCGGTGACAGCAGCGACCGCATCAGCCCCCGCGCCACCGGTGAGAAAGCCGGGGATGGTGACTCCGATGACAGCCAGGAGGTCGCCCTGCCCTACCTGGTGAAGAGTCAGGTGTACACGATTCCATCCCCTGGAGCCCAGAGGGAGCTGCGCGAGTCGCTGGAACGCCTGCAGCCGGATGTGGTGCACGCCAGCCTCACCCTCTCACCCCTCGACTTCCGGCTGCCGGATCTCTGCCAGCAGCTCGCCCTGCCCCTGGTGGCCACCTTCCATCCGCCCTTTGATGCCGGCCTGCGCAACCTCACCGCCGGCACCCAGCAGCTGAGCTATCAGCTCTATGCCCCTTCCCTGGCCCGCTTTGACCGGGTGATCGTGTTCTCGGCTCTCCAGGCGGAGGTGCTGCAGCGGCTTGGGGTGCCAGCGCAGCGGCTGGCGGTGATCCCCAACGGCGTGGACACCGACCTCTGGCAGCCGGCGCTCACCGCGAACGCGCTCCAGCCGGTGAGCCCGGAGCTGGCCGAGCTGCAGCGACGCTTCCACGGCCGCCGCGTGTTTCTCTACATGGGCCGGGTGGCCACCGAGAAGAATGTGGAGGCCCTGCTGAAGGCCTGGCGGCTGGTGCGGCCCAGCGGTTGCGTGCTGGTGGTGGTGGGCGATGGCCCTCTGCGGGCCCCCCTGCAGCAGGCCGGAGGAGAGGAAGCGGATGTGGTGTGGTGGGGGTATGAGCCGCGCCTGGAGATGCGGGTGGCGTTCCAGCAGCTTGCGGAAGTGTTTCTGCTGCCCTCTCTGGTGGAGGGCCTCAGCCTGGCCTTGCTGGAGGCGATGGCGGCCGGCACCGCCTGCGTGGCCACCGATGCCGGCGCCGACGGGGAGGTGCTGGAGGGGGGAGCGGGCATCGTGATCGGGACCCAGGGGGTGACCACCCAGCTGCGCACCCTGCTGCCGGTGCTGCGTGACCAGCCCCTGCTCACCGCTGAGCTCGGCCGTCGAGCCCGCCAGAGGGCGCTGGAGCGCTACACCCTCCGTGGTTCGATCGATGCGCTTGAAGCTCTTTACGCCGAGCTCGTTCCCCAGCGCTCAGTCGCCGTCTGAGTTCAGCTCGCGGCAGCAGGCCGCAAAGGCGGCCGCTGGATCCCGGGCCGCCGTGATCGGCCGGCCGATCACCAGCTGGCTGGAGCCGGCGGCGATCGCCTGGCCGGGGCTGAGCACCCGCTGTTGATCAGCATGGACGCTGCCGGCCGGTCGGATCCCCGGCGTCACCAGGGTGAAGGGTTCGGGGTGGGCGGCCCGCAGGGTCGCCACCTCCAGCGCTGAACACACGCAGCCGCCGAGGCCGGCTCCGGCCGCCAGCCGGGCCAGGCGCGGCACATAGCTGGCGATCGGCTCCTCGATCCCAAGCTCGGCGGCGAAGCGGCGGGCCTCCCAGCTGGTGAGCACCGTGACTGCCAGAAGGGTGGGGATCGGCCGACCGGCTGCCGCGGCTGATTCCTGGGCCGCCCCCTGGGCGGCCTGCAGGGCCTCGCTGCCGGCGCAGGCGTGCACGGTGATCAGCTCGGCCCCGAGCTCTGCCGCCCGGCGGCAGGCTCCCGCCATGGTGGCCGGGATGTCGTGGAACTTGAGATCGAGAAACACCCTCTTGCCCTGGTCACGCAGCTGCTGCACCACGGCCGCTCCGCCGCTCACAAACAGCTCCAGCCCCACCTTCACCCAGCGCAGCTCCGGCAGCGCCGCCGCCATGGCCAGGGCCTGCCCGGGCGCCATGCCGTCGAGGGCCACGATGATCCGATCGGCGGGAGAGGGCGGCACGCGGCGCTGGCGGGATGGCAGGGTTGAGGCTAGGGGTGGTCTGGAGCCAGGTCAGCCGTTCAGACCACCGCCATCAGCCGCTGCTTCATGTCGGCCAGGACCGCCGCGGCGCCGTGGTCGTCGAGCTGCTGCTCGATCTGGAAGCTGGTGAGGCTGAGTTGGTCGTTGAAACTCAGGGCTCCCAGCACCACCAGGGGGTGGTCGGGCATCACGACCGGTTCCACATTGGCCACGAAGAACAGCCGCTGCAGCGAGAGGGCACCGTGGTGAGCCGCCACCGGTACACGCCCCAGGTTGGTGATCAGGCCACCCTGGCGCCGGCAGCGCCGCCAGAGCTGCTGCGGCGACGGGCCGTCGTCGAGAGCAGCGGCGATCGCATCGAGGGCCTGGAGGGGAACCCCCTCCTGCAGCTGTCGCTGCAGCTCCCCATGCAGCTTGGCGGCCAGCCGCTCCAGGGGGGCTTCCGGATCCACCGTGATCGGCGTGTCCACACACACCCGCAGCAGGCGCATCAGCTCCCAGGGGAGGGCCGGTGCCGCCAACTGACGCAGGTTCACCACGGTGGTGGCGATCGTCTGCGCCGGCAGCACGGCCGAGGCCACCAAGGCCTGCAGGAAGGCGGCATGGAGCGTGGCGTTCAGGCGCAGGCCATGCTGCCGGGTCCAGGCCAGCAGGGCCCTGCTGCCGGAGGTGCTGAGCTGCTCGAGCCCGTAGCTGGTGCTCAACCCCACATCCTGCCGATCGGGCAGCTCGCTTACCGCTTCGGCCGCAGGGCGCGGTCTGGCGAAGCTGCGCGTCAGATCCGGGGTGAAGCCATCCCAGTTGGGCTGGGGATCGGGGATCTCACCGGCCGCCTCAGCCGCGAGCAGGCTGAACAGCCGCTGCACCAGGGCCATGGCGGAAAGGCCATCGGCGATGGCGTGATGGAAGGTGAGCAGCAACTCCCCACCCTCCGTTCCCTTCAACCAGGTGACCCGCCACAGCGGCTCCCCGCCACCGCTGAACCGCTGCCGCAGCGCCGCCATCGTGGCCGGCTTCCAGGCCTGGCCGGCTGTCTCCGGGTCCAGGTGATCGGGCCAGGGCTGCAGTGTCACCGGAACCGGTGCTGCGCAGGGGGCGAAGTGGCAGTGATTCCCCTCCCACACAAGCGTGCTTCGCAGCAACAGATGCTCGGCCTGCAGGGCGATGAGGCTCCTTTGCAGCTCGATGGCTTCGAGTCGACCGCCGTAGGTGGCAATCACCGTGAAGTTCATGTTGCCGGAGCTGCCCGCATCCAGCAGGCATTCGGCACGCTCGAGCACGTTCATGGTCCTTCCTCAACCCACCACCAGTCGCCGGAAGGTCTTTCGGCCAAGCTGCAACACTTTCCCCTCCAGCGCCAGGGCATCGGTGAAGTCCTGATTAGGATCGCTGAGCTTCTCACCATCCAGGCGCACGGCACCACCCTGGATCTGGCGCCGCGCTTCACTGCTGCTGGCGCAGAGGCCCAGGGCGCTGAGAAGGTAAAAAGCCCGGGCCGGGAAGGTCACCGCCGCCAGCGAGGCCTCCGGCACGTCCGCATCAGCGGCTCCACGGCCTCCGGCTCCCGCCACCAGAAGGGCCGCATCCAGCTGGGCCTGGGTCGCAGCCGCCTCGCCGTGCCGTTGGCGGGTGATCTCCAGGGCCATGGCCTTCTGGCGTTCCCGCGGGTTCGCCGGCAGGCTCTCCAGATCAAGGTCCGTGAGCAGGGTGAGGTAGTCCTCCACCACCGCATCGGGCACCTTTTCAAGCTTCGAGTACATCGAGAGCGGGTCCTCGCCCAGCCCCACGGTGTTGCCCAGGCTCTTGCTCATCTTCTGCGCCCCGTCGAGGCCGGGCAGGATCGGCAGCAACATGCCGAACTGCAGGCGTTGGCCGAAATGACGCTGCAGATCGCGGCCCATGGCCACATTGAACTTCTGATCCGTGCCACCCAGTTCCAGATCGGCTTCCACCCGAACCGAGTCGTAGCCCTGCAGCAGCGGGTAGAGGAATTCGTGCAGGGAGATCGGCGTGCCGGAGCCGTAGCGGTTGGCGAAGTCCTCCTTGGCCAGCATCTGACCCACCGTGCAGGTGCCGAGCAGCTCGATCACCGCCGGCAGGTCGAGGCCCGCCAGCCATTCGCTGTTGCGGCGCACCTCCAGCCGGCCGGGGGTGGTGAAATCGAGCAGGGCCTGCTCCGCTGGCTGCCCCAGTCCCAGTTGCACCAGATAGGTTTCGGCGTTCGTCTCCACCTCGGCGGCACTGAGCTGTACGCGGGTGGCGCTCTTGCCGGTGGGATCGCCGATCTGGGCCGTGAAGTCGCCGATGATCAGCACCGCGGTATGGCCGGCGTCCTGAAAGGCCCGCAGTTTTCGGAACAGGATGGAATGCCCCAGGTGGATGTCGCTGCCGGTGGGGTCGATGCCCAGCTTCACCCGCAGGGGGCGACCCTGCCGCTCTGCTTCGGCCAGCCGTGCCGCCAGCTGCTGCTCAGGATCGGGTTTTCCACTGCCGGCCGGGAACAGGTCCGCCACGCCACGGTTCAGCCAGGTCGGCAGGTCGCTGCGGAAGGATGAAGAGCCGGGCTGCTCAGCCATGATCGGCCTGTGGGCGATGGCGGCAAGGCGGATCGTACGCAGCGCTGATACCGGCCAGCCCCCTTGGCGTTCAGGTGCCCGGCGGAAGCAGCATCCAACAGGAGGCGATCGCCAGGCCTCCGAACAGCACCACCAGCAGCGGCCAGCTGTTGTCGAGCCGCTCCAGCCGTTTCTGAAGGCTCTCGCGGGCAACGCCATCCTCGAGGGCCTCCATGTCGGCGTAGCGGCGCCCGATCCAGAGCACCAGCACGAACGCCACCAGGGTGACCACATAGGCCACCACGTACACCTGATCGAGGAAGGTGAGAAAGGGAAGGTCGGGCAGATCGTCGCGGTAGGTCTGCTGCAGGAACACCAGGGTGAGCAGCACCGTGACCGGGATGCTGGCGCGGGCATCCTGCTCATCGGGTCGCAACTTGAACACCAGCAGCACCATCGCCATCAACACCGCCAGCGGCAGCAGCAGGCGCCAGAAGGCCGCCCAGGAGGAGGTGCCGAAGGAGATCTCGAACAGAAGCAGGCTGTAGTCGCTTTCCGCCCCGCCCAGGCCGAAGTTGCTGGCGTAGTGATGGCGGTACTCGGCGATCGACCAGCCCTGGTTCAACCAGCCGATGATCCGTGCATAAAGCCCCATGCCGCTGTTGCGGATGTCGGGTTCCAGGCGCAGCTGCCGGTAGGAGAGTCTGCCGTCGACATCATCCACCTCCAGCGCCAGAGGCAGGCTGACGCTCATAAAGGGGTAGTGGCGGAAGCTGGCGTGATCGAGGTAGTAGCGACCGCGGTAACTGAACAACTGGTAATAGCTGCCATCGGCGAGGCGTTCCGGTGTCGCTCCCACCGGTTCAAGCTGTGGTGGCGCATCGGTGATCAGGGTGTTCAACAGGCGGAAGCGCTGGTCGATCGTGGCATCGCTGGCCAGCAGATACCGCTGCAGCGGCTCATCCCAGCGCAGCCAGACATAGCCGCTGGAGGCATAGCTGGGCACGCTCAGCTCCAGTTCGGAGGTGGTGTTGGCATAGATGCCCACCTGAACGCGATGACTGGCCGCCTCCAGCTCCTGCTGATCCACCCGCGCCTCGGCATCGCTGAGCACATCGCCGCGCAGGGTGCTCCAGCCGCTGGCCGGCAGCTGACGCGGATCGCTGATCAGCGCCCGGGCGGAGGAGGACAGGCGCAGGCCATCGCGGCTGTCCACCTGGTTCACATCGATTCGCCCGATGGCGATCAGCGCCAGAATCGCTGCCAGCACCACTGAGGCGATGGCCACGAGGTTCCAGCGCTTCTGCGTCCGCACCGGCCTGTTGCCAGAACTCGGTTCGACCTTAAGGGCCCTGTCTCGGCTGAAGCACCTGCTGCTGGCCGCCGCACTGGTGGGCTGCCAGCCGAGGTTGGGCGCACCGGCTCCAGGCACGGCGCCGTTGGTGGTGGCCACCCCGAACGATGCTGCCCCCTCCACCCCCTCCGTGCTGGTGCTTGGTCAGTCGGCGCCCCTCAGCGGGCCCTCGGCGCAGCTGGGTCGCGACTACCGGGACGGCGCTCTGGCCTGGTTCGACGACGTGAACCGGCGGGGTGGCATCCATGGGCGCCGGCTGCGGCTGGTGAGCCTCGACGACCGCTACGAACCGGCTCTCACTGTGCGCAACACCCGCCGCCTGATCGGAGCCGATCGAACCTTCGTGTTGTTTGGCTACGTGGGCACCCCCACGGTGAAGGCGATCCTGCCACTGTTGGAGCAGGCTCACATCCCGCTGGTGGCACCGCTCACCGGCGCACGGCTGTTGCGTGAGCCGCAGCGGCCGATGGTGTTCAACCTGCGGGCGAGCTATCAGGCCGAGATCGATCGGATCGTCGATTACCTGGTGCGCTCCGGCCGGCGGCGCATCGCCGTGCTGCACCAGCAGGATGCCTTCGGGGATGACGGCCTGCAGGCCACCAGGGTCGCCCTGAGTCGCCACGGCCTGCAGCCGGTGGCCGAGGCGGGCGTGCAACGCAATTCCACGGCGACCGATGGGGCCGCGCGGCAGCTGCACGATGCCGATCCGAATGCCGTGGTGATCATCACCGCCTACCCGAGCTCGGCGGCCTTCAGCCGCAGTCTTCATCGGCTCGGAAGTAGAGCTCAGCTGATGAACGTTTCATTCGTGGGCACCGGAGGCCTGCAGGATGCCCTGACTGGCGGCAGCGCCAGCGGCATCGGTGTCAGCCAGGTGGTGCCGTTTCCATGGGATCCGCGGGTGCCGGTGGTGGCCGACTACCAGAGGCTGATGCGCCGTCAGCAGAGCAGCGCCCGCTATGGATTCACCAGCCTGGAGGGCTTCCTGGCGGCACGCCTGCTCAGCGAAGCCCTGCAGAGAGCCGGTCCCAATCCGAGCCGGCAGGCTCTTGTGGCTGCGCTGGAAAGCATCGATTATCTCGATCTGGGGGGCTTCCGGCTGAAGCTGGGTCCCGGTGATCATCAAGCCAGCGACTTCGTTGAGCTCACATTTCTTGGTTCTCAACGCTGGGCGCCCTGAGAGGTGGGTGCCTGGCGTCAGCCGGCTTTCTCCAGCTCGTTCTTCATCCGCCCCAGGGTCTGCTGCATCT
Organism: Cyanobacteriota bacterium; assembly: GCA_035284925.1. Classification (GTDB taxonomy): domain Bacteria; phylum Cyanobacteriota; class Cyanobacteriia; order PCC-6307; family Cyanobiaceae; genus UBA5018. The sequence goes on along the minus strand of JAYKGZ010000020.1, from coordinate 8,386 downwards.
GTTCAAACATCATTTCGGGGGTGAGCCCGAACTGGCCCAGCTGGGTTCGGAGTTGCTCCACCGTGAGTTTCGCCTGGAAATCCTCCGAAAGCTCGAAGCGTTTCATGAACACGCGATAGCGATCCATCATGTCTTCCATGCGTTCGATGTAGAGCTTCTTGCCCTCCCGATCAAACTTGCCGTATTCACTGCCAAGCTGCATCAGCTGCTGGTAGTCGAGGAACAGCCGCCTGGCCTCGTCCTGAACGATTTCGGATTCAAAGAACGCCATGGACTCGGCGGCGTGGAAAAGATTGAATGATTCTGGGGAGGGTCGACTCGTCTCGCGAGTGCGGATCCACGCATCCCCGCTACTTTCCCTGCACGGCGAGGTCTTCCCACACCATGGCCCAGCAGCACTGGCTGGATCCGTTAGCCCGGCTGGTGCTGCAGGCCACCGGCCAGATCGCTCCACCACCTCCCCCGTCGACTCCGTCTCTCCCTGAGCCGTTGGTGGATCCTGAAGCCGTTGAGATGGAGCTGCTGGCCCTGAAGCTTCGGCAGAACCCCGGCCTGAAGCTGCGCACGGCCACCGAAGTGCGCCAGGCCGCGGCCCTGGGCTGGCGCCTGGATGTGAACCGTGCCACCCAGGCCGATTGGCAGCGCCTGCCGGGTCTGCTGCCCCACCATGCCGATCTGCTGCTGCGGCTCCAAGCCGGGGGCATCCAGCTCAGTGGTGCCGACGATCTGCAGCGGTTGCTGGAACTGCCAGCCGAGGTTGTGGCGGACTGGCTGCCGCTACTGGAGTTCCGCTGGTATGGCGAGCCCCCGGCGGCTCCGGCCCAGCCACGCCTGGATCTCAATCGGGCCCGCGCTTCAGACCTCCAGGCCCTCGGACTGTCGCCCGACCGCTGCCAGCGGCTATTGCGGGAACGGGCCCGCGCTCCCTTCCGCGACCTCGCGGACCTTCAGGAGCGGCTGCAGTTCCCGCCGGAGCTGGTGGAGGCCTGGATCGGCAAGGTGCGGTTCGGCAGTGGGCCGATCGGGCCCGTGCTGCCGGGCCGTTCCGGCGATTGATGGCACGCCAGGGCGATCTCTTCTCTGCCGATCCGGTGGTCCCTGCCCACGGCAGCCCTGCCCCCGAGCTGGCCCTGTCGGCCCGATTGCTGCTCAGCTGGCAGGAGCGGCTGGCTGCCTTTCAGGGTCCGCTGTTCAGGGAAGAGCCGGATGACCAGGGGCAGACCAGCCTGTTCTGCTCCCCTGAGGACAGCCCCGAAGCCCTGGCAGCCCGGTTCAATCCCCTGAGCCTCCAACCCCAGCCGCTCAGCTTCTGGCGCTGGTCTGTTTCGCGGCAGCAGGGAGCCGCTGTGTATTTCGTGATCGATCGCTTGCCTGCCCAATCGCAGCCGCTGCTGCTCTATGTCGGCGAAACCGGTCGGGCCGACCGGCGCTGGAAGGGGGAGCACGACTGCAAGCGCTACCTGGCCTCCTATGGCGAAGCGCTCGCCAAGGCCGGCCTGGAAGGCCGGCCAACCATTCGCTTCTGGCTGGATGTGCCCACAGCGGTCCGGCCGCGTCGGGCCCTTGAGCAGGCTCTGATCCGCCGTTGGCAACCTCCGTTCAACAAGGAAACGCGCGAGCGCTGGGCCACCCCCTTCACCGCAGACCCCGAGCCGCCCTGAAGGCTCTGGGTACGATCAATCCTCTCCAGTCCACCACATGCAGGTTCGATGCACCCCCGCCTCCCTGGAGGCCTGCCTCGACAACCTCGGGGAGCAGGCGCTGGCCGTGGGCTTGTTCGGCAGCGGCGAAGGGCTGGCGTCCCAGGCGTCGCTTGAGGTTCTCACCGAGCGGTTCGGCCCGGGGCTGGCTGAGCGGCTCCACCAGCGGTCGTTCAAGGCCAGGCCCGGGGATTGCGCAACCCTGGAGCTTCTCGGGGCGGAACCGGCCGCCCTGATCCTGGTAGGTCTCGGCAAGCCGGCCGATCTCCAGGAAGCGGGGTTGCGCTCGGCTGCCGCTGCCGCCGCCAGGGCCGCGGAAGCAGCCGGCTGCACCGGCCTGGTGCTCGCCCTTCCCCTCGAGGGGTTCGATCCCGGTCAGGTCGGCCGTGCCATGGCCGAATCGGTGAGGTTGGCCACCTACTGCGATGAGCGTTTCAAGAGCAAGCCGGAGGCGGCAAAGCCTCGACTCAACCAGCTCAGCCTGATCGGGGTGCCCGAGGAAGCAGGGGCGGCCCTTGAGCAGGTGGATGCGATCTGCGCAGGGGTGGAACTCGCCCGCCAGCTGGTGGCTGCACCCCCCAACGTGGCCACACCCCAGCATCTGGCGGACACCGCTGCCGCCATCGCCAGGGATCATGGCCTGGAGCTGAAGGTGCTGGAGCGGGCTGATTGCGAACGACTCGGGATGGGGGCCTACCTCGGGGTGGCGCAGGGTTCCGAGCTGCCGCCGAAATTCATCCATCTCACCTACCGGCCAGCGGGCGGCAGCCGGCGCCGTGTGGCTCTGGTGGGCAAGGGCCTCACCTTCGACTCAGGCGGCTACAACCTCAAGACCGCTGGCTCCCAGATCGAGATGATGAAGTACGACATGGGCGGCAGCGCGGCGGTGCTGGGGGCAGCGCGGGCCATCGGCGCCCTGAAACCTGAGGACGTGGAGGTTCACGTGATCGTGGCCGCCTGCGAAAACATGATCAGTGGTGGCGCCGTGCATCCTGGCGACATCCTCACGGCCTCCAATGGCAAGACGATCGAGATCAACAACACCGATGCTGAGGGCCGGCTCACCCTGGCCGATGCCCTCGCCTACGCCTGTCAGCTGGAGCCGGATTCGATCGTGGATCTGGCCACCCTCACCGGGGCCTGCGTGATCGCCCTCGGGGAGGAGATCGCGGGCCTGTGGTCGAGCAGTGATGGCCTGGCCGAGGCCCTGCTCAAGGCCAGCCTGGCCGGAGGCGAGGACCTCTGGAGAATGCCGCTGCGCAGCTCCTACAAACAGGGCCTCAAGAGCCCCGTGGCCGACATGAAGAACACCGGCCCGCGCCCGGGCGGATCGATCACAGCGGCTCTGTTCCTTCAGGATTTCGTGAAGGAGGGTCTGCCATGGGCCCATCTCGACATCGCGGGAACGGTGTGGACCGAGAAGGGTCGTGGGGCGGATCCCGCCGGAGCGACGGGCTTCGGCGTCCGCACCCTGGTGAGATGGGTGTGCGATGGGGCCCCATCCGACCCTCCCGCTTAGGTTGGCGCTGCGTGAGCGCCAGAGCCCATGGCCGTTCAGAAAATCCGCTGGTATGTGAAGGCCCAGTTGGGGGTGCTTCTGCTTCCGGCGGGTCTCTGCTTCTTTGGCGAGGCCGTGATCCGTCGCGGCCTCGACCAGCTGGCCGCCAGCGCCCAGGTTGCAGGAGCCGGAGGAACCGTGCTGGCGTTCAACTTTCTGAAGGCTCCAGGGCCCTGGTTCTGGTACGGAACCCTCGGCCTGGTGCTGATCACCGCCGGGGTGGGATTGATGATCGAAAGCGGACTGCTGCGCGGCTACCCAGGTCGCCGCTGAGTGGCGGAACGCTCAGGCCACCTGTTGCTTGCCTGGAGGGGTTTCGAGCGCGTGGATCTGCCAGCGCGCGCGATCCCGGCAGAGCGCCATCAGCCTGTCCAGATCATCGGCCGCCTGCTTGGGGCTGGCATAGGGACCGATGTGGCGGGTCTGCAGACCGTCACGGATGGTCAGCAGATACATACAGACCGCAGGCAGAACCACCACTCAGGCTAGGCAGGAAATCCTGCAGGGTCCAGGGGGGGATCCGACTGACTTGCACCCCAGACCTGCCGCAGCCGCTGGTCCCGGCCGCAGGCCCAGCGGTAATAGCTGTAGCGCACCTTGTTGCGTTGGGCGTAGTTCTGGTGGTAGCCCTCGGCGGCCCAGAACCGTTGCAGCGGCTTGATCTGAACCGCCAGGGAAGAGCGGGAAACCTTCAGTTGGCGTGCTTTGGCGTCGGCACTGGCCCTGGCCTGGGCCGCCTGCGCCGCTCCCCGGGTGAAGATCACGGCCCGGTACGAATCGCCTCGGTCGCAGAACTGTCCACCGCGGTCGAGGGGATCCACGTTGCGCCAATAGGCCTCCAGAAGCCGGCTGTAGCTGAGGCGGTCGGGGTCGAAACGCACCAGCACACTCTCCTGGTGCCCCGTTCCTCCCGCCGATACCTGGCGGTAGCTGGGATTGGCCACGGTTCCGCCGCTGTAGCCGCTCTCCACCGAGATCACTCCTGGCAGGTCCTCCAGGTCGTGCTCCAGGCACCAGAAGCAACCCCCGGCAAACACGGCTTCCTGGATGGGAGCGGCCATCAAGCGCTGGGGAAACACCAGCGAGGGCAGGAGCAGGCACAGGGCGAGCAGTGGAGCGAGCCAGCGGCGCATCTCAGGCGGCGGACGGTAAGACCAGATCCAGGATGGCGGCGGCAGCCCGGCCCGTGACGCCAGGCTCGCCCAGTTCCCTGCGCAATCGCCCGTAGCCCTCCAGCACCCTGGAGCGTTCGGAGCCATCGGCCAGCAGCAGGGGCTCGGCAGCCGCCACGATCGCTTCACAACTGAGCTGATCCTGAAGCAGTTCCGGCACCAGGCGCTCCTCCAGCACGAGGTTCACCGGGGAAATGTGGGGCACATTGAAGCGGATGATGATCCTGGCCAGGGCATAGGTGAGGCGGCTAACCCGATACACCACCACCTGGGGTACGTCGGCCAGGGCCAGTTCGAGATTGGCGGTGCCGCTCTTGGTGAGAGCCAGATCGGCGGCTGCGAACAGATCGGGTTTGAGGAGATCCGTCTCCGACGCTGGGATCACCCGGCCACAGACCCCAGCCTTGGCCAGTTCCCGCTCGAGGATGGGCTCGAATCCTGGAAGACCTGCGGGAACCAGCACCTGGAGCCGGGGATGGCGTCGCTGCAGCTCGGCGGTGGCTGCCACAAGAGCGGGCAACAGATAGCGGAGCTCCTGCCGGCGGGAGGCCGGCAGGAGCAGCAGCACCGGATCTCCATCCGCGATGCCGAGCCGCCGGCGGGCCTGAGCACGATCAGGGAGATCGTTCATGGCATCGATCAGAGGATGCCCCACCCAGGTGACGGTTCCTCCCCGTTCGCTGTAGAAGCGGGCCTCCAGCGGAAAGATCGCCAGAATCCTGTCGGCGAATCCCACCAGTTTGGTCGTGAATCCGTCGTCGAGCCTGTAAGCCCATTCCTGGGGGGCGATGTAGTAAGCGATCGGAATCTGCGGATGCTGGCGTTTCAGCATCAGCCCCAGGGTCATGTTGGCCCCCATGTAATCGATCAGCACCACACCATCCGGTTCGTGATCAACCAGCCAGCGGCGCAGTTGTCTCTGAACCTTCAGGGTGGGAAGGAGTAACGGCAGGGCCTCAAACACCCCAATCGAGCCGATCGAGGCCGTGTCGGCGATCAGTTCGGCCCCGGCCCTGCCCATGCGCTCCCCCCCCAGGGCATGGATCTGGAGCGCCACACCACGCCGGCTCGCCTCGGCGAACAGAGCCTGGATCAACAGGCTGCCCTGAAGGTCGCCCGACACTTCGCCGGTGCTGATCAGAAGCCTCAGCGTGCCTGCCATGGTTCAGCGCTGCGGCGGCAGGGGGCCGCGGCGTCCGGGGCCGATGGACGACTCCAGGAAACTCACCAGCTGCTCGCCGGCTTCGAGAAGATCCAGCGCCCGGGCCATCTTCAGGGCATCGGAGAGCACCCGATCACTGCGGTACAGCAGATACCAGAGGTCCTGCAGTTGTTGCACCTGGGCGCCGTCCTGAAGGTCGGCCAGTCCGCTGCGGCGAATCCCAATCTTGTTGAGGCCCCGCAACCGGCCTGGATGGCCCTCCACCATCATGAACGGGGGTACATCCCGGTCGATGCGGCTCATTCCTCCCACCATCGCCATCGAGCCGATGTGCACGAACTGGTGAATGCCCAGCACGCCACCGATGACGGCACGGTCGCCCACTACCACGTGGCCAGCCACCGCCACCGCGTTCGTGACGATGATCTTGTTGCCGAACTGACAGTTATGACCGATGTGGCTGTAAGCCATCAACATATTTTCGTTGCCAAGTTCCGTGCGCTGCTCACGGCCGCTGGCCCGGTGGATCGTCACATACTCGCGGATGATGTTGTTGTCACCAATCACCACTTCCGTGGGGTCTCCCCCATACTTGAAATCCTGGGGCTCCAGTCCGATACAGGCCCCGGGGAACACCCTGTTGGCCCGACCCATCCGCACCCGGCCATCGATCACCACATGGGCGCCGATCTGGCAATCGGCTCCGAGCTCCACCTCCGGCCCGATCACGGCATAGGGGCCGATGACGACACCCTCGCCGATCCGGGCGGCTGGATCAACAACAGCGGTGGGATGAATTCCCATGGTCATCCGTGCGGCAGGGGCCTGGACTGGATGCATGGTGATCAGTCGACCAGCGAGAACATCAGCTCGCCGGAGCAGGCAAGCTCACCGTCGACCGTGGCCTCACCCCGCATCTTGCCGAAGCGCTGGCGCTTGAGACTGAGCAGCTCGCAGCTGATCAGGAGCTGATCACCAGGCACAACGGGACGGCGGAATCGCACGCCATCGATACCGGCGAACACGAACAACCCCTTGGGCAGGTCGGGAATCTGGGTGACGATCAGACCTCCCACCTGGGCCATCGCCTCCACGATCAGCACGCCAGGCATCAGGGGGCGACCTGGGAAGTGACCCTGAAACTGGGGCTCATTGAGGGTGACGTTCTTAATGGCCACGGCCCGTTGGCCGGGCACGTACTCGATCACCCGATCCACCAGGGCGAAGGGATAGCGATGGGGGAGCAGGCCCTCAATCTGCTGACTGGTGATCCCAGTCGGGGGGGAGCTGATGGTCAAGGCTGCGGAGTGGTCGCTGGGTGTGATGAAGGCCGGTCGACCAGCGAGGCCGCCAGCTTCGTGTGAAGGCCGTGGGATCCGCGGAACGCGAACACCTGGGCGCGGGGCAGACCCGCCAGGGCGAGATCGCCCAGCAGGTCCAGCAGCTTATGGCGCACCGGTTCGTCCACGAACCGCAGCGGTGGATTCAGCCATTCCGCGCCATCACAGACAAGGGCATTCTCCAGGGCGCCGCCCCGGATCAGCCCCGCGCTCCGCAGCTGCTCCACCTGATCGCGAAAGCCGAAGGTGCGCGCCGGGGCAAGGTCGCTGATGTAGCGCTCGGGGGTGAGTTCGATCGTGAACAGCTGGCGGCCGATCGCCGCCTGGGGGAATTCAATGGCGGCTCCAAGAATCAGCCCATCAGCGGGCATCGCGGTGATGAAGCTTGCGCCCTGCTGCAGCACGATCGCCTGCTCAACGGCCAGCCCCCTGGGCTGGCCAGCCACACCCTGAAGGCCTGCTGCGGCGATGGCCTCCACCCACGGCAGGGCGGAGCCATCCAGCAGGGGAATCTCTTCCCCATCCACCAGAATCTCCGCCTGGCTGATACCGGTGCCGGCCAGGGCCGAAAGCAGATGCTCCACGGTGGCCAGCCGACCCTGCTGCAGGCGCAGAGCGGTGCACAGCCGGGTGTCGCTCACCAGGGAGGGATCGAGCCGCTGAAGGGGTTGCTCCGGGATGTCCAGTCTTCCCACCCAGTAGCCCGGCCGCTCAGATCCCTGCAGGCGAACCGTGGCTGTTTCGCCACTGTGGAGCCCCACGCCCGTGCACGCCACTTCGCTGGCGAGGGTCCAGGCCTGGGTGTAGTCAGCGGGCCAGCCGCCATCGGGGTTCGGCATTCAGAACTTCCAGCCCACACCGAGGTTGAAGCGCCAGTTGCCGGTGAGATCCTGACTGGCAATCTCCAGACGCAACGGGCCGACCGGGGTGGTGATGATCAGACCGGTGCCGATCGAAAAGCCGCTGCCGGGCTTGCCGAGCAGTCCTGAAGGATTTCCGGGCACGCTGGCCTGGGACCCGAAGGCGGTGCCGCCATCGAGGAAGAGCTCACCGCTGATGATCTTGAAGATCGGGAAGCGGTATTCAATTGTTGCTTCACCGAAGGAGGAACCGGCACCGAGATCGCAGTCGTAATAACCGCGTACGGAGTTGGCACCACCCAGACAGAAGGCTTCATAAGGGGGAATGGTGCCGATGTTGGAGCCGGCGGACACCTGGAAGGCCAGGGCCTGTTTGCAATCCGGGGCTTCTCCCGGCTTGGGGCGGCAACCCTTGTAGAGCTTGAGCCAGTTCACCGGGATGTAATGGGTGTAGCTGCCACGCAGACGGTTGAACGTGGGGGAATTGGCTCCCACCGTGATGAACTGTTCGGTGCCGAGGCTGAGGAAATTGCCGGAGGTGGGGTTGCGGGGATCGTTGAGGGTGCTGCGGTTGGCCGCCAGGCGTACGCCGAA
>JAYKGZ010000019.1:0-2884 GCA_035284925.1 Cyanobacteriota bacterium | reverse complement strand
CGAGGTAGAGGAAAAAGGGCGGTTCGCATGCAGCGCATCGGCCTGCACCAGCACACCCTCGAGCTCGACTGCTTCCAGCAGCTGGCGCAGGGCCTGGATCTCGCCACTGGCATCGGTGGCGTAGGTGCTCTGGGCAATCGCCACGCCCAGCGTCTGGGAGTAGAGGCTGACCTGAGCGATGAAGCGCGCTGCGCCGGAGTCGTTCTCAGCGATGGAGCCTCGCAGGGTCTTGCCATCGCAGACAAGCGTGTCAATCTCCTCGGCCACGCCAGGCTGGGCCGCCATCCAGTCGCGCAGAAGGGTTTCAAAGGCCGGCACGTCCAGCTGGGCCAGCAGCAGCCGGAACGTCGAGTCCGATGGCGACTTGCCGAAATCGGTTCCCAGCAGCTCGTTGAGCGTCTGGCGGTGGCGCTTGGCAAAGCGCTCCATCCCCACCAGCGAACCCTGACCGCTCAGGATCGAGAGGATCGCCACCAGCAGCATCCACCACTGGGGAAAGCGGATCCCGCGGCGCATCCGGCAATCGGGCAGCGCCTTGAGGAAGCTGATCAGATCGCTTGCGGCAACAGGCGTGGTGGCGGGCAGGGAGGCCAAGGGTCAGGAGCGGTTCCCGCGCACAGCACCGTAGACGCGGTGCCCAAGCCAGTACTACTGGGACAGACTTCTAATAGGCCCTGGGTGGTGACCATCTCGACAATCCAGCTGCAGCCAGGCCAGTTCGCCTTGATGTGCTCCGGCGCCTCCTTGGCTGCTAGCTCCCAGAGGGTGTCACGGCCATGGCGTTTCTCGTGATCCGTTGCCACGAAAGGGATGTGGCGCTTCTCCTACGCCTTCCAGCTCCAGGGTGCTCAGCAGCTCTTTGAGGGCGGCCCATTCACTGGATTCGGCGATGTCGTAGGTCGTCTGAGCCAGGGCGACAAACCGGTGACTGCCATCCTCAATCTCCACCGCAGAGCCCCATAGGATTTTGCCATCACACACCAGTTGGTTTACACCGTCGGCACCGCCTGGGTTCTGGCTGACTGACCATCCAGGACTTCAGCACCTGGCCGAACTCCTGAAGGTGGGCCTTATTGAACAGGTAGAGAAAGGTGGCATCAGACGGCCAGCGCTTGAAATCCAGGCCCAGCGCCTCGTTCAGCACCGCCACCAGCAGCAGGAACCACTGCAGGGGACGCCGGCGTGGTGCGCTGGTGTTGAAGCTGGCATCAGGGCCGCAATTGCCTGAGCCAGGGTTCCAGCGGTTCGCAGCGGATGCCATCGATCAGCAGGGGCTCGGGAGCGAGCGAGAGCAGCAGGAGCTGCGCCTGCGGGTAATCAACACCGAAGGCCCTGAGACCGGCCAGATCACGCTTGTCGATTCGAGCACTGCGCTTCACCTCAATCGCCCAGAACAGATCCGGTCCGTAGACCACGAAATCCACCTCCAGCCCGGCCCGGGTGCGCCAGAAGCTGAGGGTGTCTCCCTGGCGCCTCAACTGCACGAAGGCGCGCAGGTGCTGCGCCACCAGGGTTTCCAGAGCCAGCCCCTCAATCTCCTGGGGCGCATCAAGGGGGCCGCGGGGTCGCAGGGCGCGGAAGACACCCACATCGAAGAAAAAGAACTTCGGATGCTGCACCAGCTGCCGCTGGGCACGCCGCTGAAACACCGGCAAATGAAAACTGAGCAGTAGATCTTCGAGGATGGAGAGATAGCTCTCGGCACGCTTGCGGGGGATCTCGGCTTCACGGGCAAGGGCGGCCAGGTTGAGCTGGCTGGCCTGCGAGAAGCTGATCACTTCCAGAAAGCGGCTGAAATCTCCGATCTGCCGCACCAGGGCTTCGGCCTGCACTTCTTCCTGCAGATAGAGCGAGGCGTAGGCCGCCAGGCTGGCCTGGGGATCGGCGGATTGCCAGATCAAGGGAATCAGGCCGATCTCCAGCGCCCGCGTGACGTCAAAGTCGACTCCCAGTTCGGCAGCCATGAACGGCGGCATCGCCGCCGCCACCAGCCGGCCGCCCAGCAGATTGGCGGCGCCATGGCGCAGCTTGCGGGCACTGGAGCCGGTGAGCACGAAACGCAGGCCGGGGCGCTCCTCCAGCAGGGCATGCACCACATCCAGAAGCTGGGGAGCCTTCTGAATCTCGTCGATCACGACGATGTGGGCGCCGGGCTCAGCCGCGATGCGCTCACGCAGGCGTTCCGGCCTGGCCTGGTAGGCGCGCAGCACCTCCGGAGCCAGGAGATCCAGGCGCAGGGCCTGGGGAAATTGCTGTGCCAACCAGGTGGATTTGCCGGTGCCGCGCGGCCCGAACAGAAAGAAGCCCGCCTGGGGAGGCTGCAGAAATCGCCTGACGACCGCCATTTCCGCAGCCGAAATGGAGTTTACGCCGCCAATTTAAAGGCAGGTGTGGGGCTCAGTGGGTTGTTCAGGCCGGAGCGATCGGCGATCGGGGGGCCGCCTACGCCTTCACGCATCGAGGCCCCAGGGGTCCACGGCGCTGCCGTCGAGCCCCTGGCGGCGGGCGAAGTGGCTCAGGGCGCCTTACGTGATCACATTCACATGGGTGGGATCCAGAAATGCCGTTCAGCAGCCGGTGGGCGGCGCAGGGCGTATTCGACCGTGGTCCAGCCGCCCATGGACTGGCCGACGCTGCGCAGGTCTGAACGTTCCAGGGGCTCCCCAGGGAGGGGAAATCCGCGCTTCATTGCCGCACCTTGATCGGTGTGCTCGGCAGTAGCAACCCTTAGCCGTGGTTGATCAGTTCGCCTGCAGCCAGGCAGCCAGGTCCGCGGGACCGCTGAAATCCAGCAGCGTTTCTGCCAGCGCATCCAGCTGCTCCAGCGACAACCCCTGGATTCGGGCGGTGGTGGAGGGGCTGAGCCAGCTGATGGGATGGCGGC
>JAYKGZ010000018.1:0-26243 GCA_035284925.1 Cyanobacteriota bacterium | reverse complement strand
GCGGCTCTTTTCGGCAATCGCCCGGGTGATGCCCTGGCGGATCCACCAGTAGGCGTAGGTGGAGAACTTGTAGCCGCGGGTGGGATCGAACTTCTCGACACCCCGCACCAGGCCGATGGTGCCCTCCTGGATCAGATCGAGGAGCTCCATGTTCCGCTTGGTGTATTTCTTGGCGACACTCACGACCAGACGGAGATTGGCGGCCACCATGCGCTCCTTGGCGCGGCGGCCTGAGGTGAGGCGGCGCTTGAGCTGCTGAGGGGTGATGCCAGCGGCTTGTGCCAGCTGTTCCGGACTGGGCTCGGTGCCACCGGAACGGAGGGTGAGCTCCTGGCCGAGCTCTTCGATCGCCATCAGCTCCTGAACCTGGCGGCCAAGGGTGATCTCCTGCTCGTGGGAGAGCAGGGGCACCCGGCCGATGTCCCGCAGGTAGCTGCGGACGAGATCCCCTCCACCGAGGTGGGAGCCATCGGCGGCGGCCACGGGCAGGGAAGGCATGGCGAGGAGGTAATTACGAAACGTTCTGGTTTCGAAAAGATACCACCCTTTTTCTGGGCCTCCACCCCTCAGCATGGGGATCTCCAGCTCTCTGCCCGATGGTCCCGACCGACGGGCCTGAGCGCCTTCAGAAACTGATCGCGGCTACCGGACTCTGTTCCCGGCGACGGGCCGAGGAGCTGCTTCGTGCCGGGCTGGTGCAGGTGAACGGAGTGCCGGCGGCCCTGGGTGACAAGGCTTCCCCGCTCAGGGATCGGATCGTGGTGGAGGGCCGGCCGCTGGCGCCCACTCCCGAGCCCCTGGTGCTGCTCGTCAACAAACCCCGCGGAGTGCTGTGCAGCTGCAGTGATCCCCAGGGCCGTCGCACGGTTCTCGATCTGCTACCCCCGGAGCTCCGCCAGGGCTGGGGTCTGCACCCTGTCGGCCGCCTGGATTTTGAAAGCCGGGGCGCCCTGCTGCTCTCCAACCAGGGGGAGCTCACCCTGCGGCTCACCCACCCTCGCTACAGCCATCGCAAGACCTACCGCGTGCTGGTGCGGGGAGTCCCTCCGGCCGAGGTGCTGCAGCAGTGGCGCCAGGGCATCCGTCTGGACGGTCGACCCACCCAGCCCGTGGGGCTTGAGGTGCTGAACAGGTCGTCCGGGGACACCTGGCTGAAGGTGGTGATGGGCGAGGGCCGCAACCGTCAGATCCGCCGCACCGCCGCCAGCCTGGGATACCCCGTGCTCGATCTCCAGCGGCTGGCCATCGGACCACTCCGACTCGGTGTGCTCAGGGAAGGGCAATGGCGATACCTGGATCGGGGAGAATGGCAGGGTCTTGTTCAGCCCCCCTGAGCTCCACCCGTTATCCGATGCCAGCCCGGCTGCGTCACTGGCTGCGACGGGGCAGGAAGGTGCCATCGCCACCCTTGGAGCCAAGGGTGGATCCCCTGCTGTTGGCGGGTCGTCAGCTGCGGGAACACCGTGAGGCCCGGGGGCTCAGCCTGCGCCAGCTGGCGCTCAACACCCGGATCAGCACCCCGGTGCTGGAAGCTCTCGAACGGGGCTGGCGAGACCGACTGCCGGAACCGGCCTATCTGCGCACGATGCTGCCGCTGATCGAACAGCAGCTCGAACTCAGACCGGGCAGCCTCGAGGAGCTGATGCCTGCCGCTGAAGCGCCGGGTGCCGGCCGGGAGCGGAGCTCTTCCCTGCGCTGGTTCATGCCTGGATCGATTGAGGTGTTTCGCAGCTGGCAGGGCACGGTGCTCTACGCCCTGCTCAGCCTCGCCCTGATCTATGCCCTCAACCTCGAGCAACAGCGCCGCGCGGCCGAAGGATTGCTGGCGCTGAAGCCGATCGCCCCACTGCCAGCCAGCGAGCAGATCAAACCGGCACCGCCCGAAGCTGCGCTGCTCAGGGTTCTGCCGGAGCTGCGCCCGCTCGAGCAGGCGGTGCTCCCCCGAGCCCTGCGCCTTGTGGGTCGCCAACCCGACCCAGGGATCAGCCGATCCAGCCCTGAACGCAATGGCGTGCTGGTGCTGCGACTCCGGGTGCCGACCCGGCTGGTGCTGAGCAGTCCCCATGGCAGTCGAACCGATCTCCAGTCGGCCCAGGGTGAATTGGTCCTTCCTCTGGAAGGAGGTTTTCAGCTCCGGCTCGATCCCCCCCCTCCGGCTCCCGCCCCGGATCACGACGCCGCGGCCCCGGCGGTGGAGTGGAACGGCTCGGCCCTGGCCCCCCTGCCGGGGAGTCCCCCAGGTCGCTATGGGGTGGGCACCGTTGCCGGGCCGCGTCCGTAGCGGGCCGCCATGGCGCCGAAGCCGCCCAGGGCACCGGTCAGCGCATCAATCGGTCGATCGAGACGCCAGCACCAGTTGCCCTCGATGGTGCCGGGTGTGTTGAAGCGGGCCTCATCGCCAAGTTCCAGAAGATCCTGGAGGGGAGCGACCGCCAGATTGGCGGAACTGGCCAGAGCCAGCTCGAGAAGCTGCCAGCCGGGAGCCGTCACCGGGGCGCCGACCGCCTCCTGAAGCCGTCCGCGCACACCATCGTCCTGGCTGTTCCACCAGCCGATCGTGGTGGCGTTGTCATGGGTGCCGGTGTACACCACCCAGTGCCGTCCGCGGATGTTCGCAGGCAGGTAGGGATTGGCGGGATCGCCATCAAAGGCGAACTGAAGGATCTTCATGCCAGGCAGGCCGAAACCGTCGCGCAGCCGTTCGACGTCCGGAGTGATCACACCGAGGTCTTCCGCCACCAGAGGCAGCCGGCCAAGACGGCCGCCGGCACCGAGCAGTTCCCCTCGCCAGCTGCAGCGCAACCAGAGCAGGGCCAGCAGGCTCCAGCCCGGTGAAGGCCGCCAGCGGCCATGTTCAGCGGTGGCGGCATCTCCCGGAACGCTCCAGAAGGCCTGGAGCGCCCGGAAGTGATCCAGCCGCAACCGGTCCACCAGCTCAAGTTGTCGGCCAAGCCGCTGCAACCACCAACGGAATCCGCTGATCCGGTGCTGGGGCCAGCGGTAGACAGGGGTCCCCCAGAGCTGACCGGTGGCGGAGAAATAGTCCGGCGGTACCCCGCTCTGCTGGGTGAGAATTCCAGGACGGCCCAGCGAGAACAGCCCCGGGCGGCTCCAGACGTCGGCACTGTCATGGGCCACGTAGAACGGCACATCGCCGAGAATCTGCACCCCCTGCTCGCGGGCCAGATGGCGCAGCCGTTGCCACTGGCGTTGCAGCTGCCATTGCAGCAGCGCCTCCTGCCGGAGAGCCTCACGCTGGTCTTGATCCAGGCCCTGAAGGGCACGACGGTCGCGTCGCGCCAGCTCGGCTGGCCAGCGCCACCAGGGCTCGCCGTTGTGGAGGCGGCGCAACACCATGAAGCGGCAGTGATCGCGCAGCCAGAAGGCCTCGGCCCGGCACCAGCGGGCGAAGGCCTGCCGATGGGTCGGCGATTGCCGGGGCCAGCAGCGCAGCAGTTCCGCGGCCAGCCCGTCGCCCGCCAGCTCTGAGGGGTGGGCGCCAATCATGCCCTCCTGTCGCAACAGTGGCCCATCCAGCAGGGCCGGATTGAGGGCCGAACCACTGGGAGAGCTGTAGGGGGAACCGGTTCCATCGGTGGGGGCGAGAGGCAGGAGCTGCCACACCCCCACGCCACTGCGACCCAGCAGCCGGATCCAGTCCGCCGCCGCCGTTCCGAAGGTCCCACAGGGGCCCGGTCCCGGCAGCGCCGTGGGATGGAGCAACACCCCGCAACGGCGCTCGCCCCCCATGGCTGAAGGTGTGTTCAAGCGCTGGGAAGCCGGTAACGGCTGATGATCCTTCGGGCAAAGGCGGGGATATGGGCCTCCTCCATACCGGGATGGTGACGCCGCACCCACAGAGCATTGCGGGTGAAGTGGGAATCGATCGAGAACCGGCCGTATTCCAGACCCTTCGGCCCGAAGCGTTCCACGAAGAAGCCGATCAGGTTCGCCAGCCAGAGCGGCAGCCTCACCGCCTTGTCGTAAGCCTCGATGCCCTGTTGCACCGCCGCTTTCCGATCTCCCTGACTGGTGACAGGCCCCACCTCGAGTTCCCCTTCCACCAGCTTCAGAAGCTCTTCACCACGCTCATTCCGCACGGTGATCCACTGCCGACCGAAGCCAGCCCCCATGTATCCCACCACCAGATCGGCGCCGGCATTGGTGTAGTCGAAGCAGCTCAGGCAACTGGGGGCAAACACGTCCTTCAGCCTGGGGGTATCGAGCCCGAAAAAGGGAACGGTTTCCTGGCGGCCATCGCGGTGTCGGAAGTGGATGCGGAAATCCTGCATGAACTCGTAATGGATCACCGTCTCCGGGGAGCTCACCGTGCTCTCCAGAAAGGTCTGAAGGCCTTCACGGCTCACGTTATCCACGCAGGGCAGGCCGAGCACATAGAGCTGCTCAAGGGGGAGGGTGTGCTCCACGGCACGCAGGGCCTGCACCTGGCAGCCGACCCCGATCGCCAGCAGTCGCCGGATGCCGCTGCCCGGCAGCTGTTCAAGCACTTCCAGGTTCGGGGAAAGGGTGGGTTTGTTCACCCGGGCACTCAGCACCTCTGCCGGGGTGCGGGCCAACCGCGGCACCGGTGTGAAGCGGTCCTCCTCGCTCTGGCCGACGCACAGCACCGCGTCCACCAGGCCGGTCTCGAGGGCGAGCACCCCGATCCGACTCACGATTCCAGTCCACTGAGCGCCCTCGATCGGTTGACCCAGCCGGGCTGTGAGCATGCGCCGCTGCACGCCGAAGTAGAGCTCGTCCTCATCGTCGAGATGTCGACTGCGGCCATGGGCCGCCGCCTCCATGGCCTCGAAGCGCTGGTGGAGAAATGCGCAGCTCTTCTTCACATAGGCCACCCAGCGGGTGTCGCAGAGACCGCATTGGCTGCACAGCTCCTTGGCGGGATAGACGCTGCCCTTTTTCAAGGGCCTGGAGCGTTCGTGGGGTTGACCGGTCGCCATGGTGCACAAACTATCGGTTGCGACCCTCGCGAACGGGGGGGCGCTGCTCCAGAGTGACGTTCGATGGCCCGCCGCTCCACGCCCCCACCCAAGACCGTGCAGAGCCGGCGGCGGCGGGCGACTGTGCGACTCCTTTCGGCCACGTTGGGACTTGTTGTGGGTGTCGGCACCCTGGCCCTGATCTGGCCCCGGCCGGATCCGAACCTGTCGTCGCGCCAGCTCACCAGCCCCGCCGACCTGGCCAAGCCCCCCACGCGTCCGGTCACCGTTCTCGTGATCGGGATTGACGCGGAGCGCGTCGGTGATTCGGTGAACAACGCCGCACCCAGCGGCCCCGCCAATGCCGATGCCCTGTTCCTGGTGCGGGTGAATCCCGGTGCTCCGGTTCAGGTGCTCACCCTGCCCACCGAGCTGGCTGTGAATGTGCCGGGCCAGAGCAAGCCCCAGCCGCTGGGCCGTCTCTATCGGCTGGGAGGGGTGGCGCTGCTGAGCGACGCCACCCGTGAGCTGGTGGGGCTGGATGCGGCACAGCCCGATCGTTATCTGGTGGTGAGTCGTTCGGCGCTCAGAGAGCTGGTGGACGATCTGGGGGGCATCGAGGCCAGCCCCACGCAGGTGATGCAGTACCACGACAAGGCACAGAATTTCAGGATCGATCTGCAGGCCGGCCTGCAGCGTCTCCAGGGCCGTCAGGTGGAACAGCTGGTGCGTTTCAGGAATCCTGTGACGTCGTCGCAGGGGCGCCAGGCCGATCAACAGGAGGCCATGCGTGGCCTGCTGCGGGGCATGCTGGACCCCACCCAGCTCGGAAAGCTTCCCTCCCTTGTGGGATCGCTCAAAGGCCAGGTGGCCACCAATCTCAGCGACACCGAAGTTCTCAGCCTGCTGGCGGCGAGTCTGAGCCGGGGCGATGCGATCGAGTTCAGCTCCATTCCCCTGGATCCGCCTGGTCCTGGCCATGGAACGCTGCGCCAGATGAGTCCATCGGCTGGAGATTCCCTCTGGCCCCCGGCTCCAGTACCCGTGCGGCCCTGAGCGCTAGGGCCAGGCGCAGATCACCCGGTTCCGCCTGATCCTCTGGCCCGGCCACCCCGAGCCAGGGCAGCCCGTCCAGACGGCGAAGCGGTGCCTGCCAGGGGCCACCCCATTGGATCAGGCCCAGCAGGGGCACTCCCAGCTGGGCCATCAGAGCCGTGCTGGCGGCCGCCGATCCGCTGCCGAGCTGGCTGGATTCGATCAGGATCACGGTTGGCTGGGCCCAGGCGCTTAGGGCCTGGGCCCAGCACTGGCCGTTCTGGAGCGTCATCCCCGGATCCACCCAGAGGGGAGCGAGTGCCGCGGCTGAACCGCCCTGCCGCAGCGATGCCAGGCCGCGGTTTGGCTCCTGGGCCGGAGCGAGGACCGGCAACGGGTCGAGACCCAGCTGGTGGGCAAGCAGGGGCAGGGCCTCCTTCAACAGGGCTGTCACGGAGGTTTCAGGGCCTGTCGCGCAGAGCACGATGGGCCCGGCTTCATGAAGACCGGAAAATGTCATGGATGTTTTGGTGACGGTTCAGGACCCTCCTTTTACGATCTAGGTTCAGCTGTCGCGCCTGGCCTGCCGTGACCAGTTTTCTCACCGCTGATCGGCTGGCGACCGAGGCAAGGAAGACCCATCTCAATTCCGATACCCGCCGGCTGCGGCTGTTCAGCGGCACAGCCAATCAGGCTCTGGCCCGGGAGATTGGTGCCTATCTCGGCGTACCCGATGGCCCACGGGTGATCAAGCGCTTCGCTGACGGTGAGCTCTACATCCAGATCCAGGAATCGATCCGTGGCTGCGATGTGTTTCTGATCCAGCCCACCTGCGCTCCCGTCAACGACCACCTGATGGAGCTGCTGATCATGGTGGACGCCTGCAAACGGGCTTCGGCCCGGCAGGTGACGGCCGTGATTCCCTACTACGGTTACGCGCGTGCGGATCGCAAGACCGCCGGCCGGGAGTCGATCACGGCCAAGCTGGTGGCCAACCTCCTGGCCAAGAGCGGTGTGGACCGTGTGCTGGCGCTGGATCTGCACTCGGCCCAGATCCAGGGGTATTTCGACATCCCCTGCGACCACATCTACGGCTCGCCGGTGCTGGTGGATTACCTCGGCACCCGGGATCTGGGCGAAGTGGTGGTGGTCTCGCCGGATGTGGGGGGCGTCTCCCGGGCGCGGGCCTTCGCCAAGCAGATGCACGATGCGCCGCTGGCCATCATCGACAAGCGCCGATCCGGTCACAACGTGGCGGAAAGCCTCACGGTGATCGGTGATGTCAGCGGCAAGACGGCCGTTCTCATCGACGACATGATCGACACCGGTGGCACGATCTGTCAGGGGGCCACCCTGCTGCGCCGCCGCGGCGCCCAGAGGGTGCTCTGCTGTGCCACCCACGCGGTCTTTTCACCACCGGCCCTGGAGCGCCTGTCGCAGCCCGGGCTCTTCGAGGAAGTGGTCGTGACCAATTCCATTCCCCTGGCCGAGGAGCTTCGCTTCCCTCAGCTACGGGTTCTGTCGGTGGCCAACATGCTGGGAGAAGCGATCTGGCGCATCCATGAGGAGAGCTCGGTGAGCTCGATGTTCCGCTGACTTCCACCCACGGTCTGACGATCACGCGGCAGCGGTTGCGGAGGGTGCTCGAGGCGATCGGTCTTGGCGTCACCACCGCAGGGCTGCCGATGCTGATCACGTCCCTGCCTGCGGCCAGGGCGCAGCTGCCGCCCCCACCGCTGCCGACGCTGTCGAGCGCCAATGCCAACCGGCGACTCGGCGTCTGGCTCACCAACAGCCCCAGCCCCCTCTACTACGAGGCCAGGCGGATTGATCAGGCCGTGGCCGAGCTGGCCCAGGCCGGGTTCAACACGCTCTACCCCAACGTCTGGAGCCGGGGCACCACCTTTCATCGCTCCCGCTTCGCTCCGATGGAACCGGCGCTGGCGAGCAGCAACCCCAGCCTTGATCCGATCTGTCGCCTGACGGCGGCGGCCCATCGGCGTGGTCTGCAGGTGATCCCCTGGTTCGAATACGGCCTGATGGAGCCGGCCGATGCGGCTGTGGTGCAGCAGCACCCTGAATGGGTGCTGCAACGGCTTGATGGAAGTTCGGTGATGGAGATGCACGGCAAGCCGATGGTGTGGCTCAATCCCGCCCATCCCGGCGTGCGGGCTCGCTTCCTGGGGTTGATCTCTGAGGTGATGCAACGCTGTCGCGTGGATGGCCTCCAGCTCGATGACCACTTCGCCTGGCCGGTGCAGCTCGGCTACGACCCCTACACCCGTGAGCTCTACCGCTCCGAAACAGGGCGCGAGCCCCCGGATGACCACACCGAGCGCGGCTGGATGCGCTGGCGACGCCACAAGCTCACCGACCTGCTGCGACAGCTGCGCGCCAGCCTTCAGCCCGCGGCATCGACGGCCTCCGGCGCTGGCCGCCGGGTGATCAGCCTGTCGCCGGGACCCTTCCGCCACGCTTACAACACCTGGCTGCAGGACTGGGAGATCTGGGCCCTGGGCGAACTGATCGACGATCTCGTTGTGCAGAACTACGCCTATTCCGTGACCGGTTTTGAACGGGATCTCAACCAGCCCGCCCTGCTGAAGGCCCGTCAGTGGGGGTTGCCGGTGGAGATCGGAATCCTGGCCGGATTCGGGGGGCGCACCCCGGATCTGGCGACCCTGGGAGCTAAGACCCGCCTCTCCCTGGAGCGGGGCCATGGCGTGATCTTCTTCTACTGGGAGGGGTTGTGGGGGATGCACGCCGGTCCGGAAGGCCCGGAGCGGCGGCGGCTCGGTTTTCGTGAGCTGTTGCGCGGTCCGTGATTCAGGCGGTCGCCAGGCATTGATCCACCACCTCGCGGGTGTTGGTGGACAGCCTGGCTTGCGCGAGATCTTCCAGGGCGCACTGGAACTGTCGTCGCCGCTCCGGTCCGTAGCTCTGCCAGCGGCTGAACACCTTGGCCATGCGGGAGGCGGTGATCGGGTTGCGCTGATCCAGGTCGATGATCTGTTCGGCCATGAACCGATAGCCACGGCCATCGGAGGCATGAAACACCGGTGCATTGCCCGCCAGACCACCCAGCACCGCCCGCACGGAATTGGGGGCGGTGGGGTCGAACCGGGGATGGGCCAGAAGCCTGGCGACCCTCTCCAGGCCATCGGCGAAGGGGGCCGACGCCTCCAGGGCGAACCAGGCATCGAGAATCACCGGGCGATGCTTCCAGCGTGTGTAGAACCTGTCCAGCGCCACCTGACGCTCAGGCAGGGGGTGGTTCTGCAGGGCGCCGAGCCCGGCGCGGGCCAGAGTCATCGAGGGGCTCTCCACTGCGGCGACTGCGGCGTTGATCACCTCGGCATCGCCGGCGGCCACGCGCCAGCGCCAGATGGCCGCGGTGAGACGACGGTCGCCACTGCCCGCTGGCCAGCTGAGGTGCCACTGGGCGGTGCAGCGCTCCAGGGCCGCGGCCAGAGGCTCGGCAAGAGCCAGGCCGAAGCGACGCTGCAATCCGATCGTGGCGGCGAACAGGGCCGGCGGGTCAGGTTCCTGGCCCTGGCCGACCGCGGCATCCTCCAGCTCCGCCAGGCCGGGAAGGGCCATCAGAACGGCGCGGCTGGCTTCTGAAAGGGTGGGGTCGGCCAGGATGCGCCCGAAGGCATCGATCAGCTCACTCTCCAGCCGCTCATCCCCGCTCTCCGCCCCTGGCTGAGCCCGGGCGAGCAGAGCCTGCCGCAGCAGAATCTGTCCAGCATCCCAGCGGGCGAAGGGATCACTGTCGTGGGCCAGAAGGTGCACCAGCTCAGCGGTGGGGCGACCCAGCTCGAGCCTCACCGGAGCTGAGAACTGCCGCAACAGCGAAAGGGCCGGTGGATGGGCATGGGGGGGCAGGCCCACCAGACGCAACCTGTGCTCGGCCTGGTCAATCACCAGCAACCGACTGCCGTGTCCCCAGGGCGGAGGCAGGGTCGCCTGCCTGGCCCGATGCCGGCTTTCCCCCTCCAGCCGCAGCTCGAGGGGCTGGCCGGCCTGATCGATCAGCCCCACAACCAGGGGCAACACCAGTGGCTGTTTGGCTGGCTGCCCCGGGGTGGGTGGGGTGGACTGGCGGATCTGCAGCTCCAGCACCCCGTTCTGCCCATCCCAGTGCCGCTGAAGGTGAAGCACGGGTGTTCCGGCCTGGGTGTACCAGCGCTGAAACTGCTGGAAATCAAACCGGGCCGCGGCCTGTTCCGGGGGAGCGGCGGCGGCGGCATCCTCCATGGCCCGCAGAAAATCGTCGCAGGTGGCAGCCTCGCCGTCATGGCGGCTCACGTAGAGAGCCATTCCGGCCATGAAGGTGTGCTCCCCCAGCAGGGTATGGAGGCAACGGATCACCTCTGCGCCTTTTTCGTAGATGGTTGTGGTGTAAAAGTTATCGATCGCCTGATAGCGGTCTGGTTGAACAGGATGGGCCGTCGGCCCGGAATCCTCCCTGAACTGGCTGTTGCGCAGAACGGCTACATTCTCGATGCGACTCAGGGCCGCACCGTGAAGATCGGCGGTGAATCCTTGGTCGCGAAAGACGGTGAGGCCTTCCTTCAGCGAAAGCTGAAACCAGTCACGGCAGGTGATGCGGTTTCCGGTCCAGTTATGGAAATATTCATGGGCAATCACGCTTTCAATCCGCTCGAGTTCGGCGTCGGTCGCCGTGGAGGCGTCGGCCAGAACAAGTTTCGAATTGAAGATATTGAGGCTCTTGTTCTCCATCGCGCCCATGTTGAAGTGGCGCACGGCAACGATGTTGTACTGATCGAGGTCGTATTCGAGGCTGTAGCGCTGTTCATCCCAGGCCATGGAGCGCTTCAGTGAGGCCATGGCATGGCCGGTGTAGGGCCCATCGCCGGGCTCCACGTGAATGCGCAGTCGCACGCTGCGGCCGCTGGCTGTGAGGTAGGTGTCCTGCACCTCCTCCAGGCGGCCGGCCACGAGCGCGAACAGGTAAGAGGGTTTCGGGAACGGATCGTCCCAGATGGCGTAGTGACGGCCGGGCTGATCCGGGAGCGCTCCGGTTTCGATGCAGTTGCCGTTGGAGAGCAGCACCGGGCAGCTGTCCTGCCCAGCCTCGATCCGCACCCGGAAGCGGCTGAGCAGGTCGGGCCGGTCAGGGTGATAGGTGATGCGCCGGAATCCCTCCGCCTCGCACTGGGTTGTGAACAGCCCCCCGCTCACGTAGAGCCCCTCGAGGGTGGAGTTGGTCTGGGGGCTGAAGCGCACGCGGCTCTCCAGCACGAACGATCGCTCGGGTGGCTCGCTGATCTCCAGCCGGTCGGGGTGGCGGAGGTAGGCCCCGGTCGACAGGGGAGTGCCATCGAGGCGCAGCTCGAGCAGCTCCAGGTCGACACCCATCAGCCGGAGCGGACCGGGCGGTGAGAGGGGATTGGGGCGAAACACGAGTTTCGCCCTCACCTCAGCGTGATCCGGATGCAGCTGAACCGTGAGATCGGTTCGCTCGAGCAGCTGGGGGGCAGGCCGGTAGTCGGAGAGGCGCACCTCAGCCATGGACAGTCATCAGCAGGGTGAGCAGCAAGGGGAGCAGCAAGAAACGGGATTCAGGAAAGGTCGGCCCCGGCCGGTTCCACCCGGATCTCATGGTGGGTTTCCACCAGTTCCAGCACCCCATCTTTCCAGGAATAGATCGAGCGGGCCCTGTAGCGGTCCTGATCTACGAGCCGGATGTGCTCGAGGATGTCCCAGGCCTGATAGTGCGACTCGAAGATCAGTTCGTGTTCATCCACCTGCCGGATCTGACTCTTGGTGGGGGAACCGCACAGGTAGCCGCGGCTGCGGCGCAGCTGATGGCCGCAGAGGTAGGCCTCCATCGTGCCGGTGGGCACGTAACGGGGCTTCTTGTCGAAGAAGTCGTAGTCCTGTTCCGGCCACCAGGTGAAGCGATAGGCCGCATCCCCCTCCACGGGTTCGCTGAACGCCTCCACCCGCAGCATCATGTCCACCCGCAGGGCTTCGCCATCATCAAAGAAATAAAGCCGCCGCGACCGCCACAGCCCCAGGTTTCTGGAGAACCAGCGCCTGAGACTGCTGTCCAGTCGGATCCGACTCTGGCCGGCTTCGCCGCCACCGGGCGCCGCCGGCCGGTAAGGCCACACCCGCTGGGCCAGTTCACCGTCCGCCAAGCCAGCCATGCAATGCCCCCGGCATCCCGGAACCCTGTTGCTCTGTCTTAGCGAGGACGATCGCAATTGCCCAAAAGCCCATTAAGTTTTGGTGGTGAGTGGCTTCAGCACCCCGATAGCAGGCGACAGCTCCCGCGGATCCACGTCCGGCACCGGGTCCGCTGATGGCCATGCCGACCTTCAGCTCCGCGGGGCTGCCGAGCTTCCGCCCAAGGACCTGAAACTGCTGCTGATCGCGGCACGCCATCACCTGGCCAGCCCCGATCTGAGGGCGCTGCTTCAATTCCTCAAGCAGGAGGACTGCGGCTTTGAGGTGTCGCTTGAGATCGCCGACCCTGCCCAGCAGCCTGAGCTGCTTGAACTGCACCGGCTCGTGGCCACCCCGGCCTTGGTGAAGCTGGAGCCCCCCCCCCGGCAGGTGTTCGCCGGCAACACGATCTGCACCCAGCTGCGCAGCTGGCTTCCCCGCTGGCAGCAGATGGAGGTGGTCACCCGTCTTGGGATGAGCCTGCGGCCTCCGGAGCTGGATGGCAGCCGGAGCCAGAGGGAGCTCAAGCTGGAAGATCAGCTTCTGGTGCTTCGTCAGGAAAACGAGACGCTGATTGAACGGCTGCGGGTTCAAGAGCGGTTGCTGCGGATGGTGGCCCATGAACTGCGGACTCCGCTCACAGCCGCGAAGCTGGCCATTCAGAGCCACGACCTGGGCCAGATTGATGGCCCCCGGCTGCTGGATGTGGTGCGACGCCGGCTCGACGATATCCAGGATCTTTCCGCCGATCTGCTGGAGGTGGGCACCACCCGCTGGGAGGCCCTGTTCAACCCCCAGCGCCTCGCCCTTGGGAGCATCGCGGCGGAGGCGATCCTGGAGCTGGAGAAACTCTGGGTGGGCCGAAGCCTGGAGCTGCTGGCCGACATCCCCACCGACCTGCCGGATGTCTTCGCGGATCAGCGGCGGATGCGCCAGGTGCTGCTCAACCTGCTGGAGAACGCCTTCAAATACACGCCCGACCGTGGCCGCGTGAGCCTCAGCCTGATGCACCGCACCAGCCAGTGGGTGCAGGTGAGCGTCAGCGACAGCGGCCCGGGCATCCCCAGTGAGGAACAGCAACGGATCTTTCTGGATCGGGTCCGCCTGCCCCAGACCTCTCAGGGCACCTCGGGTTTTGGCGTTGGTCTCTCGGTGTGTCGCCGGATCACAGAGGCCCATGGGGGCAGGATCTGGGTGGTGTCCGAACCGGGAGAGGGAGCCTGTTTTCACTTCACCGTGCCGGTCTGGAACGGACAGGGCTGATGGGCCCGGCCCGAACCGGTCCCATCCTTGACGGAGGGCACCACCTCCCCGTAATTTCAAGCAGCCGGGTTCAGACCGCCACGCCCGCTTCCAGGGCTGGTCGTCGATGAACTCGGGGCCTCGCCCCCATCGTCTAGAGGCCTAGGACACCTCCCTTTCACGGAGGCGACAGGGGTTCGAATCCCCTTGGGGGTATGGATGCAGGGTGTAGGGATGGAGCCTGGCTGATTCGGCCGGGCCTATGGGCATCCGGCTCTTCGCCTGGCTTCGTTCTGCACGCCGCGCAGGTTGTTGGCCAGATCTTCTCGGAGCCTCTGCTCGATCAGGGCGATCGGCATCCCGGGCTTGCCTTGAACAGTGAGCTCGTAGAGCAGGGAGGTGACCCCTTCGCTGCTCTCGATGGACCAGGCTCCCTCGAACCGGCGGAAATCGCCGCGGGTCATCTGGAAGCGGAGCTGCCCGTCGGTGCGGTCTTCCTCCAGCTCGATCTCAAGTCTGGCGGTGAAGCGCAATCCGCAGAAGTTCTGGCTGCCCACCTGCTCCAGGCCCACGGTGTTGCCGCGACGCCAGAGCAGCCGGGAACTTTCCAGATTCGGGATGAACCGACTGAGGTTGGCGTAGTCGGTGAGCACGGCCCACAACCACTGGCCATCGATATCGGTCCGAAGCTGAACGGCCAGGCGTCGTGTCCCCTGGGGAAGACGTTCCATCTGCTGCTGGATCGTGTCGAGACGGCAGATTCCGGAGGGGAGGACCTGCATGGCCTCAGACAACGGGGCGGGCCGGGCGAGCAGCTGGGCCAAGGAACCGCATCACTGTGATCTCGGGCACAACGCTAACCGTGATCTCGGAAGACTGCTGTTGCAAGCGGGCCACCGCCGCCTCAGGCACTGCCATGGCCAACTCCCGTGAAAGCGCCCTCGAGGCCATTCTCTATGATCGCCTCGTGTTCTGGGAGTGATTGCATGCGGGTGTCAACAGGCCGTGCAACCCAGTCCGATGGCCGGATGTTCACCGTCGTGGTGGAGTCGCTGGGCATCGGCAAGCAACGCCAGGCCCAGCGGAGGCTCACTGTCCCCTATGGACAGCTCCAGAGCCTGATGACCACGATCGCCCGTCAGGGCGGCCGCATCACCGCCGTGATCGGTGCGGACACCACCGACAACCCGTCGGCCGATCCAGCCCCTGCCCCGCCCGAGGTCGTTCCTGCCCCCAAGCCGAAAGCGCCCGTGTCCCACAGCGACATTCCCGTCAACACCTACAAGCCCAAGAACCCCTTCGTCGGCACTGTCACCGAGAACTACAGCCTCGTTGGCGAAGGCGCCATCGGCCGGGTCAATCACATCACCTTCGACCTCAGCGGTGGGGATCCTCAGCTGCATTACATCGAAGGTCAGAGCATCGGCATCATTCCCGATGGGACCGATGCCAATGGCAAGCCCCACAAGCTCCGCCTCTATTCGATCGCCAGCAGCCGCCATGGCGACAATCTGGAGGACAGCACGGTTTCGCTCTGTGTCCGTCAGCTTCAGTACGAGAAGGACGGTGAGTTGATCAATGGCGTGTGTTCCACCTTCCTCTGCGACATCGAACCCGGCGCCAAGGTGAAGATCACTGGGCCCGTGGGCAAGGAGATGCTGCTGCCGCCCGATGAGGATGCCACGGTGATCATGCTGGCCACAGGCACCGGCATCGCTCCGATGCGCGCCTATCTGCGACGCATGTTCGAACCGGCTGAGCGTGCGAAGAACCCCGACTACCAGTTCCGTGGACTGGCCTGGCTGTTCATGGGGGCACCCAAGACCCCCAACCTGCTCTACGACGACGACCTGAAGCGCTACCAGGCCGATTTCCCCGAAAACTTCCGCTATACAACGGCGATCAGCCGCGAACAGCAGAACGACAGGGGTGGGCGGATGTACATCCAGGACCGCGTTCTGGAGCACGCCGACGAGATCTTCGCTCTGATCGAGAACCCAAAGACCCACGTTTACATGTGCGGTCTCAAAGGAATGGAGCCTGGAATCGATGAGGCGATGACCGCGGCCGCCAGTGCCAAAGGGCTCGACTGGGCCACCCTGCGGCCCCAGCTCAAGAAACAGGAGCGCTGGCACGTCGAAACCTACTGAGGCCTGCCAGCAGCGCAGCTTCAGGCCCGGCTCGAACGAGCCGGGCTTTTTTTGCATTTGCGCACAGGTTCCGTCACAAATTCCCCGATCGCTTGGGCCTTGCTGCGGCTCTCGTTAAACCAGAGATAGACGTCGGCCTCCGATGAGTAGCTTGCTCACCAATCCCCTGCGCGTGGGCCTACGCCAGGAGAGGGTGATTCCTCCCCAGTGCCTGGTGATCTTTGGGGCGAGTGGAGATCTCACCCATCGCAAGCTGATCCCGGCCCTGTTCGAGCTCTACCGGCAGCGACGTCTCCCCAGCGAATTCGCGGTGATCGGCTGTGCCCGTCGGCCCTGGAGCGACGACGAGTTTCGCGCTCGGATGGCGGAGGCTCTGGCGGGCACCATCGCCGAGCACAAGCCAGCCTGGGACCGGTTCAGCCAGGGTCTGTTCTATGAGCCGGCCGACCTCTCCGATCCGGCCACGATCGCCCGTCTGGGCGAGCGGCTGGAGACGATCGATCGCCAGCGGGCCACCCGCGGCAATCGCACCTTCTACCTCTCGGTATCGCCCACGTTCTATGGCAGCGGCACCCGGGCTCTCGCTTCTGCCGGACTGCTGGCCGACGCCGACCGCAGCCGGGTGGTGATCGAAAAGCCCTTCGGTCGCGACTACGGCAGCGCTCAGGAGCTGAACCGCAGCGTGCTCACCTGCGCCCAGGAGAAGCAGATCTTTCGGATCGACCACTACCTGGGCAAGGAGACCGTTCAGAACATCCTGGTGCTGCGGTTCGCCAACACGATCTTTGAGCCGATCTGGAACCGCAATTACATCTCGAACGTGCAGATCACCGCCGCTGAAACCGTGGGAGTCGAGGAGCGGGCCGGCTATTACGAAACCAGTGGGGCCCTGCGCGACATGGTGCAGAACCACCTCACCCAGATGCTGGCGCTCACCACGATGGAGGCTCCGGGACGGTTCGATCCCGAGGCGATGCGCAATGAGAAGGCCAAGGTGCTGCAGGCCGCTCGCCTGGCCAATGAGGATGAACCCTGGAAGTGCTGCGTGCGCGGCCAGTACGGCGCCGGGGGCTCAACATCCAGCCCCATCCCTGGTTACCGCGAGGAGCCGGGCGTGAATCCGAACAGCACCACCGAAACCTATGTGGCGATGAAGTTGTTCATCAACAACTGGCGCTGGCAGGGGGTGCCCTTCTACCTGCGCACCGGCAAGCGTCTGCCCAAGCGGGTGAGCGAGGTGGTGCTCACCTTCCGGGAGGCCCCGGTGCACCTGTTCGATGCCGCCGGCGGGGCTCCCACGTCGAACCAGCTGATCCTGCGCATCCAGCCCGATGAAGGGGCCGAATTCCGCTTTGAGGTCAAGGCCCCCGGCTCGGGGATGCGCAGCCGTCCGGTGGACATGGCCTTCAGCTACGACGAGAGCTTCGGCGAGCCCAGCGATGAAGGCTATGTGCGGCTGCTGGCCGATGCCATGCTCGGCGATCCCACCCTCTACACCCGCAACGACGAGGTGGAGGCGGCCTGGAGGCTCTATACGCCCCTGCTGAAGCTGATCGAGGACGCGCCCTGGCAACTGCCGGTGCAGCCCTATGAAGCACGCACCTGGGGCCCGGCCGCCGCGGACATGCTGCTCGCCGACGAGGGTCTGACCTGGCGCCGTCCCTGAGATTCGAATCACCCCATCCCATCCGCCATGACCACCCAGCTCACCCTGCAGGCGCCCATGGCCCTGCCTCCCAACGATCTGATCGACCACCTGGAGCGGTTATGGCAGCACGATCTGGAGCGCTCCAGTGGTGCTGCCACCTTCTCTCTGGTGGTGTGGGAAGGGTCCTGGCTGGAACAGCAGCTGGTGCGCATCGGCCGGGTCGATGGTCCGATCACCGGTCTGCTGAGTCGGGATCTGCTGGAAGCTGCCCGTGACGAAGTGAGCCGATGTGCGCTGCCGATCAGCACGGCCCCGATGGATCCACGCCTGGCCTGGGCGCTGGGGCAACAGTCCGGCGACCATCAGGCGGAGGATCTGCGCGGCCAGTTCGTGGAGGGGGCCATCAGCGCTCAAATGCCCAGGAGGCTGATCACCCTGGCGCCCACCCTGGATGCCACCCAGCCCCTGCAGACGCTGGTGGCGGCCTACTGCCCCCTGCCGGAGGACGGTGGGGTTGGTTCAGCCTGCGGCGATGTGGTGGTGCTCCGCGGCGGCATTGGGCCGCTGCACCAGGCCCTGAACCTGGTGCGTCCCCTGATCCACCCGGAACTGCCTTGTTGGGTGTGGTGGAACTCAAGCCTGGATGAAGGGCCTGAGATGCTTCAGGCCCTGGCTCTGCCCCACACCCGGCTGGTGGTGGACAGCTCCCTGGGCAGCCCTCGCCGCTGCCTCGATCTGCTGGTGGAGCGGATCCACGCCGGCCAGACGATCAACGACCTCAACTGGCTGCGGCTGCGTACCTGGCGGGAATCGCTGGCGATGGTGTTTGATCCGCCCGCCCGCCGCGATGCCCTCGCCCAGGTGGTGCAGCTCGATATCGACGTGGAGGGCGACCATCCGGTGAAGGGTCTGTTGCTGGCCGCCTGGATCGCCGACCGGCTGGGCTGGCATCTGGTGAGCAGCTTCTCAGTGCCGACTGGAGATAGCAACGGGGCCAGCGGAGTCGGTGCCGAGTTCGAACGCACGGATGGCCAGACGGTGCAGTTCCGGTTGATGCCGGTACCCGTGGGGGTTCCCAAGACCCATCCTGGTGCCCTGGTGGGTCTTCGCCTGATCTGTCAGCGCGCCAGCGGCGCGCCGCTGTGCGTGATTCTCTGCTCGGAATCGGGTGGCTGCATGCGTCTGGAGTCAGGCGGCATGGCCAGCATGGAACTGGCGGAAGATGTGGTGCCGCTGCCGAACGAGAGCGAAGAGATGGAAATGGCGCGCTTGCTTGGAGGTAGCCACGACTCCACCAGTCCGTTGTTGGCCGCGGCGGCCCCGATCGCTGCCAAGCTGCTCCCAAGCTGACAACGACGGATTGCCCTGCCTGATCGCCGCACCCTGCAGCGGCAGTGGCAAGACCCTGCTGAGCCTCGCGCTGGCTGCGGTCGCCCGGCAACGGGGACTGCGGCTTCAACCCTTCAAGGTGGGGCCCGACTATCTGGATCCCCAGTTGCTCAGTCGGGTGAGCGGGCTGGCCTGCCGCAACCTCGATCCCCTGCTCTGTGGCGAGGACTGGGTGGAGCGTTGCTTTCACTGGCATGGAGGCCGGGCCGATCTCGCTCTGGTGGAAGGGGTGATGGGCCTGTTCGATGGACTCGGGTCGGGAATGGCAGGCAGTTCGGCGGCGGTGGCCAGTCAGCTGGATCTGCCGGTGGTGCTGGTGGTCGAAGCGTCGCGGCAGGCCGCTTCGGTGGCCGCCCTGGTGCGCGGGTTCCGCGACCACGGGCAGACCGTTCGCCCGCGGCCCGTACAACTGGCGGGCGTGGTGCTGAACAGGGTTGGCAGCCTCCGCCACCGGCGGCTGCTGGCCGAGGCCCTGGCCAGCATCGGCATGCCCCTTTTGGGCGTGCTCCCCAGCCATCCGGCGCTGGCGTTGCCATCGCGCCACCTTGGGCTCCAGCCTGCCCACGAACTGGAGGATCTGGCTGAACGTCAGGCTCAGTGGGCCTCCCTGGCCGAGGAGCACCTCAACCTGGAGCGCCTCTGGCCCCTGCTGCAACCGCCGCGGCCGCCGGCCGATCCCCAGAACCCGATCCAGTGGCGCCTGGCTCAGGAGTCGCCGGCGGAGGCCGAGCCCCTGCCGCTGGCCGTGGCGAGCGATGCCGCCTTCCATTTCCGCTACCCGGAGGCCACCGAATTCCTGGAAGCTCTGGGAATCAGGCCACTGCCCTGGAGTCCGCTGGCGGATGCTCCCTTGCCTGCCCACTGCCGGGGGGTGCTGCTGCCCGGGGGCTATCCCGAGCTCCATGCCGGCCAGCTCGCCGCCAGCCGCACCAGCCTCCGATCCCTGCGCCAGGCCGCCCTGCGGGGGCAGCCGATCGTTGCGGAATGCGGCGGCCTGCTGCTGCTCGGCGAGAGCCTGGACGATCCGGAGGGTACCCCCCATGGGATGGCGGGTCTGCTGCCGTTCAGAGCCTCCAGGGGCGACCTGAGCCTGGGCTACCGGAAGGCCACCGCCAGGGCTGACAGCCTGCTGGTGCGGCGGGGCGAAATCCTCTCAGCCCACGAGTTCCATCGCTGGCAACTGCTACCGCCCGACAGGTCGCCCAACAGGCCGCTTCCCAGGGAGAGCGGGCCAACTGTGGGCGGAAGGGAGGGCCTGTGGCAAGTTGAAGGCTGGGGAGTGGCTTCTCGAATCGAAGGATGGACAGCGCCGAACATTCACGCCAGCTGGCTGCACCTCCACTGGGCTGGATGCCCGGCGATTCCCTCACGTCTGGCCGCAGCCTGCGGGCGCGACGTGCCGCCGCGAATGAGCGGCGCTTCCTGCAGCCCAGCGAACCCCGTACCCATCCCGCCAGTGAGCGTTGGCGTCTGACCGTGCGAGGCCAGCAGGTTCAGGGTGTGGGCTACCGGGCGGCCTGTCGCAACCGTGCCAGTGAGCTCGGTCTCGGTGGCTGGGTGCGCAATGTGGCCGACGGGTCGGTGGAGGTGGAAGCGGAAGGCGACCCCTTGCGTCTCGGTGAGCTGCGGCTGTGGTGCGAACACGGACCGGCATCCGCGATCGTGAGCAGCGTGATGGTGGTGCAGCAGGCCCCCACCGGCGCTGACTGGTTCGACATCCGTCGCTGAGTGACGTTGGCCACCTCTCCCCTGGAACTCTGGTTGCTTCGCCACGGCGCCACCGAGTGGGCCCGCAGTGGTCGCCACACGGGCAACACCGATCTGCCTCTGCTGGAGGACGGTGAACAGGAAGCCCTCAAACTGGCGCCGTTGCTGGGCCGGCAGAGCTTTTCAGCCGTGCTCGTGAGTCCGCTGCAGCGGGCACGCCGCACCTGTGAGCTGGCGGGGCTGGGGGCCCGCGCCGAGCTGTGCGAGGCCCTGCGCGAGTGGGACTACGGTTGCTATGAGGGCATCACCACGGCCGAGATCCGGCGCCAGGTGCCGGAGTGGACCGTGTTCAGCCACGGCTGCCCGGGCGGCGAAAGCCCGGCTCAGATCCAGGAGCGCTGCCATGGCCTGCTGGCCGACCTGCGCCAGCGGGCCGAAGCTCTGGAGCCGGTGTCGCAGGCCGGTGTGGTGCGTGTGGCCCTGTTCGCCCATGGTCATGTGCTGCGCTGCCTGGCCGGTTGCTGGCTGGGGCTGGGAGTGCCAGGAGGGGCTCTGCTCGCCCTCTCCACCGCCACCGTGAGCGTGCTGGGGCATGAGCGGGAACAGGCGGTGATCGTGCGCTGGAATGCTCCTGTTCAGCCCGACCGTTGATGCTTTCAGCTCTGATCGTGGTGTCGCCGGCCGTGCCGGCACCAGCCCTCGGCGAGCTGAGCGCCTTCGCCCTGGCCATCGGCTTCTCCCCTCTGCACATCGGCCTGCTGCTGCTGTTGCTGCTGGGTCCCAACCCCCTGCGCCGCGGCGCCGTGTTCGTGGCGGGATGGTTGTTCACCTCAGCGCTGGCGGTCACGGCCCTGCTCACGCTGGGCCACGGATTGCTGCTCACCATGGCCAGTGGCAGCAGCCACCGAATCGGGCTCGACCTGCTGGCGGCCGGTGCCCTGTTCGCGCTGGCGTTGAAGGAACTGCTCAGTCGGGAGGAGGAGGGCGGGCCACCGTCCTGGACCCGCAAACTCGACCAGTTCTCCGCCCTGCCGCTGCCCCTGCTGCTGGCGATCAGCGCCGCCCTTCAGGTGGTGTCGCCGGATGATCTCTTTCTCTATGCCAAGGCTGCGGGTGCGCTGCTGTCGGCCGGGCTGGCCCGCAGCCAGGAACTCACGGCCACGCTGCTGTTCGCGCTGATCAGTGGCCTGCTGCTGATCCTGCCGATGGCTGCCGTGCTGCTGCTGGGGCCGGCCAACGTGCTGCCGCTGCTGGAACGGTGCCGCACCTGGCTGTTCAACAGGGGGGATCTGCTGGTGGGGCTGCTGAGCCTGGTGCTGGCCGCCTATCTCGGCTGGCAGGGCGTGGAGGGGCTGCGGCTGGCTTAGTCGGGGCCGAGGCAGGGAGTCAGTCGTCGTCGGCGGTTAACCACTGCAGCCATTGCTGTTGATCGCTTCGCGAACCCGCCCCCGCCATCACGGTGACGGCATGGCTGGCCCGGCTCACGGCCACGTAGGTGAGTTGCTGCCGCAGCTTCTCATCGCTCGGCCAGAACACATCCGCATCCACGAACACCTCAGCGAAGGTGCTGCCCTGGGCACGGTGCACCGTGAGCACGGCGGCAGGCCCCAGCGATGCAAACGCATCACGGATCAGGAAGAACCGTCTCCAGAGGGCCTTCCCTTCTGATTTACGGCCCTCCTGGCCGGCCTGGCGGGCCTGTTGACGCAGCAGTGCCAGCACGGCGTCGAGGGCTGTCCGGCCCGCTGAACCGACCGGCGGCAGCAGACGCAGGCTCAGCCTGGTTTCCCCGGTCTGCACCTGGGCCATGAGGGTGTCGATCACCGGCACAGCCAGGCTCCCGGCCAGCAGTGCACTGCCGAGATCGGCCTGGCTGAGGCCGAATTCGCCCAGGTCGCAACGCTCGGGGCTGACATCCCGCACCAGCAGCTCCCGGTTGGAGCCCAGAACCATGTCGGGTTCCTCCGCCTGCTCCTCCCCTTCCCGGCAGGCCGGTGCCATCACAGCCACACGCGAGATCAGCACCTCCCCCGGCAGCACCGGCAGCTGATCGGCCATCTCGCCATGCAGGGCACGGCGAGCGATCGGCACCAGCTGCTCCAGGCGGCGATTGGTGTAGCAGAGGATCCGGGCGAGATCAGGATTGTCGGTTTCGGCGCTGCGGCGCAGGGCCTCCTGGGCGGCGGCGAGCCATTCCGGTGGCGCCAGCAGGGCCACCTGGCCCAGGTTGGTGCGGATCGGCGGCAGCGGCGGCGGCCGCCGGCAGGGCAGGGTCTGTTCACGGATGCCGGTGGCGAGCCGCAGCACCGGGCCCTGGTGGCGAACCACATGGCGAAGTTCGGCACGGGCCGCCCGGCCCAGGGCGAACACCGGACTGACCGATTCACCGACCGGCGGCAACTGGGCCGGATCCCCCACGAACACCAGGCGGGTGCGGAAGGCATGGGCACAGCGCAGGGTGATCTCCAGCAGCGGGGCATCCACCATCGAGGCCTCGTCGATCAGCACCAGGCCCAGATTTTCCAGAGCCGTGTCGGTCTGTGCGGTGGGTTCACAGCGCTCGCGGTCGCCTTCCCGCCTCAGCTTCAGACGCAGCAGCCTGTGGATCGTGGATGGAAACCAGGTTGGCCTGAGGCCTGCCAGATCGAGGTTGTGGCGCAGCACCCCAACGGCTTTGTGGGTAGGGGCCACCACAGTCCAGCAGAGACCTTGCTGGTCGGCCGCCGCCAGCAGGCGCATCGACAGGAAGGTCTTCCCTGTTCCTGCGTAGCCGCTCAGCAAGAACGGCACCCCATCGGCGGGAGTGGCCAGCCAGTCGAGAAACCTGGCTGCCGCCGTCTGCTGATCGGCTGTAAGCGCAGCGTCCTCAGGCATCCCGTGGCGATCGCTGAGGGAGGATCACCCGATCGGAGGCAGGAGCCCCAGGCCCACGGCCAGATGGAGGGGAGAGCCCACCAGAACCAGGCCGGGCAGGGCGATCGCCGGCCCGATCAGGCTGCCCACCAGCACCTCGAGGCGGGTGTGGCCGAGGGATTCCTTCAGCGGACGCTCGCGTGGCGCCGGCCACAGCTCCCGCGGAAGTCCGTTGACCCGGGAGGCGATCAGACCGGCATTGCGGCGGACGCCACTGGCGTCGTAAAGCACGATGAAGCAGAGAATGGCCGCGAAGCCGAACAGCGGATCGGCCAGGCCCAGGGTGCGGCCCAGGCAGGCTGTGGTGCCCGTGATCAGGGCGGAGTGGCTCGATGGCATGCCGCCGGTTTCCACCAGAACCCGTGGATTCCAGCGTCGATGCACCACCAGCTCAATGATCAGCTTGGAGAGCTGGGCCAGTCCGCAGGCCACCAACCCCCACCAGAGCGGGCCATTGTCGAGGAGTTCGGCCAGGAAATCGAGGGCAGCCGGCGAATGGTCGGCCGTCATCGGTCGCGGCTGGTGATGTAATCGGCCAGGGCCAGAAGCGGCCTGGCGCCTTCGCTGTAGG
The DNA here is from genome assembly GCA_035284925.1 of Cyanobacteriota bacterium. Taxonomy (GTDB): domain Bacteria; phylum Cyanobacteriota; class Cyanobacteriia; order PCC-6307; family Cyanobiaceae; genus UBA5018. The sequence goes on along the minus strand of JAYKGZ010000018.1, from coordinate 2,450 downwards.
GGGCCAGGGCCTCCTTCGCCTCGGCCACCAGGGCCTCGGCCCGCTCGCGGGATTCCTGCAGACCCAGCAGTTTGGGGTAGGTGGTCTTGTCGGCGGCGAGATCCTTCCCGGCGGTCTTGCCCAGCAGGGCACTGTCGGCGGTGACATCGAGGATGTCATCGATGATCTGAAAGGCCAGCCCGATGCCGCGCGCATAGGTGCGCAGCGCGTCGAGCAGGGGCTCCGGAGCCCCTGCGATCAGCGCCCCGCTGATCACGCAGGCGCGCAGCAGTGCCCCCGTCTTGTGGAGATGGATGTACTCCAGGGTGGCGAGATCGACATCCTTCCCCTCGCTTTCCAGGTCCACCACCTGCCCGCCCACCAGTCCGGGAGCGCCTGAAGCCAGGCTGAGCTCCCCCACCACGGAGAGCAGCCGTTCGGGCGGCACGCCCGGGCTGCGCAGGGCCACCATCTCGAAAGCCCGGGTGAGCAGGGCATCGCCGGCCAGAATCGCCGTTGCTTCCCCGTACACCTTGTGATTGGTGGCCCGGCCGCGGCGAAGGTCGTCGTTGTCCATGGCGGGCAGATCGTCATGGATCAGCGACATGGTGTGGATCATCTCCAGGGCGACGGCGGTGGGCATCGCCTGGGCGCTGCTGCCGCCGGCCAGCTCACAGGCCGCCAGGCAGAGGATCGGGCGCAGTCGTTTCCCGCCGGCGAGCAGCGAATAGCGCATGGCTTCGCAGAGGCTGGCGGGGTGTTCCGGGGCGAGGGAGCCATCCAGGGCCTGCTCAACCCTTTGCCGGGCATCCTCCAGATAGGCGGCGAAATCAAAGGAGGTGCTCACCGCCGCAGTCATGCCGCCATGGGCCGGTTGATCTGGGCGTGATTCTCTCAGCCAGCCTGCCCCTTGAGGCGTGGTTACCGCCTGGATGATGCGAATCGGGGGATTGCGCGGCAGGTGCAGGGCATGGTTCCGTGGGGTTAGCTGAGTTGATCCGATGCGGTCCTCCAACGAAGCACCGCGACGGAACCGTCGGCCGCGGCGCCGAGAGCTGTTCTGTCCGGCCCATCCGGAGCAGCGTCTGGATGGAAACGGCCGCAAGTATTTCCTCCACCTGCTGCAGCCTGAGGAGCTGCGGGCCCGGGGGATGAGCGACAAGAAGGCCCGGCTGGTGATCGAGGCCTACCCCGTGCTGGTGCTGAGCAACGAATGGCTGGAAGACCTGTTCTGCCCCAAGTGCGGCGGCAGTCGCTGGTGCCATGTGATCCGTCACGACCGGGTGGAACACACGGTGCGCTGGGCCCCACGGGAACTCTGGCAGCAGGTGGCTCATGTGGATCCGCTGGTGCCGAACCCAACGGTGAGCCAGTTCACGCGACGTGCAGCGCGCCGGGCCAGCCTCAACCGGGCTGATGGCAAGCGCTATTTCGATCTGGGCTGAGCGGAGCCACCGGCTGGGTGACCCGCCGTGGCCCCGGATGGGCTTGTGCTGCCACAATCAAAGAATCGCGGAGCGTCAGTCGTCGCAGTGCCCTTCAGCGCGAAGACCGAATACGGCCTGGTGGCCCTGATTGAACTCGCTGGGCTCTTCAGCGGTGGTGGTGTGATGCAGGTGGGCGAAATCGCCGCCCGCCAGAACATTCCCGACCGCTATCTCGAGCAGATGCTCACCAGCCTGCGCAGGGGAGGACTCCTGCGCAGCATTCGCGGGCCGAAGGGTGGCTACCAGCTGATGCGTTCTCCGTCGGAGATCCGGGTTGCCGAAGTTGTGCAGATTCTGGAAGGGGATCCCCAGTGCCGAGAAGGCCGTCCGCACGAGACGGCTGAGTTCCAGGTTCTCAATGCCCTGGCCGGGGAATTGCAGGCAGCGCGTCAGGCGCTGCTTGACGGAACAACTCTCCAGCAGCTGATCGACCAGCGCGATCGGCTGCTGCAGGCCCAGGCGATGTATTTCATCTGAGCAGGGGACGGCCCTGATAAGACACAAGGCCGACCGGGCTTACGGGTTATATGGCTCGCGGTTGGGTTCCGCCATGGGCTGTTCCATCCCGCGCTCAAGCCGCTGCGCCTCACGCTCCTGCCGGGGGATGTTCTGACGGAAGCCCTGAATTGGCGGATCCAGGACGGCTACATCCACACCTCCGCCTGGGATGCCGTCATCGTTGAGCAGTTCCAGCCCACCGCCCAGGACATCTCGGATCTGTTGCAGCGTCAGATCCGCAATCTGGAAGAGATCTTTGGTGAATTCATCAGGTATAGGTTCCCGCCCAAGGGTATGAATCTCACCTACCCGGGTGATGGTGACGAAAATGCTGCATCGCTTCAACCATGAGGGAGAGCTCAGCTGGCCGAGACATCTGCCCAGGATTGGGCACAATGACTTGTGAGCAGCAGAACCGATCCTCACGGGACCGGCCTGTTCTGAATTCATCCGAAGTCCATCATGGCCGCGATCTACAGCGACAAC
>JAYKGZ010000017.1:0-8393 GCA_035284925.1 Cyanobacteriota bacterium | reverse complement strand
GGGCCGATGTATCAGGCCGGCACCCTCAGCGGCAATCCCCTGGCGATGACCGCCGGCATCAAGACCCTCGAGCTGCTGAAGCAGCCCGGCACCTATGAGCGGCTGGAAACCGCAACCAGGCGTCTGGTGGAGGGCATCCTGGAGGCTGGGCGCAGCGCGGGGCTGCCGATCTGCGGTGGCTCGATCAGCGCCATGTTCGGCTTTTTCCTCTGCGACGGTCCGGTGCGCAACTTCGAGGAAGCCAAGGCTGCGGATACCGCTCGCTTCGGCAAGCTCCACCGGGCCATGCTCCAGCGGGGCATCTACCTTGCCCCCAGCGCCTTCGAGGCCGGTTTCACCTCACTGGCCCACTCGGATGCCGATATCGATGCCACGATCGCGGCCTTCCGCGCCTGTTTCGCTGCTCTGGGCTGAAACCGGCCTGAACAGCGATCAGTCGTACCTTCGGCGCAGCCAACGACGCCGCAGGCGCGACTCGCCACCACTGAATGCCTGGGCTCCGATTGCGGGCGGAACTCCATCATGCTGCGATTCCCTGAACCCCAGGCCAGTACCGGCAGCGTCGACCAGCCAGCGCCCGAGCTGATCCAGCCGCTCTCTGAGCATCATGCCCTTGGGCATCGGGTGAATGGATCCGTCCATGGTTGTGATCCTGGAACTGCTCTGAACCTAGAAACGCTGGCGGGGGTGCCAATGAGTGAAACGACTCAGCCGGCCTGGCGGCTCCCCGTCGGGTTGCCTTTAACTTCAGGAGCTGGGCAGCAGAGCACCCGTGAGAAAGCAGGAGCGTGCCGAGCTGATCCGGCGCCGTCTCGCTGAGCACTACCCCGAAACGCCGGTGCCCCTGGATCACAGCGATGCCTTCACCCTGCTGATCGCGGTGCTGCTGAGCGCCCAGTGCACCGATAAGAAAGTGAATGAGGTAACGCCGGCGCTGTTTGCTGCCGGCCCCACTCCCGAGGCCATGGCTGAGCTGAGCGAGGCGCAGATCCTGGGGCATATCCGCCAGCTGGGCCTGGCCCGAACCAAGGCGCGCAACGTGAAACGCTTGTCAGAACTGCTGCTCGAGCGCCATGGCAGCCAGGTGCCACGGAGCTTTGACGCGCTGGAAGCCCTGCCGGGCGTGGGCCACAAGACCGCCAGCGTGGTGATGGCCCAGGCCTTTGGTGTGCCGGCCTTCCCCGTGGATACGCACATCCACCGCCTGGCCCAGCGCTGGGGCCTCAGCCAGGGTCTGAATGTGTCCCAGACCGAGCAAGACCTCAAGCGGCTGTTTCCCCGGGAGGCCTGGAACACTCTCCACCTGCAGATCATCTTCTACGGGCGTGAGTTCTGCACCGCCCGCGGATGTGATGGCACCGTTTGTCCGCTGTGCCGGGAGCTCTTCCCGCGCCGGCGCCGGGCGGTGTCCTGCCACAAGCCCTGACCCCAGCGTCTTGGGCGCCGGACACCAGGTTGAGCAGGGGCGATGTTGACCAGGAGATCCATCCGGCCGGCTGGCCATTGTGCTGAAAAACGTAGATTGGCGAACCCAGGGCTTGTTCCAAGCCGGAATCCACGGATTGCGCCTGCCCCTAATCAGCGCTGGCCGCTGCAATCAGTTGCGCCGCTATGGATCCGGGTTTCTCAGCAAGCCCGAATTGCAACAATTCAAGGGACGCAGCCAAAAAGCAGTTGAATTCAGGTATCATAAAACGACTCGCGAATACCGAGTCAAGCAAACTCCAAACGTTTTCCGGCTTCAACAATGAGCCCCCAGCGCAAGTTCAAGACGTTGAGCCTGAAAACCAACCTCATGGATCCTGCAGGGAGAACAGCGCCTGCCGCCATAACATCCACAACAACATGATCCAATGCGAATCTCTATTTGCTGCCCCGGAAGGTTTTGGCTCGCAGATCTAGGAAGGGAGTTATTGGCCCATGGCCACGATATCGACTTCCATTCGTACGTACCAAAAGATAAACTCGAGCCGTTTGGAATACCTCGTAAAAATCAGACTTGCCACCTGCCTATCGTCGCTCCGTTCGTTCTCGCGCAGCGACAGCTCAAGCTGCCCGATTCCGCAAACAACACCCTCAACAGCTGGACTCGGCGCTTACTCGATCGCCGCTACTGCTCAGTCGGCGCCAATTCTGATGTCTTTATTGGCATGTCGGGGCTGTGCGTCAAGTCTCTACGAGCAGCCAAGAATCGAGGCAGCTTCGTCATACTGGAGAGGGGCAGCATGCACATCGAAGAGCAGCAGAGAGTTCTTCGTTCCGCCCGTATAGATCCCCAAATCACCCCAGAAACAATAGAACGCGAACTTGCAGGATATGCGATAGCAGACAAGATTGTCGTGCCATCCAGGCACGTGCAACAGAGCTTTCTGTCCAAAGGATTCAGCCCCGAAAAGATCGTTCTGAATCAGTACGGGGTCAACCCCGCCAAATTCCAGCCGCCTTCAGGCCAGGAGAACATCATCAAGGAATTTGATGTGATCAATACAGGAACCTGGTGCCGCCGGAAGGGATCTGATCAGCTGGCCAAGGTGGTGCTGGAAGATCTCGGGCTAAGACTGCTTCACGTGGGCCCCGTTGGAGATCTTGAGCTGCCAAGTCATTCAAGATTTCAACATCACCCATCAGTGGCACAGAATGAGCTGCCAAAGTATTACTCGAAAGCCTCCGTCTTTGCACTTCCCAGCCACGAAGAAGGGTTGGCCATGATTCAGGCCCAGGCGCTTGCCTGTGGTCTGCCGATCGTTGGGAGCCACAACAGTGGCGCAGCCGATCTAGCAGAGTGCCTGGGGATCGGCTCGCCTCGCATCCAAGTCGTATCACCTGATTCCTCGGATGAGCTGGGCGAAGCGATTGTCCGCGCCCTGGACTGGTCGAAAAGCGATAAAAACGTCACCGAAAAGATTGATCTGGAAAAAATTAGCTGGAAAACGTACGGCGATCGCTACGTTCGATTTCTCGCGGAGGCACGGATTGGCGCCTCATAAGCGCGGCCTTTTAAACACGGCCTATGCGTCCTCGGCTCGCCGAGCAAACACCATCTCTGCCTGAGATGCAAGCAGAATTCAGGTCGTTGTAATCCGTTCGCAGCCCATGTAAGGGACCAAGGCAGGGGGCAGCAGCACCGAGCCGTCGCTCTGTTGGCCGTTTTCCAGTAGGGCCGCCATGGTGCGACCGATGGCCAGCCCACTGCCGTTGAGGGTGTGCAGCAGCTGGGTGGTTTTGCCCTCCTTGCAGCGGATGGCGGAGCGGCGGGCCTGGAAGTCGCCGCAGGTGCTGCAGCTGGAGATTTCGCGATAGGCAGCGGCACCAGACAGCCAAACCTCCAGATCGAAGGTGCGGGCAGCGGAAAAGCCCAGATCGCCACTGCAGAGTTCGATCCTGCGGTAGGGCAGTTCGAGGGCCTCCAGCACCGCCTCGGCGTCTGCCACCAGCTGGGTATGGGCCTGCTCCGAGCGTTCGGGATGGGTGAACCAATAGAGCTCCACCTTGTTGAACTGGTGCAGCCGGATCAGGCCGCGGGTGTCGCGCCCATAGCTGCCCGCTTCCCGGCGGAAGCAGGGCGTGTAAGCCACGTAGCGCAGCGGCAGCTGCTCCGCGGCAATCACCTCATCGCGATGGAACGAGGTGATCGGCACCTCCGCGGTGGGGGTGAGCCAGAGGTCGTCGTCGGCGCAGCGAAAGCTCTCCTCGGCGAACTTGGGCAGCTGGCCGGAGCCGGTGAGGCTGGCCGTGTTCACCAGGATCGGCGGCAGCACCTCCCGATAACCCTTGGCGCTGTGCAGATCCAGCATGAAGTTGATCAGGGCCCGCTCCAGCCGTGCGCCCATGCCCAGCAGGGTGATGAAGCGGCTCTGAGCGATCCGCACCGACCGCTCGGTTTCAAAAAGCCCCAGCCGCTCACCGATCTGCCAGTGCTCCTCCAGCCCCGGTTCCAGGCGCGGCTGGCCCCAGCGCTTCACCTCCACGTTGTCGGCTTCGCTGCGGCCATCCGGCGTGAGCGCTGAGGGGAGATTGGGCAGGGCGGCCAGTTCATGGCGCAGGCGGGATTCCAGGGCCTTCTCCTGCTCCTCGAGTGCCGCCACCTGCTGCTTGATGCTGTTGCCTGCCGCACGCAGCTCCTGCAGCTCAACAGCATCGGGCGCTGTGCCGGCTTTGATCTTCCGGCCCACCTCCTTGCCGATCCGATTGCCTTCGGCCTGAAGGGCGCCACGCTGTTCCTCCAGATCCCGCTCCTGTTGCGCCAGAACCTGAAGTGGCCCGAGATCGAGCTGCATGCCACGGCGGGCGAGCTGGCTGGCGATCAGCTCCGGATTGGTGCGCAGCAGGCGCTGATCAAGCACAGGCTCCCAGGAACGTCAATGGCTGGCAGCCTAGGGGCAGGCTGTCATCCCGCTGCTCGATCCGGCGCTCCCTCCAGGGCCAGCCAGCTGGTGAGATCGCTGACACCCTGGAAATCAACGAGGGCGTCAGCAAGCGCTTCCAGTTGGGCCAGCGGCAATGCGTTCACCGCGGCCTGGAGGTCTGCGCCGATCGGGCCGCAGCGGCGGTCCAGCTGGCGCAGGATCAAGGTGGTGGCTTCGAGTTGCCTGCCACGCTGCAGGCCTTGTTCCAGGCCTTGTTCCAGGCCTTGCTCGAGCCCGATGGCGCGGCCTTCTTCGAGGCCTTTGCGAACGATGTACTGGTAAACGGAGGAGTCTTCGAGAATGCTCATGGCGAGGAGACGCTGGATCACGTCCTGAGAAAACGTTAAACCGGCCAGCAGCTGGCAGCCGCTGGTGATGAGTCGCCGCTGATCTGGATCCGGGATGGCCTGCAGGCATCGGCGCACCCGGCGAAGAAGCTGCTCAGCAGGCGATTCGCCAGCCCTGGCAAGCACAGCGAGCGGCAGCAGGGCGGGATCGGCCAGCAGGGGTTCTGCATCCTGCTCCCAGAGCCGCAGGTTGATAAAGCGGTGTCGCGTGCTTCCCACGGCCAGCTGCTCAATCCGGGCCAGGGGGCTGCGGGTGGGCTTCAGGTGAATGACCACCTGATGGATGGGCTGCCGGAAGCGCCTGTGCAGGCGGATCCAGTAGTCGAGCATCCGCTCGGCCATCAGGGGATCCGGCCGGGTCTGGAACTCGAGATGCAGGATCGGTGCGCCAGGGCCGCCGCCTGGCAGTAACACCACGGAATCTGCATGGAGGGGTTCACTGCTGAGTTCGCGGTCGAGCAGCTTCCATTCAGCTGCTGCATGGCCTGGGGGTGGGGGTGGATCCGGAGGAGCAGCCACCTCCAGGAGCCAGCGGCCGATGCTGGCGGGATGGCGGGCCACCAGGCGCTTGCAGAAATCGTCGATCACCGAATTGAACCGTCGCCATGGAGGGGGCCTGGCGGTCCCCTGTCCATCAGTTCCACCGGCTGCTGACGTTCCGCCGGATCAGGCGGTTTTCTCCAACACTCAGAGCACCTGCAGCACTTCAGCCACCTCGGGGATCGCCTCACGCAGCTTGCGCTCGATCCCCATCTTGAGGGTCATGGTGCTGCTGGGGCAGGAGCCGCAGGCTCCCTGAAGCCGCACCTTCACCACAGGCCCATCAATCTCCACCACTTCCACATTGCCGCCATCGGCCATCAGATAGGGGCGGAGCTCATCAAGGGTGCGCTCCACGTTCTCGAGGGTGAGGGCATGGGGATCGCTGGCTGCGGGGCTGGTGGCGGGATCGGCCGCAGGAGCCGCGGTGGTGTCACTGGTCATGGATCGGGTCCGGATGAGCTGGAGCTTAGGAACGGTCTGCGCTGGGCTGTTCAGAAGGCGCTTGCCAGCTGGTTCAGCTGAGGGTGCGTCCGAGCTGGTCGGCGGCCTGCAGGGCCGAGGCCACCGCCTCCGCGGTGACGGGGAACGGTTCGTTGTGGCTGGATTCGCCCGGGATCACGGTGCGGTTGGCCACCGTGAGCAGCTGCTCCTCACAGCTGGCATCCACCCCCACCTCCGCCAGGGTGATCGGTAGGCCCACCGCGCGCTGATAGCGCAGGATCTCGTTGATCTCGGTCTGCGGCCGGCCCTCCAGCACCAGCTGGGTGAGCAGGCCGAACGCCACCTTCTCGCCATGGATGCAGCCATGGCTGGCGGGGATTTCGGTGATGCCGTTGTGCACGGCGTGGGCGACGGCCAGCCCCCCACTCTCGAAGCCCAGGCCCGAGAGCAGGTTGTTGGCTTCCACCACCCGTTCCAGGGCTGGCGTGGTGGCGCCGGCATCCACGGCAGCGCAGGCGGCCGGGCCATCCGCCAGCAGGATCTCGCAGCAGAGTTTCGCCATGGCCGTGCCTGTGGTGCTGGGCAGGCCTCCCACCACGTTGTGGCTGCAGCTTTCGCGCACCGTGCGGGCCTCGAACCAGGTGGCCAGCGCATCCCCCAGACCGCCCACCAGCTGCCGCCGCGGGGCGCGGGCCACCACCGTGGTGTCGACCAGCACCAGCAGGGGATGGCGGTTGTAGAAGCGGAATCCCTCCACGCTGCCGGCGGCGCTGTAGATCACCGAGAGGGCACTGCAGGGAGCATCGGTGCTGGCCAGGGTGGGCGTGAGGATCGCTGGCAGTCCCAGCTCATCGGCCACGGCCCGGGCGGTGTCGGAGGTTTTGCCTCCGCCGGCTCCCACCACGGCCACCGCTGCGGCCTGACGGCCCTCGCCCACCAGCCGTTCGATCTCGGCCTGGCTGCACTCACCCCCGAAGACCTGCACCACCGGCTCCAGACCCTCGGCTGGCAGCACCTGCCGCCAGATGGGCTCCAGGTCGCGGCGGGCCGTGCGGCCGGCGATGAACAGCACCCGGCCGCTGAAGCCGAGGCGTGCCAGCTCCCGCCCGAGTTCCTGGCTGGCGCCTGGGCCCTGCACGTAACGGCCAGGGCTGGCGAACACCGTCAGCGGCCGCTGGTGCAGGCAGATCACGGAGCTGGTGTGGGCCATGGCGCTGGAAGGGCTGCTTCATCAGTAGCAACGGCGTCTGCCATGGGGCGGGGGATCGGGGCCTTCTCCCTAGGATCGAACCACTGCGATCCAACGGCCCGAGCCGGGACATCATCAGCGAGCTCCCCAGCGAATTCCCCAGAGAAATCCTCAGCGCATGACCGACGTTCCCGCCTCACGGATCCGCAATTTCTGCATCATCGCCCACATCGACCACGGCAAATCCACCCTGGCCGATCGCTTGCTGCAGGAAACGGGAACGGTGGCGGCCCGCGACATGCAGGAGCAGTTTCTCGACAACATGGAACTGGAGCGAGAGCGTGGGATCACGATCAAACTCCAGGCGGCACGGATGGAATACAAGGCCGCCGATGGGGAGAGTTACATCCTCAACCTGATCGACACCCCGGGCCACGTTGACTTCAGTTATGAGGTGAGCCGCTCCCTGCAGGCCTGTGAAGGCGCCCTGCTGGTGGTGGATGCCAGCCAGGGGGTGGAAGCCCAGACCCTGGCGAATGTCTACCTGGCTCTTGAGAATGATCTGGAGATCATTCCGGTGCTGAACAAGATCGACCTGCCGGGGGCTGATCCGGAGCGCATCCGCGAGGAGATCGAGGCGATCATCGGCCTGGATTGCTCCAACGCCATTGCCTGCTCTGCCAAGACAGGTCTGGGGGTGCCAGACATCCTGCAGGCCGTGGTGGACCGGGTGCCGCCACCGAAGGATGCGCTGAACCAACCGCTCAAGGCGCTGATCTTCGACTCGTACTACGACCCCTACCGGGGTGTGATCGTGTACTTCCGGGTGATCTCCGGAGCGATCAGCCGCCGCGACCGGGTGCTGCTGATGGCCAGCGGCAAAACCTATGAACTCGATGAGGTGGGGGTGATGGCGCCGGATCAGCGCCAGGTGGAGAGCCTGCACGCCGGCGAGGTGGGGTATCTGGCGGCCTCGATCAAGGCGGTGGCCGATGCGCGTGTGGGCGACACGATCACCCTGGCGGCCAATCCCGCCACGGAGCCGCTGCCTGGCTACACCGAAGCCAAGCCGATGGTGTTCTGCGGCCTGTTCCCCACCGATGCGGATCAGTACCCAGACCTGCGCGAAGCACTCGACAAACTGCAGCTCAGTGATGCGGCGCTGAAATACGAGCCGGAAACCAGCAGCGCGATGGGCTTCGGCTTCCGCTGCGGCTTCCTCGGCCTGCTGCACATGGAGATCGTGCAGGAGCGGCTGGAGCGCGAATACAACCTCGACCTGATTGTCACCGCACCGTCGGTGATCTATCAGGTGAACATGCTCGATGGCAGCGTGCTGATGGTGGACAACCCGGCCACATTGCCGGATCCGCAGAAGCGTGAATCGATCGAAGAGCCCTACGTGAAGCTCGAGATCTACACACCTAATGCGTACAACGGCACCCTGATGGAGCTGTGCCAGGAGCG
>JAYKGZ010000016.1:0-6788 GCA_035284925.1 Cyanobacteriota bacterium | reverse complement strand
GCCCAGGGCTGGCCAGCTCCCCAGCCCAGCTTCAGCACGGTGTCGGAGCTGGTGAACTGCCAGGCGTTGATCACCCCGAACCAGGCCAACAGGGCAGCCAGGGCGGCGCAGGCGGCCGCCGCCCGCAGCCGGGCTTCGATCAGATACACCAGCAACGCGCTCAGCAGCATGGCGGTGATGATCTGGCCCTGTTCCAGTGCGAACGCCCCCGCGGCCCAGACATCGGCGGTGGCCAGCGGCTCCAGCAACCCCGGCCCGAATGGTCGCTCGGGGCTGCCCGCTCCACCGGCCCGCAGGCCAGCCTTGAGCATCAGCGAGCCCCAGCTCGCCAGGCCCGGCAGCAACCCCAGCGCCACAGCCGGAGCATGGCGTGCCGGGGTCACCTGAAAGGCCTGGGCGGCGATGACCAGGCCGATGTAGAGCACGATCGCCATGCCCGCTTCGATCGGCACCAGCTGACCCACCACCCCGAACAGTCCCAGCAGGCAGGCCAGGGCCATCACCAGCCCGTTCAGCCACGAGTAGCCGATCCGGGCGCCCATGGCCTTCCAGCCGGGATGGCCGATGTAAATCGTGGTAGGGAAACAGGAACCCAGCCCCGCCGCCGCCAGGGTGCCCAGGCCATTGATCACCAGGGAGCTGCGCACGGGGTAACGGTCGCCGGCGGCTTCGGCACTTTCCAGGTTCTGAAGGGAACCGATCACGTTGAACAGCCCCATCGGCACGATCACCCCGAGCCAGGGCAGCAGCTGGCCGCGGGCTTCCCACAGGGCCCCCAGTTGCAGTTGGGGCAGATGCAGGCCGATCAGCCGGGTGTTGGCCTGCCAGGAGGCCGCATCGAGCTGGATCAGGCCGGTGACCCCCGCCAGCACCACACCCAGCAGCACCGCCACCAGGCCGGCCGGCAGGGGCCAGCGCACCGGGCTGTAGTAGCCCACCAGGATCACGGTGAGCACGGCCAGGCCCACCACCGGCTGGGCGTAGGTGCGCAGCAGGAAGCCGAGGGCGATGTAGCCCAGGGCGATGCCGGCCAGGGTGGAGAGCAGGGCGGCGCGCGGCAGCCAGCGCCTCAGGGCGGAGCCCACAAAGCCTCCAGCGGCCTCGATCAGCCCTGAACCCAGGCAGGCCACCAGCCCGGCCTGCCAGGACAGGGTCACGGCCTCGGCTTCAGGGATGCCGCGGCCAAGGGCGGCGAGCTTCACCGGCAGCATCACCAGAAACACGTAGGCGAACAGGCTCACGGTGTTGATGCCGTAGGGGAGAGCCGTGCAGTCGTCGCGGCCTTCACGCTCCGCCAGCTGAAAGGCCTGAAGGGCGTAGGCCAGGTTCCCCACCACCAGGCTGATCCCCGTGGCGGGCAGGATCGTGCCGAACACCAGCCGATCGGGGTAGCCCAGCACTCCCCGGCAGAGGCCCACGATCAGCAGGATCTGGATCAGGTTGTCGAGCCCCAGCCCCAGGAAGCCATCGAGGTCGCCAGCTGTCCACCAACGCGGCTGAATGCGCTCTGAAGTCAGGGTCATCGCCGCTGGGCTTATCACGTCCATCGTGATCCAGAGCCGGCACCGGCGGGCCGTGAGAATGAAGGCCCCTGCCGTTCCTTCCGATGTCCTTTGCCAGCTCGTCCAGCGGCAGCCATCCCCCGGTAGATCCGCAGGCTGATCCGGTTGGGTCTCTCAGCACAGGTCAGCGCGCGCTGCTGCGCCTGGTCTGCTGGGTGGCGATGGCCGATGGCGATTTCGCTGAGGAGGAGCGCCGGCTGCTGGAGCGGTTGGTGGAGCGCCTGCTGCCTCAGGGGTCCGGTACAGCCGGTGAGGCCGTGCATGTCCTGGCAGCTGAAGCGCTGGAGCAGTCGGATCCCCAGGCTCTGGTGGCCGAGCTGGAAGATGCCGGTGAGCGCCAGCTGGCCGTGAAGCTCGCTTACCAGATGGCCTGCAGCAACCAGCGACCACTGGATTCCTCCCAGATCAACAGTGCCGAGAAGGTGGCCTATCGCCGCCTGGTGGAGCTGCTGGATCTCCCGGAGAGTGAGGTGGCGGAGGCCGAGTGGGCCGCCGCCGAGGAGCTGAAGCAGAAGCGCAGCCTCCTGGAGGTGATCGGCTCGGCTCTCGCCGGCTTCGGGGCCTGGCCCGCCTTCGATCCCAGGGCTGGGGATCTGCCGCCGGGCTATTGGTTGTAAGGGTTCCCGTCTTTCGGGCCATGCCTCCTGCCAGCCTGCCATTCACCCCCGATCTCACTCTGCAGCTGCAGAGTTGGCTGAGTGAAGACCTCGGCCGGGGTGATCTCACCGCCGCCGCTCTGGAAGCCCGCCGCGGCCGGGCCCACTGGATCGCCAAGGCGGATGGGCTTTTCTGCGGTGGAGTGCTGGTGGAGCCCCTCTTCCGCCTGCTCGATCCCACCCTGGATGTGCGGCTGCTGGTGGGCGACGGTGAACCGGTGCGAAGCGGCCAGCGGCTGCTGGAGCTGGAGGGGGCGGCGGCGGCCCTGGTGGCCGGGGAACGCACGGCCCTGAACCTCGCCATGCGCCTGAGCGGCATCGCCACCGCCACCGCCGCTCTGGTGGCCCAGCTGGCTGGTACCGGCGTGCGCCTCGCCGACACCCGCAAGACAACTCCAGGCCTGCGGCGCCTGGAGAAATACGCCGTGCGCTGTGGCGGCGGGATCAACCACAGGCTCGGCCTGGATGATGCGGCCATGCTCAAGGAAAACCATCTGGCCTGGGCCGGAGGTGTGGCGGCCGGGGTGGCGGCGGTGCGGGCTGCCGCACCCTGGCCGGCCCGGGTGATCGTGGAGGCCGAAACGGCGGAGGAAGCCGAGGCGGCGGTGCGGGCCGGGGCTGATGCGGTGTTGCTCGATGAATTTTCCCCCGCCCAGCTCAAGGAGCTGGTACCTCAGCTGCGGGAGCTGGCCGCCATCCGGGGGGAGGCGGGCAGCAGCCTGGTGCTGGAAGCCTCAGGCGTGTCGCCCGACCAGTTGTCCAGCTATGCCGCCACCGGCATCAACCTGATTTCCACCAGTGCCCCGATGACCCGATCGGTATGGCTCGACCTGAGCATGCGCCACGAGACCCCCTGGGTGTGAACGGCCGGCGGCTGTCGTCGTCAGACCCGGCTCTCCCGTTGCATCCAGCTGATCCAGTCGGCTGAGATCTGCTTGGGACACACCGCCTCGCATTCGAGATTGCTGCTGCAGCTGCCGAAGCCCTCAGCCGCCATCTGCGACTGCATCGCTGCAGCACGGCGGTGGCGTTCGGGCTGGCCCTGGGGCAACTGGGCCAGATGGGCGAGTTTGGCGGCCACGAACAGACTGGCCGAGGCATTGCGGCAGCTGGCCACGCAGGCCCCGCAGCCGATGCAGGTGGCGGTGCTGAAGGCGGAGAGGGCCTGCTCCTGGCCCACCAGAATCGCACTGGCGTCGGGGGCCTGTCCGGTGTTCACCGAGCAATAGCCCCCAGATTCGATCAACCTGTCGAGGGCGGAGCGATCCACCATCAGATCCTGGATCAGGGGGAAGGAGCGAGCCCGCCATGGTTCAAGGGTGAGGGTGGCGCCATCGCTGAACTGGCGCAAATAGAGCTGGCACACCGTGGTGGCGGCCTGGGGGCCATGGGCCTGGCCGTTCACCAGAAAGCCACAGCTGCCGCAGATGCCTTCGCGGCAGTCATGGTCGAAGCTGAGTGGTCGCTCTCCGGCACGGATCAACTGCTCGTTGAGCCGATCAAGGGCTTCGAGCAGCGAGAGATCGGTGCTCACGTCCTCCAGCCGATAGCTCCGGAAAGCACCCGCTGCCTGGGGAGATTCCTGTCTCCAGACGCGCAGGGTGAGCGAGATGGTGGTCATCGATAACTCCGGGCGGTGGGCTGCAGGGCGGTGAAATTCAGCGGTTCGCAATGACGCACCGGCTCGGCAGCGGGGCCCCGGTGCTCCCAGGCGGCGATGTGGGCGTAGTGGCGGTCGTCCCGCAGGGCTTCGCCATCGGGGCTCTGATGTTCCTCCCGGAAGTGGGCACCGCAGCTCTCTTCCCGGGCCAGGGCATCGCGCAGCATCAGCTGGGACAGTCCGAAGAAATCGGCCACGCGCAGACCCTTCTCCAGCTCAGGGTTGGGGCCGGCGGCACCGCCAGGGATCCGCACATCACCATGGAACCGTTGTTCCAGCTCCGTCAGCTCCGCCAGCCCGGCCCGCAGGCCGTCGGCCTCGCGGGAGATCCCGCAGCGGTTGATCATCAGGTCTCCCAGTTCTCGGTGGAAGGCATCCACCGGGGTGCTGCCCGCCACGGCGAGCAGGCCATCGATGCGCCGGCCCGCCTGCTCGATGGCCTCCCGGCAGGCGGGATGATCCCGTGGGATCTCATTCGTTGGCTGGCCAGCCAGCCAGGCGGTGATGGCGGCCGGGGCGATGAAATAGCCATCGGCCAGCCCCTGCATCAGGGCGCTGGCCCCGAGCCGGTTGGCGCCGTGCTCGGAGAAGTTGGCTTCGCCCAGCACGAACAGCCCAGGGATCGAGCTCATCAGCTGGTAGTCCACCCAGAGGCCTCCCATCGTGTAGTGGGGCGCCGGGTAGATGCGCAGGGGGGTTGTGTAGGGATCGTCGCCGCTGATGCGGGCATACATCTCGAGCAGGTTGCCGTAGCGCTGGGCCATCAGCGTTCTGCCCTGTTCGCGGATCGCATCGCGCAGATCGAGATACACGGAGCGGCCCCCGGGCCCCACGCCATGACCGGCGTTGCAGAGCTCGCGGGCTCGGCGAGAAGCCAGATCCCGCGGGGCCATATTCCCGTAGCGGGGGTAGAAACGCTCGAGGAAGTAATCCCGTTCAGCCTCCGGGATCTGTTCAGGGGGGCGCCGATCGCCGGGTTTGGCCGGTAGCCAGATGCGGCCGTCGTTGCGCAGGCTCTCGCTCATCAGCGTGAGCTTGCTCTGGCCGGGATCTCCGCTGGGGATGCAGGTGGGGTGGATCTGGGTGAAGCAGGGGTTGGCGAACAGGGCGCCCTCTCGGTGGGCACGCCAGATGGCACTGGCGTTCGACTTCAGCGCGTTCGTGGAGAGGAAATACACGTTGCTGTAGCCGCCGGTGGCCAGCACCACGGCGTGGGCCGTGTGCACCTCCAGGGCCCCCGTGAGCAGATCGCGGCACACCACCCCACGGGCCACCCCATCCACACACACCAGCTCGAGCATGTCGCGGCGACAGAGCAGGGAGATCCTGCCGGCGGCCACCTGGCGCAACAGCGCCTGGGTGGCTCCGTACAGCAGCTGCTGCCCGGTCTGGCCGCGGGCATAGAAGGTGCGACTCACCAGGGCTCCACCGAAACTGCGGGTGGAAAGGGTGCCGCCGTATTCGCGGGCAAAGGGAACACCCTGGGCCACGCACTGGTCGATGATGCCACTGCTCAGCTCCGCCAGGCGCATGCAGCCGGCCTCGCGGGCTCGGAAATCGCCGCCGCGGAGGGTGTCGGCGAACAGTCGGCTCACGCTGTCACCGTCGCCGGCATTGTCACGGGCGGCATTGATGCCCCCCTGGGCCGCCACCGAATGGGCGCGGCGCGGGCTGTCGTGGTAGCTCAGCACCGTCACCCGGTAGCCCTGCTCGGCGAGGGTGGCGGCGGCTGAAGCCCCGGCCAGGCCCGTGCCCACCACCAGCACATGCAACTGCCGCTTGCGCAGCGGGCTGATCAACGGCAGTTGCTCACGGGTGCGGCGCCAGGCGCCGGCGATCGGCCCGGAGGGAAGACGGGGATCCGGAAGTCCGCTCATCCCAGCCAGCCGATTGCAAGGGTTGCCGCGGTGAAGCCCCCGCCCAGCAAGATGGCCAGAGTACGGGCCGCCACCCGGATCCGTGCGGCATTGCTGGGATCCAGCAGTCCGAGGCTGCGATGAGCGGACTCGCCACCATGGAAGAGGTGGAGCGCCAGGGCCAGGGCGGCCAGCACATAGAACACCCGGTTGAGGGGCTGGGCCAGCACAGCTTGCAGGGCGGCCAGTTCAGCCCCGTCGGGTGGTCGATGCAGCCGGAGTTGCAGCAGATGCACCCCCAGGAACACCAGCAGAACAACCCCGGCAACCGCCTGGCTACGGGCCGCCAGGGCGGCCATCGGGCCGAGGGGATCGCGGCGGCGGCTGCGCAGCTGGGCCGTGTTGCCGGCGCGGCGGTTGTCCAGCCGCTTGATCAGGCTGAACACGGCGTGAATCGCCGCGATGGCAAGCAGGGTGAGTTCGGCCGGCGGAAGCCAGAAGCTGTGGTGCAGGGAGGTGGCCCAGGCTTCGAACAGAGCGGGAGCCGGCAGGGCGATGCCCACGCCGGTGAGATGGGCCAGCAGAAAGAGCACCAGCATCAGGCCGGTTAGCGCGGCAGGCAGACGGGCGGCAAAAGCCAATCCCAAAGGGGCAGGGTTGGCGGACCCCATCAGATCAGCGTCGGGTTGGGCCAGCGTGACACTGGAGGGTCAGAAAGCCACGTAGGCCTCGACAGCATCGCTGATGCGACGCAGGTTGGCCAGGGCATCACGCTCGATGTTGCGCACCCGGTCGCGGCTGATCCCCAGCACCCGGCCGATCGCGGTGAGGCTCATCGGCTCGCCGTCTTCGGGGCTGTCGTGATTGGGGATGCCGTAGCGCATCTTCAGCACGCGACATTGTTGAACGGGGAGGCGCTCAAGCAGGTTGCGGAGGTCGTCCTTCATGCACTCGTCGTTGACGCGCTCTTCCGGGAGATCGCCTTCACCGGCGAGCAGATCGAGCAGTTCGGTGTCTTCGCCGTCGCCCACCTTGGTTTCCAGGCTCACCGGCA
>JAYKGZ010000015.1:0-8445 GCA_035284925.1 Cyanobacteriota bacterium | reverse complement strand
CCGCAGCGGATCCAGGCCCTGGCATCCGAGCTGGTAGGTGCTGATCCGTCTCTGGCGCTGGTCGGTCCGGTTGGGCCGGACAGCCCCGTGGCCCTGAGCGCTGAGCTGCGGCGCCTCTCCCGCGACTACTTCGACTTCTCGCCCGTGCTGGTGCCGCTTCTGGAGGGGAAGCACGCCGATCTGGTGGTGCAGGCCTCCAGGGTGGAGCAGGTGCTCACGGTGGCCTCAGCCTGCGCCCGCCATCAGGTGCCGCTCACGCTGCGGGGTGCCGGCACCGGCAACTACGGCCAGTGCGTGCCGTTGGTGGGTGGTCTGGTGCTCGACCTCTCGGGGCTCAACCGCCTGCGCCATCTCGACCCGGTGAGCGGCGTGGTGGAGGTGGAAGCGGGCTGCGGCCTGGCGGCCCTGGATCAGGAGCTCGCCGCCCAGGGCCGGGCCCTGCGCCTGGCCCCCAGCACCTACCGCACGGCCACGATTGGGGGCTTTATCGCCGGTGGATCCGGCGGGATCGGCTCGCTGCGCTGGGGGTTCCTGCGTGATCCCGGCAACCTGCTCGGAGTGGAGGTGGTCACGCTGGAAGCGGAGCCACGCCTGCTCCGGCTTGATGCCGCCGGCAGCCAGGCCCTGAACCACAGCTATGGCACCAACGGCATCCTCACCGCCGTGCGGCTGCCGAGCTGCGCGGCGGTGGCCTGGCAGCAGCTGGTGGTGGGATTCGTCCACTGGGAGCAAGCCATGGCGGCGGCCCGGAGCCTGGCGGGTTCAGCTCTGGAGCTGAACGCTGTGTGTGCGCTGGAGGCCCCGATCGTGGGGGCGCTCCCCTGGCCGCCGGACTGTGCTCAGGCGAAGGGAGAGCACCGGCTGGTGCTGCTGGCAGCCCCGGCCGCTTTGGAAGTGCTGCCCTCCTGGCTCGAGGGTCTGGGCGGGCAGCTGCTCTGGCAGGCGCCGCAGGGAGAAGGGAGAGGGCTGCCGCTGCGGGAACTCACCTGGAACCACACCACCCTGCACTGGCGCCGTGACCATCCGGACTGGACCTACCTGCAGATGCTGCTGCCCCAACCCGAAGAGCCCTGCCTGAGGGCGCTGCGGGAACGCTGGGGTGAGGACGTGCTCTGGCACCTCGAAGCCGTGCGCCAGGAAGGGGCCACGCGGCTGGCCTGCCTGCCACTGCTGCGCTGGCAGGGCCCGGAGCGGCTGGCCGAACTGATGGCCGACTGCCGCAAGCTCGGGGCCTTCCTGTTCAACCCCCATGTGATCACCGTGGAGGATGGGGGCCTGGGCGTGATCGATGCCAACCAGGTAGCGGCCAAGGTGGCCTACGACCCTGCAGGCCTGCTCAATCCAGGCAAGCTGCGGGGCTGGCTCGAACGCCACTGAAGCCGTCAGCAGCCCAGGCTGGTGCGGGTGTCGACGCCGGTGATCGGGTTGGTTCCCTCCGCGTCGCGGCAGAGCAGGCGCTGATCGTTGCGATCGATCAGGGCATCGCTGAAGTCGGCATTCGTCACCGTGGCCCCGGCGAAATTGCTGCCGGAGGCGATCGCACCACTGAGGTTCGCGCCGGTGAAATCTGCGCCTGCAAAATCCACCTTGTCCATCAGCACACCGCTCAGATCGGCGCCGGCGAAGTTGGCCTCCGGGAAGGCCGCCTGGGTGAGGATGGCCCCGTGCAACTGGGCACCGGCGAAGTTGGACTGACGGCCGGCCGCCCCGGCAAAGGAGGTGTTGGCCAGATCCTGGCCGTGGAAATCCGCGCCGTTCTGGTTGGTGAGGGTGTAGTCGACCCCCGAGAACTCCGCCCAGGCCGGCTGCAGTGGCCAGGCCAGAAGGAGCAGCAGCGCCAGGGTTGCCCCCAGACGTGAGACCACGGCGAGGCTGGCCAGGGGGTCGATCCGGAAATCCATGTCCATGCCAGCCACCACAGCGGTGACCATCTTCACGCAGGGCGTACCACAGAGGGTTTCGTTGCTGGGGGATCGTTTCACCAACAGGCAAGCCGATGCGCTCGGGGGCGACGACCTCGGCGGGACGTGCGAAGAACGATTGGGGTAGGGATGGGCCCGTCGAGCACGCCATGGCGGAAGCTGGCACATGGGGCGATCAGCAAGGGGCGACTTGAATACCCAGCTCGCTCTGCGCAGGCCGAGTTGATCCGTGGCCTTGCACTGCGCCTATCCAGCCCCACCGAAACCGACAGATCGCAACGCAGCCCAGAGGCTGCTGCCAGCTTCAGGCCGCTCCGCATCCCGATTCACCCACCACATGGCAACCGCTAGGGCATTGAGCGCCAGCACCCCGAGCCACACCCTCCATCCCTCCGGCAGCTTCATCGCGATTGTCCAGGCAACTGAAACCCATCCTCTCCGAGCCAGGCCGTCAGGGTGTGGCCATCGGCCGCTGATCCGCATAGGTGCCTGCGATCACCGCAAAGCTGCCACGCAGACGATCAGCGAATATTCCATAGCGAATTCCACAGCCCAGAGCACCGGGTTACCGACATCAGCCATCACCGCCATCCAGCAGGTGCTGGCCACTCATCCTGAGGTGGCCGCTGCGATCCTTTACGGATCCAGAGTTCTCGGGCGCCATCGCCCCGCCTCCGACATCGACCTCAGCCTGATCGGCGCCAGGCTGAACGCAGCCGCCCTGCTCGAGCACGTGGCACGGGCAGGGCAAGTGCTCTACCGCCGCGCGGATTCCCAACCCTGATCTCTTCCTCCCAGCGACCCTGTGGCCGCTGGGGTGCCCGTGACCCTGACTGGAAGCTTTGAGCACCTATGCAGCGATGCGGAAAACCCGGAGTTCACCACCAGGAGCAACGCCTACACCGTTTTCAACACCTCACCGATCAGATACAGAGAACCCGCCACAAGCACACGCTGCCCACCTGCAGACCAGGCCTTCTGGATCGCTTCTGAGAAATCCGACGCCGAATCAAGCTGAAGTGCCAGCTTCGGCGCTTCCTGCCTGAGCTGATCCCCATCCCAGCTCTGATGACCCGCCACCGGCACGATCCAGGCCTTGTCTTCAGGGGCTAACAGCGCCTCCAGGATGTCCCGACCCTGCTTGTTGGCCAGCATCCCGATCACCCAGCAGCGCGGGCCGGGCCTCAGCCCATGGCGCTCAGGAATGGCATCCAGTTCGGTCCGCAGAGCGGCCGCAGCCGGCGGGTTGTGGGCACCGTCGAGCAGCAGCGGAATGCCATGCCAGTCGAGCGGCTGCAGCCGCCCCGGCCAGCGGGCGGCTGCAAAGCCGCGGCGGATCGCCGCCGCCTCGATCGGCCACTTCCGCTCGGCCAGAGCCTGGAGCACACCCTGGGCCACAGCGGCGTTGCTGGCCTGCACAACCCCGGTTAACCCGCAGGGCGACCACGACCCAGAACCGGGCCTATCGACAGCGAGCTGCAGCTCCCCGGCGCCGTTCTGGGGCAGCGGCTCCACCCAGCGCAGGTCTGCTCCCACCGCAGCAGCCCGGGCCTCGAGCACGGCACGCACCTGATGAGCCTGAGGACCGCTGATAGCCGTGCAGCCTGGTTGCAGCACACCGGCCTTTTCGGCGGCGATGCTGGCCAGATCAGGGCCCAGAAACTCGCGGTGATCCAGGCCGATCGATCCGAGGCCAATCACAGAGCGATCAGGATGGCAGCTGGTGGCATCGAGCCGGCCGCCCAGGCCCACCTCCAGCACCACCAGCGGCACACCCGCCTCGGCAAAAGCCAGAAACGCCGCCGCTGTGACCAGCTCAAACGGGGTGAGCTGATGGGCTCTGGCCACGGGACTCGCCGCTTCCAGCTGGCGGCGCAAGCCGGCGGCTGGGATGCAGTCGGCACCAAGCCGGATGCGCTCGGTCCAGCTCACCAGATGGGGTGAGGTGTAGAGCCCGGCCTCCAGACCAGCGGCCAGCAGCGCCTGATGCACCAACGTGCAGATCGACCCCTTGCCATTGGTGCCCGCCACCTGCACCGCCGCGAAGCGCCGCTCGGGGTGCCCCAGCTCCGCCAGGGCCGCCTCCAGGCGCCCCAGCCCCAGATCCACGCCGCGACGGCTGAACGGCTCGATCAGGTCGGCGAACGGATCCAGGAGCTCAGCCCAGGCCTTCCAGGGCCCGCTCCAGCCGCTTCACCGCCTCACGGATCTGGCGTGGCTGGATCGTGAGCGGCGGCACAAAGCGCACCACCTGGGTTCCTGCCGGCACCAGCAGCAATCTCTCGGCCAGGGCCGCTTTCACCACCTCAGGGGCGCTGGGAGCTTCAGGGCGCAGCACCAGCCCCTGCAGCAGCCCCCAGCCGCGGCTGCCCTCCAGCAGGGCCGGGTGGCGGCTCACCAGTCGAGCCAGTTCCTCCTGCAGCAGCGCTCCCATGGCGTTCACATGGGCCAGCAGCCTGCGCCGCTCGATTTCGGCCAGCACGGTGAGCCCGGCCCGACAGGCGAAAGGATTGCCGCCGAAGGTGCTGGCATGGTCACCGGGCTGGAAATGATCCACGGCCTGTTTCACGGCGAGGGCTCCGATCGGGATTCCCCCACCGAGCCCCTTGGCCAGGGTGATGGCATCGGGTTCGATGCCCAGGTGTTGGTAGCCCCAGAGCGCACCGCTGCGGCCCACCCCGATCTGAACCTCGTCGAAGATCAGCAGGATGCGCCTCTGATCGCAGAGCTCGCGCACACGGCGGAAGAAGGCCGGATCGCCCGGAACCACACCCCCTTCGCCTTGCAACGGTTCCACCAGCACCGCCGCCACGGCAGGCCCGGAGGTTTCACACCGGCTCAGCAACGCTTCGAAGGCTGCGATGTCGTTGTAGGGGAAGTAACGGAAGCCATGCACCATCGGCTCGAAACCCTGGTGGTACTTCGGCTGGCCCGTGGCGGTGACCGCTGCCAGGGTGCGTCCATGAAAGCTGGACTGGGCCGTGAGGATCAGGGGATGGTCGATGCCCCTCACCTGATGGCCATGCTTGCGGGCGAGCTTGATCGCCGCCTCATTGGCCTCAGCGCCTGAATTGCAGAAGAACACCCGATCCAGGCAGCTGCTGGCTGTGATCGCAGCCGCCAGGGCCTCCTGCTCAGGAATCCGGTAGAGGTTCGAAACATGCTGGAGCCTGCCCAGCTGACGGCTGAGGGCGCGCTTCAGACGAGCGTCGCTGTGGCCCAGGGTGCAGACCGCAATGCCCGCCACGCAGTCGAGGTAGCGCCTGCCGGCGCTGTCCCATACCCAGACGCCACGACCACGCACCAGCTCCACCGGGAAGCGGGCGTAGGTGTCCATCACGGAGGAGAGCCCCGTGGCGATGGGAGCGGTGGGACTCGAACCCACATGCCCGAGGGCGCTCGATTTTGAGTCGAGTCCGTCTACCAATTCCGGCACGCTCCCGCAATCGGGAGCTTACGCGGCCTGGAGAAGCGAGGCGTCGGACGACACCCGGCGCAGGCAGGCCCCCACGGAACTCAGCTTCGCTTCGAGATTGGCGTAGCCCCGATCCAGATACTGGAGGCCACCGACCGTGGTGATGCCGTCGGCGGCGAGACCAGCCAGCACCATGGCCGCAGAGGCCCGCAGATCGGTTCCCTGAACGGGGGCCCCGCTTAAACGGGGCACGCCTTCAATGAAGGCCGTGTTGCCCTGCAGCCGGATCGCGGCTCCCATGCGCTGGAGCTCGGCCACGTGCTGCATCCGATTTTCAAAGATTTTCTCAGTGATCACGCTGGCGCCCTGGGCCGTGGCCAGCAGGCTCATGAACGGAGCCTGGAGATCGGTGGGGAATCCGGGGAACGGCTGGGTGCGCAGATCCACGGCCCGTATCTCACGGGCTTCGATGATGGTGCCGATCCCGTCGTGTTCCAGGCGGCAACCAGCTTCTTCAAGCTTCGTGAGCACGGCCCCGAGATGGTCGGGGATCAGCGGCGTGATCCGCAGCCGGGAGCGGGTGATTGCAGCGGCCAGCAGGAAGGTGCCAGCCTCGATCCGATCGGGGATCACGCTGTAATCGGCGCCATGCAGGCGCTCCATCCCCACGATCGTGATCGTGGGCGTGCCCGCCCCGCGCAGCCTGGCCCCCATGGCGATCAGCAGCCCGGCCAGATCCACCACCTCGGGTTCGAGGGCGGCGTTCTCGATCACCGTCTCACCCTCAGCCAGGGTGGCCGCCATCATCAGGGTTTCCGTAGCACCCACACTGGGGCAGTCGAGATGGATGCGACCCCCCTGCAGCCGATGTCCCCGGCCAGGAACCACCGCATGCACCACACCGTGTTCGATCGTCACCTGGGCGCCGAGGGCCTTGAGACCACGCACGTGCTCCACCACGGGTCGACTGCCGATCTGACAGCCTCCGGGCAGGGGCACCCTGGCGGTTCCAGCCCGGGCCAGCAACGGGCCGATGCAGAAGAAGCTGGCCCTCAGGCTGTTCACCAACTCATAGGGAGCCGCTGAACTGGTGAGCTGGTCACATTCCAGCTCCAGGCAATCGCCGCGGCGACTCACCCGGCCTCCCAGTGTGGCCAGCATCTCGCCCATGGCCGAGATGTCGGTGAGGGGCGGCACGTTGCGCAGCTGAACCTGATCGCGTGTGAGCAGTGCAGCCGCCATCAGCACGAGTGCCGAATTCTTGGCTCCGCTGACGCGGACCTCTCCGGCAAGGGCACGGCCGCCGGCAATCTCCAGAACTGGACTGGTCACAACCTGGGATGAACCAGCGGCTCTAGACATCCAACCCCCAGGCCCCGATGGAAGCGAATCTTGACAATAAAATTCAGCAGCGTCCAGCCGTCCACGGCCAGAACTGTCTCGGGATCGGAACCGGCGCCCCGATGGCTTAAGGTACGTAGGTCGCCAGCGGCGGCAGCCACGCGGATGTGGCGGAATTGGTAGACGCGCTAGTTTCAGGTACTAGTGGCAGCAATGTCGTGGGAGTTCAAGTCTCCCCATCCGCATCCCATGATTGTCCTCAAGATCACCAACGCCTCGGAAGTCGTCGCTTCCAAACTCGGCAAATTTCTTGAGAGCCTCACACCCGATTCGATCGACCAGACCGCTGTTGAAAACGAGCTGATCAAACAGCTGGTGCGCAACCTGCAGGCCGAGGGCGTCAAGGGAGAGCTCGCTGCCGTGTCCGGATTGGATCTGGCCGAGGGGGAACTCCGTCTCCACGACCAGCTGAAGGTGCGGAAGCACCACACCTTCTGAACCCAGGTGCTTCCGGAGTCCGGCCCGATCACCAGCCGGAGGAATCCCCTGGTGAAGCGGCTGCGGGAGCTGCACAGCGGCCAAGGTCGGCGTGAGGCGGGTGTGCTGCTGCTGGAAGGCACCCATCTGCTTCAGGAGGCCCTGAAACTCAGGCTCACCCCACAGGATCTGCTGCACACGCCCGCCTGGCGGGATCGCCATCCGGAGCTGGTGCAGCAGTGGCCCAGCGATCTCAGGCCCGTGCTGGTGAGCCCCGAGGTGCTGGAAGCGGTGGCTACCACCACCCATCCCGATGGCGTGGTGTTCACCCTTCCGCCGCCGGAACCGGCTTCCGGCCACCCCTCCTTCGTGCTGGTGCTCGACCGGCTCCAGGATCCTGGAAACCTCGGCACCCTGATGCGCACCGCCCTGGCGGCGGGCGTGGAGGCGCTCTGGCTGGCCGATGGGGCCGATCCGTTTCAGCCGAAGGTGCTGAGGGCCTCGGCGGGTGCGGCCCTGGCCCTGCCGCTGCTGCGAACGGATCGCTCCGACCTGGTTGAGCGGCTCGCGGCACTGGCCGCAGCGGGAAGCCAGCTGGTGGCTGCAGTGGTGAGGGACGCCACCGCGGCCGATGGCCGACGGCCGGTGCCCTACTGGGAGCTCGACTGGAAGCGACCGACCGTGCTGCTGCTCGGCAACGAGGGAGCCGGTCTGGATCCCCAGCTCCAGGCCCTGGCCGGCTGTCTGGCCACCATCCCCCACAACCCGGCGGTGGAGTC
This sequence comes from Cyanobacteriota bacterium, assembly GCA_035284925.1. Classification (GTDB taxonomy): domain Bacteria; phylum Cyanobacteriota; class Cyanobacteriia; order PCC-6307; family Cyanobiaceae; genus UBA5018. The sequence continues at coordinate 511 of JAYKGZ010000015.1, read as the reverse complement.
GCTCAATGTGGCGGTGGCGGCCGCCCCCTTGCTGCTGGAACGCTGGCGCCAGCAGTGCTGATGCGGCCACGAGCAGCCCACCGACCGATCAGGGGAGAGAATGCCGCCACCTGCGCAGCCCCGCGGTGAGCGACGCCCCTTCGAACCCCAGCTCGGACAGCCCCGGGTTTGATTTCGATGTGATCGTGATCGGAGCCGGCTACGGAGGCTTCGACGCGGCCAAGCACGCGGCGGAGCACGGCCTGAACGTGGCGATCGTGGAAAGCCGCGACATGGGCGGCACCTGCGTGAACCGGGGCTGCGTGCCCTCCAAGGCCCTGCTGGCAGCCAGCGGCCGGGTGCGGGAGCTGGCCGACGCGGAGCACCTCAAGGGCTTCGGCATCCATGCCGCCCCGGTGCGGTTTGAGCGGCAGAAGATTGCCGACCATGCCCTGCGGCTGGTGGAGACGATCCGCGCCAACCTCACCAAAACCCTGGAGCGGGCCGGTGTCACGATCCTGCGGGGCAAGGG
>JAYKGZ010000014.1:0-2563 GCA_035284925.1 Cyanobacteriota bacterium | reverse complement strand
AGCTGGCCCGTTGCACCTCCACCAGATCTGGCAGGTAGGTGACGGTCTTGGCGACCTGGATCGCGCTGCTCATGCGATGGACCTGCAGGAACGGAGTGGAACGAAGGCCGGCCGATCCGGAAACCCCAGCCCTTGGGCGCAGCAGCCACACACAGCCATCCCCCGGAAGGGACGGCCGGGCGCGGCATCGCGCCTCAACGGACTCGCTTCAGGGTTTCAGGCGTCGACAACAAGGGAGCGAGCTGCTTCCAGGCCAATGAACCATCATACACTCCTGCCTCAGAAACCGAACAAGGTGCGCGCATTCGCGCTGCTGATCCGGGCCACCTGCTCCACGGTTTCGCCCCGCAGCTCGGCCACCTTGGCGGCCACGGCGGCCACGTAGGCCGGCTCGTTGCGCTGGCCACGCTTCGGAACCGGGGCCAGGAAAGGACAATCGGTTTCCACCAGGTAGCGATCGGCCGGCACCTGACGGGCGCAGGCCTGGGTGGCCTCAGCCTTTGGGAACGTGACCACCCCGCTGAAACTGATGTGGAAACCCAGATCGAGGAATCCGGCCATCTCCTCAGGGGTGCCGCCCCAGCAGTGCATCACGCCTCGGGGGCAGCGGCCCTGTTCGCGCCGCCAGCGCAGCTCGTGGAGCATCGCTTCGGCTGCGTCGCGGCAGTGAATGATCACCGGCAGATCGAGTTCGATTGCCAGATCCAGCTGGGGACCCAGCACCGCCAGTTGCTCGGTGAGGTTCTTCTCACGGAACAGATCCAGGCCTAGCTCGCCGATCGCCACCACCCTGGAATCGTCCTGAGCCGCCTCACGCAGAACCTGGGTGGTGTCGGGCTGCCAGTACCGGGTGTCGAGAGGATGGACTCCCACCGAGTAGCGCAGTTCCGGCAGGCGATCGGCCAGGGCTCGGATCGCCGGGATCTCTGAGGGCTCCACGCAGGCGTGGACCAGGGCCGCAACGCCCGCTTCACGCCAGCGCTGGGCGACAGCGTCAAGGTCGTCGTCGAAGTTGCGGAAGACCAGATGGCAATGACTGTCGATCAGGGCTTCCATGACGGCGTTCAGGGTGTGGCGGCAGGTTCGATGGCGTTCTTCACCGCCACGCTCAGGCGACCCTTCTGATGGGCGCCGGTGTTGCGGTGCAGCACCCCCACCTTCACGGCCTTGTCGATCTTGCTGAAGGCGGCGCTCATCGAGCTGGTGACCGCCTCGCGGGCGGCATCACCGGGCGCCTGGCTGTAGGTGCTGCAGGCGGTGAAGCAACGCTTCATCAGGGTGCGCACCGCTGATTTGTAGGAGCGGTTGCGAAGGCGGTTGCGCTCGGCGATTTCGATGCGCTTCTTTGACGACTTGTTATTGGCCACAGGCTAGGGGCGCTGTCTCGACAAACGACCATCCTATGCACAGGGCCAGCAGCTGAGGGTGCCGGGCCGTAGCGTGAACGAGCAGCGAACACCTGGTGCATGCCCGCCACCCTGGCCATCTGCTTCCTGCGAGACAGCGAGGCAGCGGCTGAGCGGCTTGAGGCGATCGCCGGCCGCACCGGCAGCGGTCGTGCCGCCGAGGAGGCCGCTCGGGTGGAGGCGATCCTGCAGCAGGTGCGGCTGGAGGGTGATGAGGGGCTGCTGGAGCTGAGCGAGCGCTTTGATGGGGTGCGGCCGGATCCGCTGCGGATTCCCGCCGAGAGGCTCCGCGAGGCCTGGGACTGCTGCGCACCGGAGCTCCGCCAGGCCCTGGAGCTCGCCCATCAGCGCATCGAGGCCTTTCACCGGCGCCAGCGGCCGACGGATCTGGCGATCACCGGCCCCCATGGGGAGCTTCTGGGTCGGCGCTGGCGTCCCGTGGAGCGAGCCGGGCTGTACGTGCCCGGTGGCCGGGCTTCTTACCCGAGCACGGTGCTGATGAATGCGGTGCCGGCCCTGGTGGCCGGGGTGGAGCGGGTGGTGATGGTCACGCCCCCCGGGCCCGGCGGGGAGCCCAGCCCCACGGTGCTGGCCGCGGCCCATCTGGCCGGCGTGCACGAGGTGTACCGGGTGGGCGGCGCCCAGGCGATCGCCGCCCTGGCCTTCGGCACCGAAACCATCCCGCGGGTGGATGTGATCACCGGGCCGGGCAACCTCTACGTGACCCTGGCCAAGAAGGCCGTCTTCGGCCACGTGTCGATCGACTCCCTGGCGGGACCCAGCGAGGTGCTGGTGATCGCGGACCACACAGCCGATCCGGATCTGGTGGCCACCGATCTGCTGGCCCAGGCCGAACACGACCCCCTGGCCGCGGCGATCCTGCTCACCACCAGCGAGGAGCTGGCGGCCGCGGTGCCCGCAGCCCTGGAGCGGCAGCTGGACGGCCACCCCAGGGCCGCCATCACCCGTCAGGCGATCGAGGACTGGGGGCTGATCGTGCTCTGTGATTCCCTCACCACGGCGGCCCGGTTGAGCGACCGCTTCGCGCCGGAACATCTCGAACTGATCGTGGAGGATCCGGAGCCACTGGCTGAGAGGATCCGCCATGCCGGTGCCATCTTCCTCGGCCCCCACAGCCCGGAGGCGGTGGGCGACTA
>JAYKGZ010000013.1:0-30554 GCA_035284925.1 Cyanobacteriota bacterium | reverse complement strand
TTCATGTACAAGGGCAAGGCCACCCTGGTGATCTACGACGATCTCACCAAGCAGGCCCAGGCCTACCGCCAGATGTCGCTGCTGCTGCGCCGCCCGCCCGGTCGTGAGGCCTATCCCGGCGACGTGTTCTACTGCCACAGCCGCCTGCTCGAGCGGGCCGCCAAGCTCTCCGATGCCATGGGCAAGGGCAGCATGACCGCCCTGCCGATCATCGAGACCCAGGCCGGCGACGTGAGCGCCTACATCCCCACCAACGTGATCTCGATCACCGATGGCCAGGTGTTCCTCAGCTCCGACCTCTTCAACTCCGGCCTGCGCCCCGCCATCAATGTGGGCATCTCGGTGAGCCGGGTGGGCGGTGCCGCGCAGACCAAGGCGATCAAGAAGATCGCCGGCACGCTCAAGCTGGAGCTGGCCCAGTTCGACGAACTGGCCGCCTTCTCCCAGTTCGCCTCCGATCTCGATGCCGCCACCCAGGCCCAGCTGGCCCGCGGCAAGCGGCTGCGCGAGCTGCTCAAGCAGCCCCAGTTCAGCCCGCTGAACCTGGCCGAACAGGTGGCCGTGGTGTATGCGGGGGTGAAGGGTCTGATCGATGCGGTGCCCGTGGATCAGGTGCCGGCCTTCGCCCGCGAGCTGCGCGACTATCTGAAGAGCAGCAAGCCCGAGTTCATCAGCGCCGTGATGAACGAGAAGCAGCTCAGCGAGGCCTCCGAGGCGACCCTCAAGGACGCCATCGCCACGGTGGTCGCCTCGATCACCGCCGCCTGAGGATCCCCAGCCATGGCCAATCTCAAGGAGATCCGAGACCGGATCAGCTCGGTCAAGAACACGCGCAAGATCACCGAGGCCATGCGGCTGGTGGCTGCCGCCAAGGTGCGCCGCGCCCAGGAGCAGGTGCTGCGCAGCCGCCCCTTCGCCGACCGCCTCGCCCGCGTGCTGCAGACCCTGCAGACCCGCATGGCCTTCGAAACCGCCGATGCACCGCTGCTGGCCGATCGTGACCTGCGCACGATCACCCTGCTGGCCGTCACCGGCGACCGGGGCCTCTGCGGCGGTTACAACGCCAACATCATCAAGCGCACCGAGCAGCGGGTGGCGGAGCTGCGCGGGCAGGGCTACACGGTGGATCTGGTGCTGATGGGCCGCAAGGCGATCACCTACTTCCAGAACCGCGCCTCCCAGTACACGATCCGTGCCACCTTCACGGGTCTGGAGCAGGTGCCCACCGCGGCCGAGGCCAATGGCATCGCCAATGAGGTGCTGGCGGAGTTTCTTTCCGGCAGCACAGACCGGGTGGAGATCATCTACACCAAGTTCATCAACCTGGTGAGCTCCAGGCCGGTGGTGCAGACCCTGCTGCCCCTCGATGCGCAGGACATCGCCGATCCGGAGGACGAGATCTTCCGCCTGATCACCAAGGAGGGCCGCCTCACGGTGGAGACGGTGGATGTGGCCAATGCCCAGCCGGCTCTGCCATCAGACTTCGTGTTTGAGCAGAGCCCGGAGCAGTTGCTCAATTCCCTGCTGCCCCTCTATCTGTCCAACCAGCTGCTGCGCTCCCTGCAGGAGGCGGCGGCCAGCGAACTGGCCAGCCGGATGACGGCCATGAACAACGCCAGCGACAACGCCAAGGCCCTCGCCAAATCGCTCACCTTGGATTACAACAAGGCCCGCCAGGCCGCGATCACCCAGGAAATTCTTGAGGTGGTTGGTGGCGCTGCCGCCATGTGAGGCGCTCCGGCGCTGAACCATCCTTGGTTGATTCCGTTCCAAGGCTGCCCCATCCTGTGTGGGGCAGCTTTTTTATGACTCCCCCTTTGGACCAGGCTCCCCCCGCCGCCGCCACCCATGCCCACGCCGATGGCGCCGCTGCCCCAGCCCGGAGTCAGCCTGCAGCTCCAGGCCCTGTTTCCCCTCGCCCTGGGGCAGGTGCAGCTCCAACCCGATCCCCTCGATCTGGCCCTGCAGATGCAGGCGATCCGGGAGCTGCAGGCGGGTGCCGCCTCCAACCCAGATCCCGGCTGCGCCTGGACCGGTGATCTCAATGGGGTCTGGCAACTGCAGCGGGACCCACGCTTTGCGGGCCTGATCGCCAGCCTGCTGGGCCACGCCTGGACCTATCTGGAGCAGCTGGGTTTCGGGCGCGATCGGCTGGCCCTCCATCTGCAGCGCTGCTGGCCGGTGGTCAGTGAGCTGGGTCAGGTGGTGGGCCGCCACCACCACCCGAATGCCCATCTGAGTGGGGTGTACTACCTCAATGGCGATGGCAGTGGTCGCAGCGGCTGCATCCGCTTGTTTCCGCCCAGCTCCTTGAATGAGCTGGTGCCTGGATTGGCGGTGGGCCATGGGGGGCCGATCCTGGGCGATGGTGCCGCTGCTGCCCGCTGGAATGCCCCCTGGTTTGACCTGGCCCCGCGGGCAGGGTTGCTGCTGCTGTTCCCGGCTCGATTGGATCACATGGTTCTGGAGAACACCGACGCCAACGACTGCCGCTTTTCGATCAGTTTCGACCTGGTGTTGACATCCCCACCGCGCCCTGAATCAGGAGATCTGGCTGGGGAGTATCTGGCCCCCCATCCCTCGGCCTGGATGCCCGTACCTGCCGAGGGTCGCTGCCCGAAAGACTGATCCTGCTGATTCTCAAAAAAGGGAGCCTTCTGGCGATAGCCAAACCAAATTTGTGACAGATCCTTAACCGGCTGGAATCCGGTGGACGACTCCGAGAACCGTCACAACAATGGGACAACATCGGTTGCTTTGGTATGAACGGCGACATTGGTCGATTGCCCGGTCCGCTCAAGAAGACATGTGTCGGCTTCGCTTTGGTACCAGCGATTCTGATCGCTTCGGCTCCCCGGGCTGAGGCGATCCTGCGTTACTACATTCACGATTCAGCTGGCATTGGACGAATTGATGCAATCGGTACTCTTAATTTGCCCACGCCACTGGAAAACAGAACTGGCATCTCCCAATATTGCCCTACCAATTCGCCGCTATTGCCTCCCCCCGGTGGCGCCGGGCTGCAATCGAATAACTCTACGCCCTTCCTGAACATCTGCACGGGTCCAGCTGCAAGTTTTAGTGTTAATTACAATGGCTACGAGATAGCTAGCACGGCCCAGAACATCCCCTCCACCCTTATCGCGCCTGCCTCGTCCTACTCTGGTTTGGCAACCGGATTGATCGGCGAAGGAACAGCTTTTTATATTCAATCCTCCTACACAGCTGGGACGATTGCTTCTTCGGCTCTGTTCAGCGGCACCTTGGCTTCAGTCGGTATCTCGGGTTCGGGACTGATGGCCAGTTACAACGTTCTCGACGGCACCACGGTCATGGACACCATTGAGGTCTATCTCAACCCTCCGCCTCAACCGGTGCCGGCACCGCTGCCGGTTCTGGGAGCCTCGCTGGCCTTCGCCCGGTCCCGCCAGCTGCGCCAGCGGGCTGCATCCCGCTGAAGCCCGGCCTGCGGATCCCGACCCGTCAGTCGTCAGGGAAAATGGCAGCAGCCACGGCAGCGCCTTGAGCGATCCCACTCCCTTCCTGATACAGGCCAGCCTCCAGGGCAGCAACTACACCTTCCCTTGTCTGCCCGACCAGACCGTGCTGGCCGCCGCCGAGGCCGCCGGGGTGCCCCTGCCCAGCTCCTGCTGCTCCGGTGTCTGCACCACCTGTGCGGCCCGAATCAGCTCCGGCACGGTGCATCAGCCCGACGCGATGGGGGTGCGGCAGGAGTTGCGTGAGCAGGGCTTCGCCCTGCTCTGCGTGGCCTACCCGCTCAGCGATCTGACCCTGGTGGCTGGCCAGGAGGATGCCCTTTACGAGGCGCAATTCGGTCAGTTCCAGAAGTGAGGCTGCAGGCCGAAACCCTCTGGTTGCAGCCGGGCCCCGGCCCGCTGCTCCCCCAGCTCAGGGCCGAGCTCGGGCAGCTGTGCCAACGGCGGGGGGGAGCGGGAGCCCGGCCGCTGCGCTGGGCGCTCACGGCCGCCGAACAGGGCAGGGGTGTGCGGATCGAGGTGGTGCTGGTGTTGGAGGCTCCACCAGCCGTCACCGCCAGCCAGGTCAGCCCCGACACGGCCCAGGCCCATGCCGCGGAGACGCTGCCCCAGGAATGATGAGTTCGGGGGCACCGCCACTGCCGACCCTGCTGGTGATTCCCACCGGTGTGGGCTGCGTTGTGGGCGGGTATGCCGGTGATGGCCTGCCGGCGGCACGGCTGCTGGCCGCCGCCAGCGGTTGCCTGATCACCCATCCCAACGCCATGAATGCGGCCTCCCTCTACTGGAGTGATCCGCGCATCCAGTACGTGGAGGGCTGGGCCCTCGATCGCTTCGCGGCGGGCGATCTGGCCCTGCAGCCCGTGGCGGGTCGGCGGGTGGGGCTGCTGCTCGATGCGGGGATCGAGCAGCAGCTGCTGCAGCGCCATCTCCAGGCCGCCGAGGCCTGCCGCGCCAGCCTCGGCCTGGCGATCGGCCCGGTGCTGTGCAGCGAGGCTCCCCTGGGGGTGGGGCTGAGCCTGGGGCCCAGCGGGGTGAGCTGGGGAACGCTGGAGCACCCCGACCTGCTGCTGCGGGCCGGCGAGCGCCTGGTGGCCGCCGGCGCCACCGCCATCGCTGTGGTCTGCCGTTTCCCCGACGATCCCGACAGCGAGGCCCTGGCCTCCTACCGCCAGGGCAGTGGCGTCGACGCCCTGGCCGGAGCCGAGGCGGTGATCAGCCACCTGCTGGTGGAGCACCTCGGCATCCCCTGCGCCCATGCCCCCGCCCTGGCGCCCCTGCCCCTCGACCCAGCCCTCGATCCCCGCGCCGCCGCCGAGGAGCTCGGCCACACCTTCCTGCCCTGCGTGCTGGTGGGGTTGAGCCGCGCCCCCGACCTGATTCCCCTCGCCGGCGGCAGGCCAAGCCGCTTCCCCGGACGCCCCGCCGTCCAGCCCGCGGCCTTTGCTCCCGCTACGACCCTCCGCGCGGACAGCCTCGGCGCGGTGGTGGCGCCGGCCGGGGCGCTAGGGGGGGAGGCGGTGCTGGCCTGTGCCGAGCGCGGCGTGCCGTTGATCGCCGTGACCGGCAATCCCTGCCTGCTGCAGGTCGATGGCCAGGCCCTGGGTCTGCCGGTGCTCGAGGCCGCCAGCTATGCCGAGGCGGCGGGTCTGGTGCTGGCATTGCGGGAGGGTCTGGATCCGGCGTGCCTGGCGCGGCCCTTGCCGCCCCTGCTAACCCGCCTCAGCTGACGCGGCCAGAATCAGGAATCCGCACCCCTGCTGATGGCTGCACGCCCGCGCTGGCCACGGCTGTTGCCGTTGGGGAGGCAGGCCCGCGTCCCGGCGGCGAAGAACCGGGCGGCCGGCACGGCCGCCACCGCTGCGAGGGTGGGGCCGCAGAGCGGCGAACCGGCCAGGTTGCCGGCAGCCCAGCACCGTCAGCTGCTGCAGGCCGTGCTGCTCTGCGGGCCGCTGCTGGTCCTGGTGGTCCTGCCGCTGCAGGGGCTGGCGATCGCTGGCTATGCGCTCGAGAGGCTCTGGCCCCATGGGCAGCCAGGTCTGGAGGATCCCCTGCTGCCGGTGCTGGTGTTCTGCGGCACCTTGACCCTGCTGGCCCTGGCCTGGGGGCCGCTCGCCGCCGGGCGGGGTTCGGGCGCGCTGGCGGTGGAGCAGCTCCAGGATGGAAGCCTGCCGGCGACCAGGCGCGACCACCTGCTGGTGTCGTTGGGCTGGGGTGCCCAGCTGCAGCGTCTGATGCTGCTGGCCGTGGGCCATGGGGCCGGCCTGGCGGTAGGGATCGAGATGCCGGCGGCGGCATTCGGGGCCTCCACCCTGCTGGTCCTGCGTGGCCGCCTGGCGGGGCTGGGGGGGCTGCCTGTGCCGCTGCTGATGGCGATCGGGGCAGGCGGCGGCCTGGGGGCGGCCTTCCGTTCGCCACTGCTGGGGGTGATCTATGCCCTGGAGTGCCTTGGCGCCAGCGGTGGGATGTCGCTGGTCTGGCCCACGCTGCTGCTGGCCGGGATCGCCTCCCTGCTGACGCTGACACCCCTGGCCGTGGTCGTCCCGTCGAACCTGACGCCTGCTCTGGCGCCGGGCTTGGTGCCGGGGCTGAGCCAGGCCGGCGGGTTGCCGCTGGCGCCGGTGTTGTTGCCCTGGGCCCTGCTGCTCACCTTGGTGGTGGCGCTGGTGGGGGCCGGCCTGCGGTGGGTCCTGCTGGTGCTGTCCCCCCGGATCGATCGGCTGCTGGAGCGCCGCTTCCTCCCCACGGCGCTGGTGCTGGCCGTTCTGGCCGCGGTCCTGGCCCATCGCAGCGGCGGCATCAGCCTCAACGATGGCGCCCGCGACCTGACGGCCGCCCTCACGGGCGCCGCGGCGGTGCCCCGCTGGGCAGCGCTGCCACGGCTGCTGAGCCCACTGCTGGCCAGCGCCAGCGGCGCGCCGGGCGGCCTGTCGCTCGATTGCATGAGCCTGGGGGCGTTGGTGGTGGCGCCCCTGGTGCGGCGGCTCGCAGCGGATCAGCAGCTGATCCTGATCGCCCTCGGGGCGGCGGGGCTGTTCAGCGCCGCCTGCCGCACGCCGCTGCTGGCGGCGGTGTTCGTGGTGGTAGTGCAGGGTCAGGGGGCCAGCCTGCCGCTGCTGCTGCTGGCCAGTGCGATCGGCTCAGCCGTGGCCGGCGCTTTCCCGGATCCGCCGCTGGTGGCGGGCTCAGGGATGCTGCTGCACGGCCTGCCGCTGCCAGCACCCGCGGCTCGGCTCGGGGGGGCTGGGCTCGGGGCCGATCGGCCAACGCCGGCCGCGATCAGCGCAGACAGGCCATCGGGTGGCGGAGATTGACCCCGAGGGCCTTGGCCACGCCGGGGTGGCAGACGGAGCCGTTGACGGTGTTGAGACCGGAGAGCAGCTCGGGCCGGTCGGCGACCGCCTCGGCCACGCCGCGGCCCGCCATCACCAGGATGTAGGGCAGCGTGACGCTGACCAGGGCCTCGGTGGAGGTGAAGGGCACCGCCCCCGGCATGTTGCCGACGGCGTAGTGCTGCACGCCATGGATCGTCACCACCGGGTCGGTGTGGGTGGTCTCGCGGCTGGTGGCGATGCAGCCGCCCTGATCGATCGCCACATCCACGATCACCGATCCCGCCTTCATCGCCTTCACCAGCTGTTCATCGACCAGGGTGGGGGCGCGGCCCCCGGGCAGCAGCACCGCGCCGATCACCAGATCGGCCTCGGGCACCAGCCGCTCGATCAGGGCGCGGCTGCTGACCAGGGTGACCATGCGGCCGCGGCGATCCGATTCCACGCCCCGCAGCCGCTGGGGGGAGTGGTCGAGCAGAAACACCTCCGCATCCATGGCGGCGGCGATGCGGGCGGCATTCCAGCCGACGGTGCCGGCCCCGAGCACCACCACCCGGGCCGGCTGGACGCCGGTGCAGCCGCCCATCAGGATGCCGCGACCACCGTGGGGTTTCTCGAGCAGGTGGGCGCCCACCTGGGCGGCGAGGCGGCCGGCGATCTCGCTCATCGGCGCCAGCAGCGGCAGACTGCCGTTCTCCAGCTGCACGGTTTCGTAGGCCAGGGCCGTGGTGCCCGCCTCCAGCAGGGCGCGGCCCACCTCCGGGTAGGCGGCCAGGTGCAGGTAGGTGAACAACACCAGGTCGGGCCGCAGGAAGCGGAACTCCTGGGGTTGGGGCTCCTTCACCTTGACCACCAGGTGGGCCGCCCAGGCCTCCTGGCAGCTCACCAGGGCGGCGCCGGAGGCCCGGTAGTCGTCATCGGAGATGCCGGCACCCTCGCCGGCGCCCGCCTCGACCCGCACCTCCATCCCCTGACCCACCAGCTCGCGCACCCCATCGGGGGTGAGAGCCACCCGTTGCTCGTCGCGCTTGATCTCCCTGGGCACACCGATGCTTGCCATCGGCGAAGCCAGGGGAGCCGCCAGGCCGGGGGGTGCCATGGGCTGGGTGCAGGGCTGAGACTTGAACCTAGGACGGGAACGGCGGCGACCCGAGGGCTGGCCCGGGGGTGAAGGGGCAACAGCCTGCCCTGTCAATCCGGTTCAATGGATCGCCGGATGGCGGTGACCACGGGGCCTGATCAGCTGTTGCGGTGCATGCGGCGGAAAGAATGCCGCTCCACCTCAGCCGGCCGCGATCGGCATCCGCCAGCCGCTGCCGAAGGAGCGGCGGCTCACCTTCAGGGCCGGTGCCGCCTGGCGGCGCTTGAACTCGGCGCGGCGCAGCAGGCTCCAGATCCGCTCCACCAGGGCCGGGTCGTGGCCGGCGGCCACCAGGTCTTCCGGGCTGGCCATCTCCTCGATCAGCCGCCGCAGGATCGGATCGAGCACGGCGTAATCAGGCAGGGAATCGCTGTCGCGCTGATCGGGGCGCAGCTCGGCACTGGGGGGTTTGCGGCGGATCGCCTCACCGATCAACTCCCCATCGGCCGGCAGCCCCAGGGCGGCGCGACAGCTGGCGGATTCCGGCGCATCCAGCCAGTCGCAAAGCGCGAAGACGGTGCTCTTGTAAAGGTCGCCGATCACCGCCAGGCCGCCGTTCATGTCGCCGTAAAGGGTGCAGTAACCCACAGCCAGCTCGGATTTGTTGCCGGTGGAGAGCAGCAGCTGTCCTTGCTGGTTGGCCACCGCCATCAGCAGGGTGCCGCGGATGCGGGATTGCAGGTTCTCGGCGGTGATGCCCTGGGGCTGGCCTGCCAGGGGCGCCTCCAGGGCCGCATCGAAGGCCTCCATCACCCCGGCGATCGGCACGGTATGGGTGCCGATCCCAAGCCGGGCCGCCAGGGCTCCGGCATCCACCAGGGAGCCCTCCGAACTCCAGGGCGAAGGCATCAGCAGGCCCTGCACCCGATCAGCGCCCAGGGCGGCTGCGGCGATCACCGCCACCAGGGCCGAATCGATACCGCCGCTCAGCCCGAGCAGAGCCCGCTGGAAACCACACTTTCCGGCGTAATCCGCGACGCCGAGCACCAGAGCCCGCAGCAGCTGCTCCTGGGCTTCCGGCAGAGGCGGGGGCGAGATAACGGGCGGCGGGGCCCCGGCATCCCAGCAGGCGAGCTGTTCGCGGCAGCAGGCCAGCTGGCTCAGCACGCCACCGTGGCGATCCACCATGAAGCTGGCGCCATCGAACACCAGTTCGTCGTTGCCACCCACCTGATTGAGGTACACCACCGGACAGCCAAGACGTGCCGCCGCCCGGGCGGCGAGCTGGAGGCGCAGCTGGCTCTTGCCCTTGCCGAAGGGCGAAGCCGAGAGATTCAGCAGCAGATCCACACCATGCTGCTGCAGGTCGGCCACCGGATCAGGCCCGATCAGGCGATGACCCTGCAGCGCTTCATCCACCCAGAGGTCTTCGCAGATGGTGAGCCCCAGCCGCCAGCGACGACCGCGCCGCTCCAGTTCCAGCAGCGCGGGCATCTCACCGGGCGTGAAATAACGGCGCTCATCGAACACGTCGTAGCTCGGCAACAGACGCTTGCGCGCCACCACCCGCCAGCTGCCTGCCTCCACCAGCGCCACCGCGTTGAAGAGCTTCGGCAGGGTTCCGGCCGGAATGCCGACATGAGGCTCGGCGATGCCGACCAGCACCGCCAATTCCGAACATTCCTGCGCCAGCGCGGAGGCGAGCTGGTTGAGCACGCTCTGCTGGGTGGCGATCAGGGCAGGCCACAGCAGCAGATCCCGCGGCGGATAACCCCACAGGGAGAGTTCCGGGGTGAGCACCAGCTCGGCTCCCGACGCCGCCGCCGCCCGGCAGGCCGCCAGCACCCGCCGGCCGTTGCCCTCCAGGTCACCCACCAGGGGGTTGGTCTGGGCCAGGGCGAGGCGCATCGGAACTTCGCTCTCAGGAGGGAGTGAGACCGTAGAGATTGTGCTGCAGCAGCAGGGGCCATACCGCCGCTGGGATCTGCTCCGGATCAGGAGCGCGGCGCAGCTGTGAACTGGCGGTGGCCGGCACCGGAATGGCCAGCAGCTCCACCCTGGCGCCCATCCGCTCCAGCACGGCATGAAGCTCAGGCTGGAGCGGCCGATCGCCTCGCGGCGCGATCGCCAGCCGGCAGCGGCGCAGCACCTCGTTCGCCTGCTTCCAGCGGGGGATCTGATCGGCCAGATCACTGCCCACCACGAACACCAGCTCCGCCGCGGGCCAGAGCTGCCGGGCCCGCTCCAGGCTGTCGATCGCAAACGGACTGCTCAGCTGCTGCACCTGCCTGAGCCTGGGGTTGTTGATCTGAGCCACCAGCGCGGCCAGCAGGGCCGTGCGCAGCTCCAGGGAAGCGTGGTGTCGCTTCAGCGGATTGTCGCTGGCCCAGGTCGCCACCCGCGGATAACGCTGCAGCAGGCCCTCCAGCAACGCCTGATGACCGCAGGTGGGCGGATCGGCACTGGTGCCGAACAGGGCGATCATCCCCGGATCAACGGCGGCCTCGCTCATCAGGGCAGCAGGGCGTTGCTGAGCGGCAGGAGCGCAGGCCGTGCCGCCAGCCAGCGACGGGCCTCGGGATCGCTCCGGGCCAGGCGCTCGCGAAGAGCGATCGGCCCGGCCTGGCGCTGGGCGCTTCGGATCAGCTCCGCCGCGGCCAGACGACCAGTGAGGCGCGTGGTGTGCACCGCCAGGGCGGCCTGAGCCACGGCCACGGGGGCGGCTGGCGCCAGGCTGAGGCCACCGGTGAGGGGAGCGGCACTCAGCAAGAGCTGCTTCAACCCTCCCAGAAGGATCTGCAGGGCCAGCTGGGCCCCGCCCAGCAGCATGTTGTGACCTGAAAGCCTGGTGAGCAGGGTGCGGGCCGCCTGGCTGCCCATCGGCAGGCCATAGAGCTGGCTGAGCTGGAGCACCAGGGCTGTGTCACAGGCGAGTCCACCGGCCAGATCCAGCATCACCAGGGGATTGGCCGCCACTCCGGTGGCCTTGAGGGCGGCAAAGCGGCCGATCAGGCTCTGGGCTCGATCGCGGCGGCTGCCGAGCCGCCAGAGCTGCAGTGCCCGCTGCAACCGCTCGGCCGCCGTGAGGGCATTGAGGGCCAGCAGCAGCTCACCCTCCTGCTCCAGCAGTTCGATCAGGGCCTTCCGCAAGGGTTCGATCCGCGCTGGAGCGGCCTCACTGCGCACCCGTCCATCAGGCAGCAGCGTGGCCTGCCGCGGGGCGGCCGCCACGACGATCGGCTCCTGAGCCACGGCAGCCGGCAAGCGTCGCCGGATGCTGGCCAGCAGTCCGGCCAGCTCATCAACGGGCCAGCAGTCGCTGCGGTTGAGCACCAACAGCAGCGGTTTGCCACTGGCCAGCAACGGCTCAAGCGCGTCACGCTCCACGCTGGTGAAGTCCGCATCGATCACCAGCAGCACCAGATCGGCAGCGAGGGCCACCCGGCGGGCCAGACGGGCTCGTCCAGCCGCCGCGATCTCATCGATTCCGGGGGTATCCACCAGCTCCACGGCCTCCAGACCAGCCAGGGGCTGACGCCACAGCACCCCCTGCTGCCGTCGCGTACAGCCATGGGCCACGTCGGTGGCGAAGGCGTTCTCGCCGAGCAGGGCATTGAGCAGGCTGCTCTTGCCCACCCCCACCCGACCGAACACCGCCACACGGAGCCGCCGCTGCTCCAGTCGTTCCAGCTGACGATCGAGACCGGCCAGGGCACCGGCGAACTGGCTGCGTTCGCGCCCATTGAGCAGCAGGTCGCTTCGCCAGCGGCGCAGAAGCTGCCGGCAGCGCTCGGCTGTGGCGGGGGGCTGGCGACTCAGAGCGGGCGGCAGGGATTTCTCCCTCCATTAAATCGGCTGTTCCACACTGGGGCGGTCTGTCAGCTGCCCGTGGACACCTCGCTGCCTGCTTCCGTTTACGCCGAGCGCCGCCAGAGGTTCCTGGAACAGCTGGGCGGCGCCGCCGCGGTGATCCCCGCCGCGCCCCTGGTCAGCCACCATGCCGACTGCGAATGGCCGTTCCGTCAGAACAGCGACTTCTGGTATCTCACAGGCTTCGATGAGCCGGATGCTGTGGCTCTGTTCCTGCCCCACCGGCAGGAAGGTGAGCGCTTCGTGCTGTTCGTGGCGCCGAAGGATCCAACGGCGGAGGTGTGGAATGGCATCCGCTGGGGCACCGACGGGGCGGTGAGCCACCACGGCGCTGATCTCGCCCACCCCATCGACGAGCTGTCCCAGCGCCTCGGGGATTACCTGGATGGGGCTGAGGGCATCGCCTTCCGGGTTGGCCGGCATCCCAGGGTGGAACCGCTGGTGCTGCAGGCCTGGGGCCATCAGCTCGACCGAGCCCCCCGACGCGGTGCCGCGGCCCTCGGATTGGTGGCCCCCTGTCCGCTGTTGCATGCCCTGCGGTTGCGAAAAGAGCCCGAAGAGCTCGCCTGCCTCCGGGAGGCCTGCCGTATCTCGGCCGAAGCCCATGAACTGGCGCGGCAGGTGGCCCGGCCAGGCCTGCGGGAGCGGCAGGTGCAGGCGGTGATCGAGCAGCACTTCCTCGAGCAGGGTGCCCGGGGGCCTGCCTACAACTCGATCGTCGCCGGCGGCGACAACGCCTGCGTGCTCCACTACACCACCAATGGCTCAGAGCTGCGGGATGGCGACCTGCTGCTCATCGATGCGGGCTGCTCGGTCCGCGACTACTACAACGGTGACATCACCCGCACCTTCCCCGTGAACGGGCGCTTCAGCGGCGAGCAGCGGGCCCTCTACGAGCTTGTGCTGGCGGCCCAGGAGACAGCCGTGGCCACCGTGGCCCCCGGTAACACCGCCGAGGGTGTGCATGCCGCGGCCGTCAAGGTGCTGGTGGAGGGGCTGATCGACCTGGGCCTGCTGATCGGGGAATCCGAAGGGATCATTGAACAGGGCGCCTACCGTCACCTTTACATGCACCGCACCGGCCACTGGCTGGGCCTCGATGTCCACGACGTGGGGGCTTACCGACTGGGGGAACATCCGGTGGAGCTTGAGCCCGGCATGGTGCTCACGGTGGAGCCGGGGCTTTATGTGAGCGACCGGCTGCCTGTGCCCGAGGGACAGCCGGCCATTGAGGAGCGCTGGAAGGGAATCGGGATTCGGATCGAAGACGACGTGGCCGTGACCCGGAACGGCCATGAGGTTCTCACCGCTGCAGCCCTCAAGGCGCCGGCGGCGATGGAGCGCTGAGCAGCCGCTCAAGCACCTCCGCTGCCTCCACCGTCGACGGCACGACGGCATCGGCGCCGGCCTCCAGCAGCCGCTGCTCGTAGCACTGGCGGGCCTCGCCTTGCTGGTGCAGGTGGGGGGGGGCCACCGCCAGCGCGACGAAGCGCTGCTCGGGGCAGGCCTCGCGGGCGTTCACCACGGTGAGCACATCCGCGACGGTGTCCCCGAGGTACGCCACCGGCGGGGCCAGGGAGCCCAGCTCACGGCCAGCCAGGCGGCCGGCCAGGCGCAGCAGCCCGGTGGGATCGGGCTTGTCGGGAGCATCGCCCATGGCGATCAGCGGCGGTTGCCCCAGGCCGAGTCGCTCCTGAAGCACATAGCGGGCGGAAGGCTGCTCGGAGCCACTCACGAACCCCCAGGCCAGCGACCGCCCGTTCAGGCCGCTGAAGAAGGCGGGTGTCACCAACAGCGGCTCGCTGCCGATGAACCCCGTCCACTGGGAGGGATCACCCTCCGGATCGCCGCCGAAGTAGAAACCGCTGAACACGTCCACCAGCTCCCGGAAGGGCGGCAGGGGGCGATGACCGCAACGCCGCAGCAGCTCAAGGCTGGCTTCCCAGTCGTTGTTCCAGCGCCCTTCGGCCTTGAGGGTGTCAATCTGCCGGGGATCGGGCCTCCAGCCGCTGTAGTGATGAACCGTCTCGGTGAGTGCCCGGCGGTAGCTGGCTCCCACATCCCTGATCACACCATCGATGTCGAGCAGGAGCACGGCCCGCGGCAGGGGGGAATCATCAACGTGGGCGTGGGGGTGGCTCTGCTGCACGGCTGGTAAGTTAGTCCTTTGAACAGTGAGCTTGAGCGCGGATACCATGACTGTCTCAGACGGGGCTGTGAGCGAAAGGGCTGTCGCCGATGGGGCCCTCGGCACTGAGCTCAGCGAACTCGACGCAGGCGCTGCGGACGACACCGTTGCCGCCCGTCCTGTGATGCGGGGTGGTAGCGCCGCGCTGGCCACCGCCACCATCGATGAGGACGGGGTTCCCTCCGGCTACACCCCCAAGGCCGATGAGGGGCGCTTCCTTCTCAAGATCCTCTGGCTGCCCGACAACGTCGCCCTAGCGGTCGATCAGATCGTGGGAGGAGGCCCAAGTCCGCTCACGGCTTACTTTTTCTGGCCCCGGGAAGATGCCTGGGAAACCCTGAAGACCGAGCTTGAGGCCAAGAGCTGGATCACCGACAACGAGCGGGTCGAAATTCTCAACAAGGCCACGGAAGTGATCAACTACTGGCAGGAGGAAGGTAAGGGCAAGAGCCTGGATGAGGCCAAGCTCAAGTTCCCGGACGTCACCTTCTGCGGAACCGCCTGAGTTCAGCGGGTGATGGGTTCACCCACCCAGAACCGGTAGGGATGGCTTGAGTCTTGGCTGAGCTGTTCGGCGAAATCGGCGGCCGTGTCGCGGTCGCTGAAACTGGCGATCTGGGTGTTTCCGGCAGCAGTCCTGAAGGCATCCTCCCGGCAGTGGCTGCGGGATGCTTTCAAGGCCTCGAATGGGCCGACCACTGGCCACCAGGTTTCTCCAGGCTGGGCAGGCTGCCCATTCATGGAACTCAGATAATCAAGGCAGGCCTGCCACCTGGGGACGGTCTCCGGAATCCTTTTGGTCTCCTGAGCCGTAGGCGAGGGCTGCGGGGTGGGCTGTACCGGCGGCGCCGGGCGGGGCTCCGGCTGGGGCTGGCTCGCTGGAGGCGCGCTGGCGGTGGGTTGGGGAGTTCTGGTGAAGAGCAGAACAGCGAGGGCTACGAACAGGCCTCCGGCCAGCAGGGAGAGAACGGCAATCAGAACTCCGGTGCACCCGGGATTCGGGGAACGCGGGGCCATCACCGGGGCAGGAACCGGCGGAGACGGCTCAGGCTCAGGGGCAGGGTCAGGCTGTGGGGCTGCGGCGGTTGCTTCCGACAACCCAAGGCAGCCGTTGAGCACGGCGGTCAGACGCTGTACCACCCCCGCGCTGTACACCTGAGTGAGATCAGCCAGCAGTGCGTCTCTGGAACTCACCCCATGGCTTTGGCCGGCCTGGCTGAAGAGCAACCGGAATCCGGGGCGCAGCAGCAGATCCCGCAAGGGACTGGCCAGGGTGGTGTCAGCGCCGAGGAGATCCTGAACCTGGGCCAGGATGCGTCGGCTGGCCACACCGGATTCGAAGGCGGCTTCACCCTGGCGGCGGATCAGGCGGGCCAGGCTTGCTCCCAGTTCATGGTCGGGAGAGGGAGCCAAACGCTGAAGTGCGCAAGCCAGGGAGTTTACGGGCGCGAACAGCCGAGCCCGTCACGCCCCTTTGGGCGAATTCAACCCGGGGCTGGTTGAGGGTGCCGGCGCTGAAGGCTGGTCTCGCTGCGGGATCAGCCCCGGCCACCAACTCAGGGCCACCCAACCGCCCGCCAGCGCGAAGAGGATGACCACAGCCGGGTGCCACCAGGTTCGACCCGGTTGCGCCAAGGCTGAGGCAGCCGGGGGTGATGGCGCTCTCCCCGGGAGGACGCCGACCCCAGGCTGATCCTGGGGCCCGGCGGCGGCTCCGATCCCCAGCTCGCCGAAACACGCCATCGCCACGGTGACGTCATCGCCGCTGCCCTCGGAGGTGATGCGATCGAGGCAGGCATCGAGCTCCGGGGTGTCACCGCCGCAGCCAGATCGAGCGGGATTCACTTCTCCCAACAGGTAGCGCACCAATGCCAGATGGTCGGCATCGGTGGCACAGGATTTGCGCACCCCATCGGTGCTCAGAACCAGGCCAAACCCTTCGTGGCCGGAGCCATCCAGGGCGTACACCGCCGACCGCTCGGCAAAACAGGGCACCGCCTCCGGCAGGCAGAGGCTTGCCGTGGTTTCGCCGGGGAACTCACCTCCAGCTTCCTGGCTCACCAATCGGGCCTCGCCGGAGCCCTCCAGCAGCACCAGATCCCAGTCTCCAATCCCCGTATGAGCCCACCAATGGGGGGTGAGCATCACCAGGCCGAGGGTGGTGCCGTAGCAGTAAGGGCTGAACACTCCGGCCTTCCCTTCCCGCTGCTGCCAATCGGTTGCTACCGCGCTGAGCCAGTTGTTGTGGATCTGGGATGCCAGCTCATCCACGAGCCAGCGCTGCAGTTGCAACAGACCAGCCTGATCGGGGGGGCCGGCCAGTCTCTGCTCCATCAGATGGTGCGCAGCGGCGTCGATGGCCACCTGGCAGGCCAACCGGCTTCCCACATCACTCAGCCTGTGGAGCTGACTGCCATGGCCATCAGCGACGGCCATCAGGGCCAGCGGCAGACCGTCAGCACAGCTGAGAGTGCGGCTCAGGGCAGCATCCTGACAGGGGATGTGGCGACGTCGGTGGGAGGCCCCGATCCGGCTGCGATACAGGGGCGGTGACCAACCCGGGGGGCTGCCTGCAGGATTCACCACACCACCGGACCTACATCATCCATCGGATCCAGCTCCGTGGGCGGCAGATCAGGCAGGGGGATGTTGCCCTCCACCTCGGCCCCAGCCATCCGGCTGGCGGGCATCGAGGCGGCACCCACAACAGCCGTGGATGCCCACTGGATGTACTGCGCCAGGGAGGTGGCATTGCTGGCCTGCAGGGGCCGACGGGGGGAACGGCCCCGAACGGAGCCTGAGGAGTCTGGGCCGATGAACTGCTGAAGCACCTCAAGGTCGGCGTCATGCCCCATGGCGATCGCAAGCCGCACCGCCTTCTGGGCCCACGGCTGCCCCATCAACCGGGCGAGGCCAGCCTCGAAATCATCGGTGGGCTGCCCATCGGAGATCAGCACCAGCACCGGCGGAAGGGCCCGTTCCTCCATCGGTGGGGAGCGCAACTGATCAGCCACCAGGCCCAGGGCCTCGCCCATGGCCGTGCACCCCCCGGCCTGAAGATCGCGCCATTCGAGCCTCTCCACCGGGGTCGGTTCAGCGATATGCCAGTGGGCACGGTCAGCAAAGCTGACAGCCCGCACCAGCACCCTCGCCTCCGGGTTGTCACGAGCCACCCGGGCCATCCCCGGCAGTGATTGCCGGATCGCCTGATTGAGGGCCTGCATCTTGCCCTGGGCGGCCATCGATCCGGAACCGTCGCAGAGATAGAGGAAGTGCAGGGGCCTGCTGGCTAATCGCACGTTGGGGAAGCCGGCCATCACAATCCGCTGCAGGAGGGCTCCAGGTGAATGGTGCCCAGTGGAGTTTCCAGCTGCATCAGCGCCGTGAGATTACAGCTCTGGCCAGGTTCCACCCGGCGCTCGCTTCCACCAACCAGGCTGGCCCGCCAGGGAGTGTCGCCGAGATTGCGCAGGCCGATCAGAGCGGGATCGGCCGGGTGAGCAACCACCCTGGCCAGGGGGATGGAGAGCTGCAGGGCCTGGAAGCTGTCGAAGTGATGGGGATGAAGTTCGTTGTCCACACTGGCGTGCACCCGGCCGTTGGCCGTGACCAGCCATGGCCCGGCCGGGAGCCGCTGCCCGCAGTGCCAGCACGGTGCCGTGGAGCTGAAGTTCTCCATGCCGCAAGCTGGACAGAGCTGACAACGATCGAGCGTGGCGGCGAGGGCCTCCATCCACTGCCCGGTGAGGGCGCGTCGTGGTGGATTCACCAACCCCTCGCAGAACGTCTGCTGAAACAGGCTCTGGACCACATCTGGATAGATCGGCCACATCACCAGAGCAGCCGCGTGGTCCAGCGGGTCGGGACGGTTGCGTGGATCATCCGGATTGAAGATGAACACCGGATCCTCGCCATAGAGCCGACGCCGGGCCGGTTCGTCGAGGCAACGGATCCCAAGCTCAAGCTGGCCCTTGAGCGGATGGTGGCGGGTGAGCAGCATAAAGAGCAGCACTGCCAGTGAGAACAGGTCGCTGTTGGCCCCGGGGCGGTCGCGACGCATCAGGATCTCGGGAGCCATGAACCCCGGAGTGCCCAGCACACTGCCAAGGTCGCGCCCATCGACATCAACGTTGTCGTTGTCGCAGATCAGAATCCTGCCCGTGGATGGATCCAGGAACAGGTTGCCCAGGGAGATGTCCTTGTAACAGAGGCCCTTGCTGTGGAGGGAATGGAATGCCTCCGACAGAAAGAAACAGGCACGGAGGGCGTTCCTCAGGGTGATGGCCACACGGCCGGCCACATGCTCCACAGCCCCCAGGAAGTTGGTCGGCCGCAGCTCCATCAGATAACCGAAACCGCTCGGACGGGTTCGGATCAGGGCACGGCTGGCGGGCGTCGGCCGCAGCAGGGCCATCGGCCAGAGGAACGCCTGATTCGGAGCCGTGGCCCGGATGCTCTCCAGCAGACGCCGCTCCAGATGGGGATCCTGCTCGAGACAGCGGGGCAGATACCACTTGAGGGCCAGGCGATCACCGGCCAGCTCCACCTCGAACACCTGACCCTGCGTCCCACCCCCCAGCCCCTGCAGCACCCTCACCGGGCTGCTCAGTCCCTCGAACGGAAGCAAGGCGCCTTCCGGCAGGATCCAGGTCACCTAGAGGTTCAGCTCTGATCAGGACTCTGGCCGATCGCCCGGCGGATGCCATTGCGGTGGGCCAGGGCCGTTGTGCGATTGGCAAACGGCCGTCGCTGGGCTCGGCCGTCGTGGAGCACCACCACGAGCGTGTGACTCTTGCGGGAGCCAAGCAGGATCCAGCCCCCCAGAGCCGCCAGCTCCAGAGGCCAGAACAGCATCGGGAAGGGCAACAGCAGCAGGCCGGCCAGGCTCACCAGCAGCCACCAGCTGAAGATGTGGGGGTGGTGCGGTTCGCTCTGCACCACCACGGAACGGATCTGATCGAAGCGAACCGCCATCTCGCCGATCGCGATGCTGTCGCTGCCGGTCGGGACTGGAGCTGAAGGGCGCGAAGCCGAAGCCGGTTGGGCGGCCTGAGCCTGCGCTGACGCGACCTGGCTGAACACAAGCACCGGACCCTGTCGGCCCAGCCGGATTTCATCGCCGTCGCTGAGGGGCCGGCAGCGACGGATGCGCTCACCTTCCAGGAAGGTGCCTTCGCCGCTCTGCCAGTCACACACCACCCAGCCGTGGTTCTGGGAGAAACGCACCACCGCATGGTGCTCCGCCACACCTGCGTGGTTCGGGAGGGCCAGGCGGTTGCTGGTGGCTTTCCCGATCGTGAGCGGCTGGCCCGGCTGAAGCACCATCCGCTTGGCCGAGTCGTTGCGCAGCTGCAGCTGGGCTGGTGCGCTCATCAGCCTCCTCGGCGGCGATGCCACCAGAGCCGCCAGTCGTCGCGAAGATCATTCCACCAGCCCCCGTCACCGTCGCGATGGGGCACCACCCGTCCCGGGAACAGCAAGGCCTTCCCTGCCAGGGCCAGGGCCACCAGCACCAGCACCAGCAACACCCAGCCCGGGATCGCGCCAGGCCATTGGGCGGCGAAATAAGCCCGTAGCGCGTACAGCCCGAGGGTGAGGGCCAGCCAGAGGCGGAACGGCTCCCAGGGGTCGTGCGGGCGCGGCACCGGCTATAGGCGGCGGCGCCCGTAGCCTATGTCGAGCCTGAGCAGCGATGGCGCTGATGGTGCAGCCCACCGCAGAGAATGCTCCTGCCATGGAGGCCCTGCGACAGGCCTGGGCCAGGCTGCGGGCACGCAGCGCCGTGGCTGAGGTCTGGCAGGGCGAGCAGCGGATCAGCCGGATCGAACTGCTGCCGCAGCGTTACCGGATCGGCCGCGATCCCTCCTGCGAACTCACGGTTGCTGCCGCTGGCCTTAGCCGCGTCCACGCCATCCTCGAGCGGGCCCACCCCAGCGACCGCGACTTCACTCTGGAGGACTTCCACTCCGCCAACGGCCTTTTCCACCGCGACCGCCGCATCCGGTCGATCACCCTGCGCGACGGCGATGCGGTTTGGTTGGGATCCCCCCTCAAGGGAGATGCCCCGGTGCTGCGCTACCACCAGCCGCGGAGCACCCTCGAACAGCTCATGCACTGGATCGGCGTGGGCAGTCTGCTGGGCTCAGCCCTGCTGGTGAGCGGCATGTTGGCGGCTTCCAGCGTGGCCGGCGGCTCGGAGATCCGTTCGATCGCAGGGCCGGTGAAGATCCACGCCAGCGACGGCAGCCAGATCGATCTGAAGCAGGGCTCGGCCACGGCACTGCCCTCTCTGCAGAGCTACCCGCTGCATCTGCGGCAGGCTCTGATGGCTTCGGAGGATGCCCGCTTCGGCTGGAACAGCGGGCTCGACCTGTTCGGCACGCTGCGGGCAGCGATCACCCGGCGCGGTGGCGGCAGTGGCCTGCCGCAGCAGGTGGCTCGGATGTACTACGCCGGGGTCGGCCGCGACAACACGGTGATGCGCAAGCTGCGGGAGCTCTGGGTGGCCCTGCAGCTGGAGGTGGGGTTCAGCAAGAACCGGATTCTGAAGATGTATCTCGACCGGGCCCATCTGGGGCTCGGCACCGATGGATTCGAGCAGGCCGCCCAGGTTTATTTCCGCCGTTCCGCCAGCGAGCTCGATCTTGCGCAGTCAGCCTTCCTGGTGGGATTGCTCCCCAGCCCCAATGGCTACAGCCCCTGCCGGGCTCCCTACCCGGATGAGGAGGCGGCCCGACTGGAGGAGACCCTGAGGCGGAAGGGCAATGGACGGCTCTCCCCTCGCGATCGGGCCCGGATCGAGGCCGTGCGCCGTGGGGAATGGCTTCCGGTGCAACGCCGCAACCTCGTTCTGGAACTGATGCACGAACAGGGCTACCTGGGCTTCGGGCCCCAGGCGGATCAGGCCCTTCGCGATGCCCAGCGCAGGCCCCTGAACATCGATCCATCCGCCTGTCGCGACAGCGGCCTGCAGGCCTATCCATTCTTCAGCGACTACGTGATCGGTGAACTCGAGGGCCGCCGGTTCGGCCTCCATCTCGATGGGGCCACCGGGGGGAACTACTACGTGGAGAGCACGATCGATCCGAGGCTGCAGACCCTCGCCCAGGATCAGCTGAGGCGGTTTCTTGATGGCCCAGCCGCGGGAATGGGCCTCAGCCAGGGAGCCCTGATCACCCTCAGGCCGAGCAGCGGCGAGATCCTCGCCTATGTGGGTGGGGGAGACTACAAACGATCTAGCTTCGACCGGGTGCAGGCGCTGCGCCAGCCCGGCTCGACGTTCAAGCTGTTTCCCTTTCTGGCAGCCCTGGAGCGTGGGGTCAGCCCCTCGGAGCCTATCTCCTGCGCCCCGCTGGCTTATGTGAGCGGCTGCCGTCATGGCGGCGGCAGTGCGAGTGGGAGCACCACGGTGAGCGATGGTTTCGCCTTTTCCGAAAACGTGGTGGCCCTTCGCCTGGCAGGGAAGGCCGGCGTGGATCAGGTGGTGAAGCGGGCCCGGCAGCTCGGCATCAGCACCCCTCTCGACGCTGACTTCAACACCATGCTGGGAGGTCGGGAAACCTTCCTCTATGAGCTGGCGCGGGCCTACGCGGTGGTCGCCAACGGCGGCCGCTCGGTGCCGATGCACGGGGTGAAGCGGATTGTGGATCTGGGCATCTGCCCCTCGATCCGCAGCCTCACCAGCTGCTCGGAGACGGCGATCACCGAACCGATCGGGGAAACGCCTCGCCAGTTGATTCAGCCCGAGATCGCCGCCGCGATGGACGAGCTGCTGGCCGCCGTCGTGCAGCGGGGGACAGGCCGGGCGGCCAGAACGGTGGCCGACGCCCGCGGCAAGACCGGCACCACCGACAACGGGGTGGACGTGCTGTTCATCGGGTATTCGCCAGCCATGGATCTGCTCACCGCGATCTGGATGGGCAATGACGACAACCGCCCTGCGCAAGCGGCGAGCGGGGCCCTGGTGGCAGAACTCTGGGGCCGGTACATGCAGGCAGCCGCCCGGGGACGCTGAGCCGGAACAACCAGGGAGCGGTCACCCGAGGGGCTCTGGCATCACCAGGCCGCAGCGCCCGCACCAGCTGGTCACCGTGTTCACCAGCAGCATGGCGACCGTCATCGGCCCCACACCGCCCGGCACGGGCGTGATCGCCCCGCAGATCGGCTCCACATCCTCGAAGCACACATCACCGCAGAGGCCGCCTTCCGGGCGGCGATGGATGCCCACGTCCACCACCACCGCTCCCGGCTTCACATGGGATGCGCCGATCAGGCGCGGCCTGCCGGCCGCCACCACCAGCACGTCGGCTTCTCTGGTGAGGGAGGCCAGTTCAGGCGTGCGGGAGTGGACCACACAGACGGTGGCATCCGCGGCCTGCAGCATCAGCGCCATCGGCTTCCCAACAAGAAGGCTGCGGCCCACCACCACGGCCCGCTTGCCGGCAAGCTCCACGTTGGCCTTGGCCAGCAGAGCCATCACCCCGGCCGGAGTGCAGCTACGCGGGCCGGGTTCACCCTTGAGAAGCCTCCCCATGTTGAGGGTGTGAAGGCCATCGGCATCCTTCTCGGGATCGATCGCCATCAGCAGAGGACTTGCATCCAGTCCGGCCGGCAACGGCAGCTGCAGCAGGATGCCGTCCACCGCGGGGTTGGCATTCAGCTCTCCGATCGCTGCCAGCACCTTGGTCGGGGTGCTGGCGGCCGGGAGGTGAGCGCCCAGGCTGGCGATCCCCACCCGGGCACAGGCCCTTTCCTTATTGGCCACATACACGCCGCTGGCAGGATCGTCGCCCACCCTCAGCACCGCCAGGCCCGGCGGCCGTCCTGCTCTCTGCAGCCGTTCAGCAATGATCCCTTGAAGGCGCTGCTCGATCTCTGCAGCGAGGGCACGTCCATCCAACAGGCAGGCCATCCGGTCTTCGTCGTTGCTTCCAGCTTGCAATTCCGGCAGGCAGCCGGCAGGTCGAGCAGCGTCGCTAACGTTGATGCCTGCGCAGGCTGTGATGCTGAGGCGGCGGCTGCTCAATCTCTGGCGGAGGGCCCGGCGGCTGGAGCGCCCGCGCACGGCCCCATCCTCCTGGCCTGCCGGAGGGGTTGCCGGCGTTCTGATCGGCTGCATCCTCGTGGGCCTGATGGCCAGCTGGACCTGGTTGATGGAGCCCAATCTCCAGCCTGGAATGGCCGCTCCCTTCACGGTGCGTGCGCCCAAGGATGCGCGCGTGATGGACAGCGAGGCCCTGGAACGGCGACGTCGCGACCTGTTGCCCCGCACGACCGTGCAGGTGGTGGACCAACAGGCCAGCCAGATGATCCAGCAGCAGCTGGAAGCCCATCTGCGCCGATTGGAGCAGACCGCCCGCGGCGGGGCCCGACAGGTGGAGTCGATCCCCCTCTCGACCAGGGAGGTGCGTTGGCTTCAGGGTCTGACCCCTGAACAGCTTGCCCGCTGGGAGCGTCAGCTGCGCCAGGCCCAGCTGCGGATGCTCAGCCAGGGACTCAGTGGTGGCGTGGCAGAGGGTCAGTTACTCGAGGCCGCCAATCTCCAGCTGGAGGGCCAGCCGCCGTTGGCCCGGTCCCTGGGAGCCCGCCTGATCGCGGATGCCCTGCAGGGCCAGACCAACCTGCGCTCCGATCCATCGCTCACCCAGCGCCGGATCGAGGACCTGATCACCCAGCAGGGAATCCCGACCCTCAAGGTGTCGAAGGGTGAGCTCATTGCCCGTCAGGGGCAACCGATCAGCCAGCAGGCCTTCGATGTCCTCGATTACTTCGGACTCGTGAACCGGCGGCCACGCCCCCTGGCCTGGGCCGGTCACTTTCTGGAGGGCATGGCGGCCGCTGGCATCGTGGTGTTGTTGCAGCGTCGCTGGAAACCCTGCCTGGAATCACGCCAGGCCATGCTCAGCCTGGCGATCCTGCTGGCTGTCCAGGCGGCTCGTCTCTGGCTTGGGCCGCTGGCGAGTCCGGCGGTGTTGCTGGTGCCACCCACCCTGCTGCTGGCTCAGGGGCTGGGCACCACCTCTGGCCTGGCCTGGCTGGCCGCCGCCACACTGCTCTGGGGAGAGCCGATCAGTGCCCTGATGGCGGAACGGCTGCTGGTGGGAGCTTTGGTGGCTGCCGTGGCAGCCCTGCTGGCGAGGCGACAACGCAGCCGGGTCGAACTGCTGCAGCTGGCGGTGGTGCTGCCTTCAGGCACGTTGTTGCTGCAGTGGCTGCTGCTTGTCTCCCCTCTGCTCCCCCGGGGCGGTGGAGCGCCCCAGATCGATCTGGTGAGTGAGGCCCTGCTGATGGGTGGCCTGTTGCTCGCTGGCCTGCTGATCGCGCCGCTGGTGGAAAGCTTCTTCGACCTGCTGACACGCGCCCGGCTGCTGGAGCTGGCGGATCTGGAACGCCCTCTGCTCCGCCGCCTGTCCTGCGAGGCGCCAGGCACCTTTGAGCACACCCTGATGATCGCCGGTCTTGCCGAGGAAGGCGCCCGGGCGATCGGGGCCGACGTCGACCTGGTCCGTACAGGCGCCCTTTATCACGATGTGGGGAAGCTTCACGGGCCCCAGTGGTTCATTGAGAACCAGGGGGATGGCACCAATCCCCACGACACTCTCAACGACCCCTTTGCCAGCGCCGCGATTCTTCAGGCCCATGTGGATGAGGGCCTCAGACTCGCCCGCCGCCACCGCCTGCCCCGTCCACTCACCGACTTCATTCCCGAGCACCAGGGAACGCTCAAGATGGGCTATTTCCTCCATCAGGCGCGGGAGCGCCAGCCCGACGTGGCTGAATCGCGCTTCCGCTACCGGGGCCCCAATCCTCGCAGCCGTGAAACGGCGATTCTGATGCTGGCCGATGGCTGTGAGGCAGCCCTCCGGTCGCTGCCACCCGGCACAAGCGATCCCGAAGCCCAGCAGATGGTGAGACGTCTGGTTGAAGCCCGGGCCCTGGATGGCCAGCTCTCAGGCAGTGGGTTGGGGCCAGCGGAGCGGGAACTGGTGATCAGGGCCTTCGTGCGTGTCTGGAAACGCATGCGGCACCGGCGCATCCCCTACCCGCTGCATCCGCGCAAGGGATACAGCGCCTGATCACCCTGGCGAGCACGCAATGTGCAGGCACAAGCGTGATCAGGTTGCCAGCGATTGATGGTGAGAGGGGACATCGGAACAGCAACATGGATTCACCCCCCAGCCCAATCACCATGCCGCTCCCTGATCACGGGCCACGACAGTTCCGGGAGCTGCAGGCGCAGCTTCAACCCGAATGGGGAGATCCCATGGTGGGGCAGGGGCCGGATGTCGACGTGCTGATGGTGCCGTCGATGTCGGGGGATCGTGCCCTGATGGCGCTGGTTCAGGGGGCCCATCACTACGAAGAACGGCAGCTGTTCTCCCTGATCAGGCTGCGGGATCCAGGCGTGCGCATGGTTTTTGCCACCAGCAAACCCCTGGCGGAACTGGTGGTGGATGCCGTGCTCGAACTGTTGCCGGGGGTCCCCACCTCCCACGCACGGCGACGGTTGCATCTGCTGGATACCGACGATGCCTCAGACCGGCCGCTCACCGAAAAACTGCTGGAGCGACCGGCCCTGCTGACCCGCATCGCCGAATTGCTGCGGCCTGGCCGCAGCTTCATCAACTGCTTTGTCGTGACCGAACTGGAGAAGCAACTCTCCGAGCGCCTGCAGGTGCCCTTGTTCGGCACCGACCCTGCCCTGGGCCACTGGGGAAGCAAGGCCGGGAGCCGCGAGCTGTTCGCCCGCTGCGGTGTGCCCCATCCGCCGGGA
Organism: Cyanobacteriota bacterium; assembly: GCA_035284925.1. Lineage (GTDB taxonomy): Bacteria > Cyanobacteriota > Cyanobacteriia > PCC-6307 > Cyanobiaceae > UBA5018. The sequence continues at coordinate 4,813 of JAYKGZ010000013.1, read as the reverse complement.
TCGCCGCTGGTGTACAACCTCGACAACCTCAGCGAAGCCACCGCCGAACTCTGGGAGGCCCATCCCGATCTCAGCCGCTGCGTGGTGAAGCTCAATGAGGGCTTCAGCGGGGAGGGGAATGCCTGTCTTGATCTCCTGCCGCTTCAATTGGCCGAGTTGAGTTCCAGACAGCGCCGACAGCGGCTGAAGGACGTGCTCGAAACCCTGCCGATGCCAGCCTCCTGTTGGCAGCAGCAGATGGCCCAGATGGGGGCCCTTGTGGAAGCCTGGCTGGAGGGGGGAACGGCACTCAGCTCTCCCAGCGTTCAGGGCACGATCTACCCCGGCGGCTCTGGGGGCCGCCCGGTGGTGGAGGTGCTCTCCACCCATGAACAGGTGCTGGGAGGGGCCAACGGTCAGACCTATCTGGGTTGCCGATTCCCCTGCGACGACAGCTACCGCCTGAAATTGATGGCCTACGGCCAGGCTGTGGGCGAAGCCCTGGCCGCCGAAGGAGCCCTCGAGCGCTACGCCGTGGACTTCATCGCCCGCCGCGTCGACGACCACTGGGACCTCCAGGCCATTGAGGTGAACCTGCGCCAGGGCGGAACCACCCATCCCCACCTGGCACTGAGCGCGATCACCTCCGGCCGGCTGGATCAGTCCGATGGGCTCTACCGCTCACCCACCGGCCAGGCACTCCATTACGTGGCCACCGACAACCTCTGCGCTCCGGGCCTGCGCGGATTGTTGCCGATCGACCTCATCGATATCGTGGCCGAGGCCGGATTGCACTACGACCCGGCGCGGTTGCGGGGAAGCGTGTTCCACCTGCTGGGGTGCCTGTCGCAGTTCGGCAAACTCGGCATGACCTGCATCGGCCGCAGTCGCGAGGAAGCCCAGGCGGTGTATGACGCCACAGAAGCGGAGCTTCTCAGAGGAGCTGCTGGTAGGCAAGATCGAAGGAAGCACGTTCTCCCCGGCGATCGACGAACATGATGGCCCGCACCCCAAGGCGCAACGATCCTCTCCCAGCGGCTCCAGAATGGGTGAACTGGCTCCAGGCCGGCATCACAGCGCTGATGGTGGTGTTGTTTGTGGTGATGCTCGGCAAGACCCGCCAGCAGAGCGCCAACATCCGGCTTCTGCAGGAACGGGTCCAGGGGCTTGAGAACTCCCGGGCCCTGGATCGAACCTCCGGCATGGAAGAACAGCTGCGGTCCACCGTGAGTCGGCTTCAGGCCCTGGAGCGCTCCGCCGCGAGGGTGGATGCCCTCAGTGCCGAGAACAGCGTTCTGAATCAGCAGCTCAACGAACTGCGTTCCTCAGCCCAGAACCGCACCCGTGAAGCGCCTGTTCCCCCGCTTCCTGCCATTAAATCCGACGATGCCAGTCCCTGAGTTCCTCCAGAACGCATCGGCTGAACTGAGCGGGTAATGGCTCAGCCCTTCACGGCATCGCCGGTGGCGCTCGGGAGGATGTAGCGCTGGAGGGCGATGAACAGCAACAGCACCGGCAGGATCGAGACGACCGACCCAGCCGCCACCAGTCGCCAGTCGAGGGAAAAGCTGCTGGAGAGCTGCTGAAGACCCAGGGGCAGGGTGTAGAGCCCGGGATCGTCAAGAATCACCAGGGGCCAGAGGAAATCACTCCAGGTTCCAATGAACACGAACATCGCCAGGGTGATCAGATCCACCCTGGCGGCAGGGATCATCACGTTCCACCACTCTCCGAGGGATGAACAGCCATCACAGCGAGCCGCCTCCTCAAGTTCCACCGGAACCGCCTGAAAACTCTGGCGCAGCAGATAGATGCCGAACGCGGTGGCCGCCTGGGGAAGGATCAGCGCCCAGAGACTGTTACGCAGCCCAATCTGCACCATCAGCAGGTAAAGGGGAATCATCACCACCTGAAAGGGGATCAGGATCGTGGCCACCACGAGGGCCAGCACCAGACCTCTGCCAAGAAAACGCAGCCGTGCCAGGGGGTAGGCGGCCAGGGAGCAGAACACCAGGTTGGCCAGCACCGCCAGGGCACTCACGATGGCGCTGTTCCGGATGTAAGCGAGCATCGGCGTGCCCTCGAACAGGCGCCGGTAGGCGTCCAAACTGGGCTTGGCTGGCAGTAATGCCGGAGGGCTGGTGAAGATGTCTTCCGCCGAACCCTTGAGCGAAGTGCTCACCAACCACAGCAACGGCACCAGCATCGCCATCGCCAGAGTCAGCAGCACAACCAGCTGAACGGCTGTGGCCATTGGGGAGGCAGGAGCCTGCCCAGCGGAGGGACTCCGGAGACCCTGGGATGCCATGTCCCTCAGACCCTCGGGCGCTCGGCGAGTGGGAGCTCACCAAGCTGGGGCAGGGGAGCTTTCTGCGGATGCAGCGGCCTGAGATGGGAGCCGGCCAGCAGTCGGTTGAGAGCGTTCACAAAGGCCTGGGCCGAGGCCACGACGATGTCGGTATCAGCCGCGTGGCCGGAATAGAGCACACCCTGGTGGCGCAACCGGATGGTCACCTCCCCCATGGCGTCAATGCCCTCGGTGACACTCTTCACGGAGAACTCCACCAGCTCGTTGGGCACCTGGGCGAGATGATTGAGGGCCTGGCAGACCGCATCCACCGGACCGGTGCCGATGGCCGCTTCCATAATCTCAGCCCCATCGGCGTTCACCAGGGTGACGGTGGCGGTGGGCTGCAGACCAGTTCCACAACTTACCTGCACGCTCTTCAGGGTGTAGCGCGCATCACCATTCTGCCGCACCTGCTCGCTCACGATCGCTTCAATGTCGCGGTCGGTGATCTCACGTTTGCGATCGGCCAGCTCCTTGAAACGTGCAAAGGCGTCATCGAGATCCTGGCGACCGAGTTCGTATCCGAGCTCCTCGAGTCGGGCGCGGAAGGCACTGCGACCAGAGAGCTTGCCAAGGGAGATACGGTTGTCGGCGAGGCCGACGGTACGGGCATCGATGATCTCGTAAGTGAGACGATTCTTAAGCACTCCATCCTGGTGAATTCCGCTCTCATGGGCAAAGGCATTCGCACCAACGATGGCTTTGTTGGGTTGCACCGCCATCCCGGTGAGGTTGCTCACCAATCGTGAGGTCTTGGTGATTTCCTCCGTGCGCACGGCCGTGAGTGGCTCAGCGCTGTCAACAGGGCGATTGAGAAAGGGGTTGAAATAACGGCGGCGAACATGCAGCGCCATGACCAGTTCCTCGAGGGAGGCGTTACCGGCCCGTTCACCAATGCCATTGATGGTGCATTCCAGTTGCCGGGCCCCGTTCTTCACCGCCTCCAGGAAATTGGCTACAGCCAGGCCAAGATCGTTGTGGCCGTGAACCGAGATCACGGCCTGATCAATATTAGAAACCTGAGCATTGATTCCTGCGATCAGCTCACCGAATTCAGCGGGCGTCGCATAGCCAACAGTATCCGGGATATTGATCGTGGTGGCACCAGCGCTGATCGCGGCTTCGATCACCTGATGCATGAATTCCGGATCACTGCGACCGGCGTCTTCACAGGAAAACTCCACATCGTCCACCAGGGTGCGGGCGTAGGCCACCATCTCAGCGGTAATGGCCAGAACATCGCGACGGGACTTGCGCAGCTTGTGCTCCAGGTGAATGTCGCTGGTGGCGATGAAGGTATGGATGCGCCGGCGGGCAGCAGGAGCCACGGCCTCGGCACAGGCCTTGATGTCGCCGGCAGCGGCCCGCGCCAGCCCACAGATCACCGGTCCATCCGGGGTGCCCACTGCAGCCGCGATGCGCTGAACCGCCTTGAAGTCGCCGGAACTGGCGAAGGGGAAACCAGCCTCGATGATGTCGACTCCGAGGCGCGCCAGCTGCTGGGCGATCGCCAGCTTTTCTTCAAGATTCAGGCTGGCGCCAGGCGACTGCTCGCCGTCGCGCAGGGTGGTGTCGAAGATCAGGACGCGGCCAGGATCGCGGGCCATAGCTGCTGCGCTCCCCCCTCCGGAACTAATCCGGAATGACTATGAGTTAGCTCATTCTAGGGGTAGGGCCGCGCTTTCAACGGGCGAACACCGGCGCCTGCTGGGCCTCGGCCCGCTCCAGCTCGCCTCGCAGACTGGCGAGATCGACAAAGCGATCCGCTGCGTTCCGCAGATCGCGGGCCACCATCCCCTCGGTGCTCATCAGCGTGATGCGCAGCCCCTGGGCCCGAAGCACCTCGACGAGCCGGTCCAGGTCACGACTGCCGCTGAGCAGCCAGAGTTCATCACAGCGCGGGGCCACGCTGAGCAGATCGATCGCGATCTCTACCTCAAGATTGGCCCGGGTGTAGGAGCGCTGGTCTCCTGCCGGGTGATCGGATGAACGGGTGTCATCCCCCTGGCTGGGCAACTCGCGCAGCAGCCTGGTACGAACCGTGTATCCCAGGGTTGTCAGGGCGTTGCGGAAGCCACGCTGGTCGGAGCTGTCCTTCAGGCCGGCGTACCAGAAGGCACTGCTCAGTTCCATGCCTGGCTGGTCGGTCGCCAACTGGAGGAGACGGCGGGGGTCGAAGAACCACCCCAGTTTTTGCTGGGCATAAAACATACTGTGGCCATCCACGGCGAGCACCAGCTTCAGAGGGCTCTTCGTTCTGGCCTGCATGGTTCAAGACTAAACAGCGCTGAGGGAGCCCGTGGCCTGCCCCTAGAGTCGTTTTCAAGGCCAGAGATCCCTTCCGCCATGGCGTCACCCGAGGCCTCAGGCGTACCGGCCGGCGATCTGGCCATCGTGCTCCACGCCCATCTCCCCTTCGTTCGCTCCAGCGAACCCGGCTCCCTGGAAGAAGACTGGTATTTCCAGGCTCTTCAGGAGTGCTAT
>JAYKGZ010000012.1:0-3827 GCA_035284925.1 Cyanobacteriota bacterium | reverse complement strand
GAGCGCACCGGCTTGAAGAACACCAGATTCACGATCTCCGGGATGTCGATGCCGGTGTCGAGCATGTCGACGGAGATGGCGATCCGCAGATCACTGGCTGGATTGGCGAACTCATCGATCAGCGACTGGGCGTACGTCACCTGGTTGTCGATTACGCGGGCGGCCTTGCCTGCCAGGTGGGGGTAGTGGTGATCGAAACGCTCACGGATGAACTCGGCGTGCTTGTGGTTGCGCGCGAAGATCACGCTCTTGCCGAGGCGATTGGCGCAGGCGTCCTGGCACCCCTGGGTCATCAGCACCTCCAGGCCCTTGTCGACGGTATCGGCGTTGAACAGCCAGGCGTTGACGGCGCCGGAATCCACCCGGCCGGCGTTCTGCACGTTCTCCTCCCAGTCGAGCAGCTCCCACTTGGCTTTTTCGGCGTCGCTGAGGGCGGCATAGCTGATGCCCTCGCGGGGAAAACGCAGCGGCACGGAGATGGGCTTGAAGGGCACAAGGAAGCCATCGGCGACGGCCTGATCGAGGCCGTACTCATCGGTAGGCAGACCGATCTCCCGATCGAAGAGCTCGTAGGTGTTGCGGTCGATCTCATCGCGGGGCGTGGCTGTGAGACCGCTGAGCAGCGAATCGAAGTAGGCGAAGATCGCCCCGTATTTCTGATACACACTGCGGTGGGCCTCGTCGATGATCACCAGATCGAAATGCCCCACCCCAAAGCGCTTCACACCATGGGAATCCTCCGCAGCGATGAGGTTCATCATCGTGGGGTAGGTGGAGAGAAACACCCGGCCCTCACCACCTTTGTTTGTGACGAGATTCACCGGTGAGCAATCGGGCAGGAAACGGCGGAAGGCGCGCTCGGCCTGAAGCACGAGCGACGTGCGATCGGCGAGAAACAGCACCCGCTTCACCCAGTTGCAGCGGGTGAGCACCTCGGTGAGTGAGATGGCGGTACGCGTTTTGCCGGTGCCGGTGGCCTGCACCAGCAGGGCCTTCCGGCGGCCCTGCTCGAGGGATTCGCAGATGGCCCGGATCGCTCGCTGCTGGTAGTAGCGCCCCGCAATGGCCGTAGAGATGGTGGCCTGAGCGAGGGGCTGGCGGATCTCGCGCCGCCGGATCAGGGTTTCGAGCTCGTCTTTCTTGTAGAAGCCCTGCACCTCGCGGGGCGGATAGCGAAGGTCGTCCCAGAGGCGGTGTCGGTAGCCGTTGGAGAGAAAGATCAGAGGCCGCTGGCCGTAACGCTGCTCCAGACAGTTGGCATAGAGCTCGGCCTGACGCTGGCCCTCCATCGGATCGCGGCTGCTGCGCTTGGCTTCCACCAGGCCGAGGGGCTTGCCGTCGGCGCCCCAGAGCACGTAATCCACGAACCCTTGGCCCGTGGCATTGGGCATGCCCTGCACCTCGTGCTCCACGGTGCAGTCATCCCCCAGCCGCCAGCCTGCTTCTTCGAGGTAGAGATCGATGTAGGTGCGCCGTGTCGCGAACTCGCTCAGGTCGGGTTCGGGCTGGGCGGCGGCTTCATTGGCCTTACGCAGGGCGGTGATCTCCTGGCGTAGCCGATCGAGTTCTTCCTGGGAGGAAAGGGTGGCCAGTCGCTGATCACGCAGCTGGGCATCGCGCTCCGCCAGCTGCTCGGCGAGGGCCTCCAGCTGCTCACGGCTCTGGAGCTGCTGGGCTGTGGCGGCATCACGGCTGGGCAACAGATCAGCGTTGAAGCTGAAGCCGCGCACGCGCTGGGGATCACGGCCGTAGGTGAGCGCAAACCAGCGCAGCACCTGGAACAACTCGCGGGCAGCGGTGACCGCATCGCCAGGGCGGATTGGATCGCTGCGATGGACGGCCTTGTTGCCCAGGGTGCGCAGAAGCTGAAAACGGTGCAGCTGTTCACGGGCGATCTCGCGGAACTCGGCGGTGGCACAGAGATCAGCGAGAGTGCCGTAGCCCAACGGCCGCTGCAGCTGCCCATCGTTGTCGTACACCCACTCGATCAGTAGCTCAATGGTGCGGCGGGCGTAGAAGCAGGCGGTGCGTGGATCGGACAGGGCGAACTGCTCAACCTTCTGCGCCTCCTCGTGGAGCTCAGGCCATTGCCAGGCGATCAGGGCGTACTGGGATCTCATGGGTTGGGCTCCGCACCTGAAGGTGCGTGGGCCTCGATCGCCGCTGTCACATAAGCCTGAAGATCGTGAAGCAATGGCGGCCAGCTGCGGCGATCCGGGGTGTCCTCCAGCGGCAGGTCGTCGTAACGGAACACCGTGCCGAACGGCGTGAGGGTCTGCACCGCCTCGAAGCGATCTGGCAGGGACATGCCATGGCTTGCGAGCAAATCGAGCAGCAATCCGATGTTGTGACTGCGTGGGTAGTTGTACCCATGGAGGGCAAGCAGCGCCTTGATGCGTTTTTCGGACGCTTGCTGGGCGTGGTAGCCGAGGGTCTCGTCGTTGATGGCTGGATCATCGAGCAGCCTGTCAAGCACGGCCAGGTCTTGAGCTGCTTTGCGCTGCAGCAGCCGTGCCTGATCAGATCGAGTCATGAAGCACCCGTCCCTCGCAGTGCGCGGCGTATTCGAGCGTGCCGGGAATACGGGAGCGCTCGTCGAAGTGGGCCTGGCTGGTGACCACCAGATCCACCGACATCAGCACACCGCGCAGCGCCTTCTGCAACCGCACCGTTTCGCTGTAGCGGCTGGTGAGCACGGGTTCCACCACCAGCAGATCCAGATCGTTGGCGGCGGCCAGCTCCCCCCGGGCTGCAGACCCAAAGGCAATCAGGCGCAGCGGCGATGCTGCGGCCACTAGACGGTTGACCACGTCGTTGATCTTTTCGGCCGTGACGGCCCAGGCCCGTACTGGAGCCCCAGTGCCAACAGCAGGAGTGGCTTGGGTCATCGACCTGAGTCGATCGGTTGGATCGCGTGGAAGCACCTCAGGCTAAGGCTGGCTAACGATTTCACGACTCTCCCTCCACTTGCCGCTCCAGCGACTGACGGATCAGGCTGAGGGCATAGGGAATCTCATCCAGGCTGGCGACACCGAACTCCACCTCGCCATTGCCCCTGGGGTCGTCAAGTTCCGCGAAGGGCATGTTGAGGCTCAGGCGCAGCCGCTTGACCTGGGGAACGATGTCAACGACGTTGGTCTCGGCCTTGTAGGCGATGGTGAGCTTGAGCACCTCCTGGCTCACGTTCGGATCCAGTGCCCGAATGCGGGCGACCAACAGGTCGAAGACCGCTTGGATCTGGGGGATGGACAGCTGGGGGTGGTCGTCGAGGGAGTGGCCGGCGACCTTGCGGAGGCACCCCAGCAGCCTAATTGGCGACTTGAGACACAGAAGACTCGCACGGGAAGGAGCCGCACGGTGGCCCTTCTCCCGTTGCAGCGATGCCAGTCACGGCGGGGGCTGGGCCATGATCCAGAAGGTTTCAAAGGTCGACGGCAATACCGTGGACGCGAAGCTGAGCAAGCTGGATTCTGCCGGTAGGCTAGTGGAGTGGCGGTCTCCTTCCCCATTCCCGTTCGAGACAGCGCCCCAGTGCTCCCTGTCGCTCATCGCTCGGATGTGCTGGCTCGGCTCTCTGCCAATGCCAGCGTGCTGAAGGCGATGGGGCTCTCGCGGTGCTCCGTATTCGGCTCGTTTGCGCGTGATCAGGCGATTCGGCCGGACAGTGATGTGGATCTGCTGGTGAGCTTCCAGGCTGGACGCAAAGACTATGACGCCTACCTGGAACTCGTGGATCACCTGGAAATACTTCTGGCCAGGCGGGTTGATCTGGTGACGACAGAGGGCTTGAGCAGGCATCTGGCCGCTTCGGTTCTTGGGGAGGCTCT
>JAYKGZ010000011.1:0-33363 GCA_035284925.1 Cyanobacteriota bacterium | reverse complement strand
AGAAGAGGTTGAGCAGTTGCAGGCCCTTGCACATTCTCGATCCCTGCCGAATTCAAACGTTCAAAGCGCCCGGATCGTTCTTGCCTGAGGCGTCGGTGAAAGCGGCACCGCTATCGCCAGGCGGATGGGGCTAACGGGTATGACCTTTCGCATATGGCGCAAGCGCTGTCGAGAGCTGGGACTGGATGGCCTGCACGATGAGCTCCGCCCCGGCCGGCCGCGCACCTACGAGGACCAGAAGGTGGCTAAGTGATCAACCGAGCCCTGCAGACCAAACCTGAGGACGGCAGCACTCAGTGGAGCGCCCGCTCTCTTGCTGCTGCCATGGGCATCTCCAAGACCACTGTTCACCGCAGGCTGCAGACCTTCTCCGTCCAGCCGCACTCGGTGGGGATCGAAGGGGACGACAATCCATTGACAAAAGACGTGTTGTCAATCGGGATGTCAACCGCAAGCGCTAAGGGGTCAGGTTCAGGGTTGCGTTCCCCAGTCCCTGACTACTGAAAAGGCCCCTTCCAGGGCCCATGGGTCATTTGGGTGATAAGGCTGACCTCACCCCATCTCCCTTAAAAGGGTCAGGCAGCCACAGGGGCGGCTTGACGGGAGAAACGAACGATGTTGTTCGCTGTTACGGGTTTGCTCTGACCGAGCAGGCTTCAGTCACTCTCCTCATGCCCCGTCGAAACCATTGCAGCCCCGCAGAGCTTCCGACAGAACCGGAAGCGGGGGAATGGAGCTGAGCGGAATCGAACCGCTGTCCGAAACACTGGTGTGAGCCACCTAGTTCAGCCGAAGCCGAACTCCTGCATTGTGGCAGGTGCGAGCACTGAGCAGCCGGGTGGGCAACACCGAACCGACCAGCACGGAATCCCGCTACGACAGGGGGAGCCGGTTTGGCTGCCTGGCCGTTCTTCCGGCAGGCCTGGAGCAGACTGGTGCCGCTGAGCTCCTGGAACTTGGTGCCGCCGATCCGCGGCCGCTGCGTCGGGCCGTGCGCTGTCACGTCGACCTGGCCACCTATTACCGCCTGCATCTGCAGGCCAGGACGCCGTTCCGGCTGCTCCGGGAGCTGGCCAGCTTTCCCTGCCGCAACAGCACGGAGCTGCACGCGGGCGTTCAGGGCGCAGCTGACTGGGATGTCTGGCTACCACCCGAGCGCAGCTTCCGCGTGGATACCAGCGGTGCCATACCGGGGCTGAGCCACAGCCATTACAACGCCCTCGCCGTGAAGAACGCCCTGGTGGATCGCCAGAGAAACCATGGCGGACGCCGCTCCTCGGTGAACCTCGAGAACCCAGATCTTTCGTTGCATCTGCACCTCAGCGCCGGACGGCCCGGTCAGACGCCCATGGCCACCCTCAGCCTCAATGGCAGCGGCGACAGCCTGCACCGCCGCGGTTATCGCCCCGCCATGGGCCAGGCGCCCCTGAAGGAGAACCTTGCGGCAGGACTGATGACCCTCAGCGGCTGGGATGGTTCCGTCCCCCTCGTGGATCCCATGTGCGGGTCCGGCACGCTGCTGATCGAGGCCGTTTCCCACGTGCTGGGGCGCGCACCTGGCCTGATCGCGGCAAACGCCCGTCACTTTGCTTTCGAGAACTGGCCCGACTTCAGCGCCGATCTCTGGCAGCGGGAGCTGGAACTCGCCCGGGCCCTCCATCGATTCACCCTGGCTGATGGCCGGCCCCTAGCCCCGGTCATCGGTTCTGATCTCGATCCGCAGGTGATCACCCAGGCACGTGCCAACGCATCGGCTGCAGGGCTGGATGGGTTCGTGGAATGGCGGGTGGGTGACCTCCGTGATCTTCAGCCACCCGCGACACCGGGTATGCTGGTCACCAACCCCCCCTACGGCGCCCGGCTGGGTGAGCGGGAGGAACTAACAGAGCTCTACGCCGATCTGAGCAGGATGCTGAAACAGCGCTGCCGCGGTTGGGGGCTGTGGCTGTTGAGTGGCGATCCCAGACTGAGCGAAGCCCTGCACCTGAAGGCCAGCCGGCGGATCCCGATCAGCAACGGCGGGATTGACTGCCGCTGGCTGCACTATGAGATCCGCTGAATCCAGGCTGGATCAGCCGGCCCTGGGCATACCATGCCCAGATCTGGTCGCTGGACATGCCGATTGTTTTCGGCCCTCTGCTGAAAGCCAGCGCCGGAGGAGTTGGACTCGCTGCGATCTCCACAGAGACTCTCGCGCTGTTCATCGGGGTGGTCTTTCTGGGGACGTTGATTCTCAGCAAACTCGCGATGCGGATCGGGATTCCCGCCATCCTGACGACGCTGATTTTGGGTCTGCTGATCAACATTCAGCACGTGGACATCAGCCCCGACGAAGTGGGTCGGCTGCAGATATTCGCCCTGGCACTGCTTCTTTTTTATGCCGGTCTGAAAACAGATCTCACGGTGATTCGTGGCTTTCTGCTCTACGGGCTGCAGCTCGCCATCGGTGGGGTGGTGATCGCCACCGTCACTCTGGGCCTGGCGATCCACTGGTTCAGCTCAGCCAGCGGCGGCGATCTCTCGGCAGGTTTCAGCAATGCCATACCACTGGGCGCTGCGATGCTCATCGCCGCCTGCCTCGGATCCACCGATGCCGGCGCCACCCTGAGCGTGCTGGAACAGGTGAAGCGCCGGGTGCCGGAGCGGGTGCGGCACCTGCTCGAATTCGAGTCTGCAGTGAACGATCCCTCAGCCCTGATCATCTACGGCATCTGCACCAGCCTGTTCCGTCGGAGCGGCCGGGCTGACGCGCTCCCTGATCTGTTGCTGGTGGGAATCCAGAGCCTGCTGCAACAGGTGGGCACCGGACTTGTTCTTGGCCTCGCCTTCGGCTTCGTGGCCAAGGTGGTGATCGAACGGTTCGTGCTGGATCGGGCCCAGCTGCTGGTCGTGGCCATGTCGGTGGCCTTCATGGACTACGGCATCACCGTGCTGATGGGAGGCTCCGGGTTCGTGGCGGTCTACGTGACAGGTCTTGTGATGACCAACGTGAACTACCGCAGACCTGAATTCAGTCATGAAGCGATTCAGGAGGTGCTGGTTCCGTTCAACTCGATGGCTGAGATCAGCACCTTTCTGCTGTTTGGTCTGCTGGTGAATCCGGCTGATCTGCTGCCGAGGCTGCCGGTGGGTGTGGCCAGCGCCGCCGTCCTGATGCTGGTGGCGCGCCCTGTGAGTGTGCTGTGCTTCCAGCGCTTTTCGCCCTTCAACTGGCGAGATTCCAGCCTGATCGCCTGGTGCGGCCTGCGCGGAGCCGTACCCCTGGCTCTCTCCTTCGCGGTGGTGCGCCAGATCCCCGAGCTTCGGGGAGTCACGCCTCAGCTGGCTGAGGTGCTGGCCTCCAACGCTCAGAGCATCGTGTTCATTGTGGTGATCCTGAATCTGCTGCTGCAGGGGTTGAGCCTGGCGCCGCTGTGCCGCTGGCTCAACGCCCCAGCAGGGCCCGGGTTGTCTTCGTGAGGCCGGCCATCGTTTCCGGAAGATAGGGACCCTTCAGCATCCGGCCGCCCACCCGCAGGAACAGGCCTGCCAGCAGCAGATTGAGCGTCGCCAGCCCAAGCCCCGCCTGGATCCAGGTCCAGCCGAGGCTCTGGTGGAACCAGAACAACAACGCCATTTCTGCCGCGATCAGGGCGAGCAGCGACATCGCCAACCCACCGCTGAGCAACAGGAGAGCACCGATCAGACGACGCTTCTCCCGATCGGCTTCCTGGAGCGCAATGCGGACGTGCAGATCGATCACCGAACTGAGCAGTCCGCCGAGGCGTCCGGCGGCTGCTCTGGCCACGCCGGTTCCTACGGAGGCGGCTCCCCTGGAGCTGTCGGCGTCCGAACGGGAATCAGCCATGGGAGTCAGGCTGAACGGCGGGCGGAACTGAGCAGCAGGCCGGTGAGCAGACCCACACCGGCTGCGATGCCAAGGGCCAGCAGCGGCCGTTCGCGGACGGGGCGCTCCAGCTTCGGTCGCAAGGTGGCATCCAGTTCGTCAAGCAAGCGCTCAAGCTGATCTTCAAAGGGGTCGAGGTTCTGGGCGATGCGCTGGGTCTGCTCATCGGCCACATGCAACAGCTCAAGCAACTGTCCCTGCACCGCAGTGGCGGTACGACCAGTGTGAGAGGCGATCACAGCCACCACCTCATCCAGGCTGCCACGGGTGGCCTCCAGGGTGTGGCGGGCCAGATCAGGCCACTCCCGCTGGATCGTGGGAATCAGGGCCTCGAACCGCTCGCGGAAGGCCTCATACCCGCCCTGATGGCCGTTGTTAGCGGCCATTCGCTGGTCGGAGGGCAATGGGGAACCCAGCTCAGGGTCGTTCTCTGAATCCATGGTGCGCAGTGGCCGAGTCAGCACAAGCTAAGGAGGCCTTGAGCCTGCGTCAGGCTCCGCTAAGTTTCTACTGCCCGGCAGCACGGGCCTGTTGGTTCACATCAACCAGGTCGAGCTCACCCAGTTCAAGTCGTTCGGCGGATCGATGGCGATCCCGCTCGAGCAGGGGTTCACGGTGGTCACCGGTCCGAACGGCTCCGGCAAGAGCAACATTCTCGATGCCGTGCTCTTCTGCCTGGGTTTGGCCAGCAGCCGTGGAATGCGCGCCGAGCGTCTCCCCGATCTGATCAACAGTGCCATGCTGCGGGCGGGCAAGGCCGCCGAGACCGTAGTGAGCGTGCGGTTTGATCTGGCTGACTGGCAGCCCGATGAAGCCGAACAGGGACTGGAACCTGCCACGGAGGGACCCTGGATCAGAGTCGGTCAGAAGCAATGGACCGTGAGCCGCAGGCTGAGGGTGGCCCCGGGCGGAACTTACTCCAGCAGCTTCAGCGCCGACGGAGTGTCCTGCAACCTGCAGCAGCTCCAGACCCAGCTCCGTCGTCTGCGGGTGGATCCGGAGGGCAGCAATGTGGTGATGCAGGGGGATGTGACCCGAATCGTGTCGATGAGCGCCCGCGACCGTCGCGGCATCATCGACGAACTGGCGGGCGTCGCCCTGTTCGACAGCCGTATCGAACAGACCCGCGGCAAACTTCAGGAAGTGCAGGAGCGGCAGGACCGCTGCACAATCGTTCAGCAGGAACTGCTCAGCAGCCGCCAGAAGCTTGAACGGGACTGTGCCAAGGCCCGCACCTACCAGGAACTGCGCCAGCGTCATCTCACGGCCCGCCTGCAGGAGCAGGTTCTGGCCTACGAAGCTGCGGAAGCTGCCCTGAAGGACCTGGTGCATCGTCAGGCCGCGCTCAGCCGCCAACGGGAGGAGCAGAGCCTGGCGATCGCGGCCGAACAGGAGGAACTCACCGCGGCGGCCACCCAGCTGGAGGGCCTCCAGGCGGACGTGAAGGCTCTCGGGGAGGACCAGCTCCTGGCTGTCCAGGCTGAACTCGCCGGATTGGAAGCCAGCGGTCGCGAACTCAGCCGGCAGGCCGACAAGCACCAGGTTGATGCTGAGGAACTGCAACGGCAACGCCAGAACCTGGCGACGCGGCAGGGGGAGCTGCGCCGTGAGCAGCAGGAGCTAGCAGGAGCCGGCGATCAGGCCCAGCTGGAGCAGGCGGAGGTCGCCTGCCGGGCAGCGGAGGCGGCCGTTGAGCTCTCACGCCGCCGCCTGGGTGAGGTGGCCGGCCGCAGCGGAAGCTGGATGGAGGAGCAACGCCAGCGCAGCCAGCAACGGCAGCAAGTCGGAGAAACGCTGACCCCGCTCCAGGCGGAACTGCAACAGCTCAGTGAGCGCCTGCGCCAGAACCAGGAACGCCAGGCTGAGCTCAGCATTGAGCAGCAGGGTGAAACCGAGGCCGGACTTCACACCAGTCAGCAGCTCGAGGGCGCCGAGCGGGAATGGCAGGAGCTGCTGCAGGATCTGGAGCGCAACAAGGGCCGGTTGCAGGAGCTCGCCGAGGCCCTGGGCCTTCAGCAGCGCACCCGGAGCCGGCTGGAGCAGGAGCAGGGCCAGCTGGAGCGCGAGATCGCCCGGCTCGACAGCCGCCGCGAAACCCTCCAAGAAAGCCGTGGCACAGGAGCCCTGCGGGTGCTGCTGGAGGCAGGTCTGGAGGGGATCCATGGACCGGTGGCCCAGCTTGGAGAGGTGGAGGATCGCCATCGGCTCGCCCTGGAGGTGGCCGCCGGCGGCCGCCTCGGCCAGGTGGTCGTCGACGACGACTCCATCGCTGCCCGGGCGATCGAGCTGCTCAAACAACGCCGAGCCGGTCGGCTCACCTTCCTGCCTCTCAACAGGATCCGTGCCAGTGTGAGCGGAGGCAGCGGAGCCGCGGCACTCCAGCGTGGAGGTGGAGGAAGCGCCGGTGGCGCTGGCCTTGTGGGGAAAGCGGTGGATCTGGTGCGACACGAACCGGTGTATGCCGAGGTATTCCGCCACGTGTTCGGCGACACCCTCGTGTTCACAGATCTGGCGAGCGCCCGCCGCGAACTGGGCCGTTGCCGGGCTGTGACCCTGGAAGGGGAACTGCTGGAGAAGAGCGGCGCCATGACGGGTGGCAGCTTTCAGCAGCGCGGCAGCCAGCTGAGCTTCGGCCGCAGCCAGGAAGGGGATGAGGCAGAGCCACTGCGGCGCCGTTTGCTGGAGCTGGGCGAAAGCCTGGTGGCCTCTCGGCGCCGGGAATCGGAACTGGGCCGCCAGCTGGAGGCGCTCCGCCCCGACCTGGAACGGCAGCAACAACGCCAGGCAGCCCTCGAGGCCGAACGCCGGGCGACCCAGCAGGCCCTGGCCCCCCAGCAGCAACGCCAGCAGCTTCTCAGTGAGCGCCTCAACCAGCTTGCGGTCGCGATCGTGACCGACAGCCGTCGCCAGGCGGAGCTGGAAGCCCTGATCACGCCCCTGCGTGAGCAACTGGCGTCTCTTGAGCAGAGCGAAGCCCAGGGGCAGGAGTCTGGAGATGCGGCCCACTGGAAGGAGCTCCAGCACAACCTCGAGACAGCCGACACCGAGCTCGCTGCTGCCCGCCAGCAGCGTGACGGGCTGTTGGCCGCCCGTCGGGAGCGGGCCCTGGCCATGGAGAGGGTGAACAGCCAGCTGGAGGCTCTGGCCCACGACGAGCAGCGGCTGGTTCAGGCGGTGCAGGCACTGGTGGCGGAACGGGCCCAGTGGAAGGAACGCCAGCAGGCCGATCAACAGCAGCGTGTGAGCCTTGAGGCCAGGCAGGCCGAGCTCCAGACCCGCTTCGGCGAGAGACGCCGGGCCCGCGACATCGCCGAAGCCCAGTTGGCGTCCAGGCGCCAGAGCCTCCAGCAGCGTCAGTGGGAGCTGCAGCGCAGCGCCGAGGAGCTGCAGGCCCTGGCCGAGGAACAACGCAGCGGTGAGCTGCGACTGGAGCAGATGGAGCGCCAGCTGCCGGACCCCCTACCGGAGATCCCCGAGGAGGTGCGGGCGAACGGCCTGGAGGGGCTGCAGCGCGACCTGCGCGCCCTTCAGCAGCGGATGGAGGCCCTGGAACCCGTGAACATGCTGGCCCTTGAGGAACTGGAACAGTTGGAGCGGCGTCTCGAAGAGCTGGAGGAGCGGCTTGACGTGCTCAGCAAGGAGCGGGAGGAGCTGTTGCTGCGGATCGAAACCGTAGCGACCCTGCGACAGGAAGCCTTCATGGAGGCCTTCACCGCCGTGGATGGACATTTCCGCTCGATCTTCGCCGGTCTCTCCGATGGTGAGGGCTTTCTGCAGCTGGAGAATCCGGAGGCACCCCTCGACGGAGGCCTCACCCTGGTGGCCCACCCGAAAGGGAAGGCCGTACGACGCCTCGCCGCGATGAGTGGTGGTGAGAAATCGCTCACTGCGCTGAGCTTCCTCTTCGCTCTCCAGCGTTTCCGCCCGTCGCCCTTTTATGCGCTCGATGAGGTGGACAGCTTTCTCGACGGTGTGAACGTGGAACGGCTGGCGGCCTTGATCGCCGCCCAGTCCGATGATGCCCAGTTCCTTGTGGTGAGCCACCGAAGGCCGATGATCGCGGCGGCGACACGCACCATCGGCGTCACCCAGGCCCGCGGGGCCCACACCCAGGTGGTGGGGCTTCCACCAACAGCCTGAACGGACAGCCTGCGTCACAATGTTGCGACTGGGCCACCGGCCGACTTGACCTCCTCCATTCCTCCCTCTTCAGCCTCAGGGCCCCAGGTGCCAAGCGACAGGCTCTGGCTGCGTTCGGAACTGATGGGTACCCAGGTGATCACCCGCGACACGGGTCGACGCCTTGGCGTGGTGGGTGAGGTGGTGGTGGACATCGACCGCCGCGAAGTGGTGGCCCTCGGCCTGCGGGACAATCCACTCACCCGCTTTCTGCCAGGGCTGCCGCGCTGGATGCCCCTCGATCGGATCCGCCAGGTGGGCGACGTGATCCTGGTGGATTCCGCCGACTCCCTGGCCGAAGGATTCAATCCCGATCGCTACAGCAAAGTGATCAACGCTCAGGTGATCACCGAAGCCGGTGAGCAACTCGGGCGGGTGCTGGGATTCAGCTTCGACATCGAAACCGGTGAACTCACCACCCTGGTGATCGGCGCCCTTGGCGTGCCGCTGCTGGGGGAAGGAGTGCTCAGCACCTGGGAACTGCCGGTGCCCGAAATCGTGAGCTCCGGGCCCGATCGCATCATCGTTTACGAAGGCGCCGACCAGAAGCTCAAGCAGCTGGGAACCGGTCTGCTTGAGAAACTGGGCATCGGTGGTGCCAGCTGGGAGAGCGAGGAGAGGGATCGCTACCGCTCCACGATGGTTCCTGTGGAAAATCAACTGGCTGCCGGCCAGGCTGTTGCCAGCGAGCAGCGCCGCATCCAGCCAGCCACCAGCCGTGCCTTCGAAGTGGAAGAGCAGCTGGAATACGTGGAGCTGGAGGAACGGCGTCAGCGCGAACCGCTCCGCCAGCGCCGCTATCTCGATGAGGACGAGGATATGGATCTCGACGACAGCCGACCGATCAGTGGCAGCCGGGGCCTGGATGCCAGGCCCGCGCCGCGGCGGCCTGGCCCACGACCGCGCCCCGAACCGGAAGACCGCTACGACGACGATCCCTGGTGAGACAGGCTCAGGCCTGCTGGCAGGAACTCAGCGCTGCTCGAACGCCAGGGAGGCTGAATTCACGCAGTAGCGCAGACCTGTTGGTCGGGGGCCGTCTTCGAAGACATGCCCCAGGTGAGCATCACAGCTGGAGCACTTGATCTCGGTGCGCACCATGCCGTGGCTGCCATCGCGGTGAAAGCTGATCGCCCCCGGCCTGGCCCCATCCCAGAAGCTGGGCCAGCCGGTGCCGGAATCGAACTTGGTGTCTGAGCTGAAGAGCTCACTGCCGCAGCAGATGCAGCGGTACATCCCCTTGGCCTTGTTGTTCCAGTAAACCCCCGTGAAGGCCCGCTCGGTGCCTCCTTGGCGAGCCACAGCGAACTGCTCAGGGCTGAGCTGGCTGCGCCATTCCTGCTCGCTGCGCTCGATTTTCGGTTGGTCGGTTTCCATGGGGGCCTGAGCTCAGGGGCAGGTTAGTGACCGAAGCGATGCGCCTATGGAAACGGAATCAGCCGCCCTGCCGACCTGGCCGGGCGCGCAGGGGAAGAAAAGAGTGCGGATGGCGAGACTTGAACTCGCAAGGCCGAAGCCACACGCCCCTCAAACGTGCGTGTCTACCAATTCCACCACATCCGCATGTGATGTGAAGGCCCCAGGCCTTCGGACAGGAACTATACCCATCGACCCGCCCGGAAACCGCCGGTGAGCGCTGATACAGTCCGCGGATGCCCATCAGCAAGCTGCTGATCGCCAACCGCGGCGAGATCGCTCTCCGAATCCTGCGCAGCTGCCGGGAGCTCGGCATTCCCACGGTGGCGGTTTACAGCACCGTCGACCGGAACGCCCTGCACGTGCAGCTTGCCGATGAAGCTGTCTGCGTGGGCGAGGCTCCCAGCTCCAAGAGCTACCTCAACATTCCCAACATCATCGCTGCCGCCACGTCCCGGGGCGCTGATGCCATCCATCCCGGCTACGGCTTTCTGGCCGAGAACGACCGTTTCGCCGAGATCTGCGCTGACCACGGCATCACCTTTGTTGGACCGTCACCCGAATCGATCCGCTCGATGGGGGACAAATCCACCGCCAAGGCCACGATGCAACGGGTTGGGGTGCCCACCATCCCAGGCAGCGAGGGCCTGATGGAGAGCGTGGCCCAAGCCCGTGCCCTGGCCGACTCCATGGGCTATCCCGTGATGATCAAGGCCACAGCCGGAGGAGGTGGCCGTGGCATGCGCCTGGTGCCATCAGCCGATCAGCTCAATTCGCTGTTCAAGGCGGCGCAGGGTGAGGCGGAAGCGGCGTTCGGCAATCCAGGCCTCTATATGGAGAAATTCATCGATCGGCCACGCCACGTTGAGGTCCAGGTGTTGGCCGATCGCCACGGCAACGTGGTTCATGTGGGCGAGCGCGACTGCTCGATTCAACGGCGCCACCAGAAGCTGCTGGAGGAGGCCCCCAGCGTGGCCATCGATCCCGAGCTGCGCAAACAGATGGGGGAAGCGGCCGTGGCGGCGGCGCGCACCATCGGCTACGAGGGGGCGGGCACCGTGGAGTTCCTGGTCGACCGCTCAGGGGCCTTCTACTTTATGGAGATGAACACGCGGATCCAGGTGGAGCACCCTGTCACCGAAATGGTGACGGGTGTCGACCTGATCGCCGAGCAGCTGCGCATCGCCGGTGGCGAGCCGATCTCCGTGAACCAGGACCAGATCCAGATGCGGGGCCATGCGATCGAGGTGCGGATCAATGCGGAGGATCCTCGTCAGAATTTCCGTCCTGCCCCCGGGAAGATCACCGGCTGGCTACCTCCCGGAGGGCCCGGCGTGCGGTTCGACAGCCACGTTTACACCGGCTACGAGATTCCGCCCTTCTACGACTCACTGATCGGCAAGCTGATCGTGTGGGGGAACGACAGGGAGCATGCCCTGCGCCGTCTTCGTCGTGCCCTCTCGGAATGCGCCGTAACCGGCATCCCAACCACGATCGAGTTTCACCTGCAGCTTCTCGATCGGCCCGAATTCCAGGCCGGGAACGTTCACACCAAGTTCGTGGAGCAGGAGATGCTCCCAAGCCAGGGATCCTGAGGGTCAGACCCCAGACGAAACAACCTGTGCCGAGACGATCAACTGGGTCAGCAGCCCCTGCTGCCCGACCAGAAGCTCCCGGATCAGGCTCACAAGCCCCACCCAGACCACCGGCGTGACATCCACACCACCGATGGGCTGGATCAGGCGACGGGTGAAGACCAGCAGGGCCTCGGTGGGCCACCCGATCAACCGCATAGCTCCCTGGTTGAGATCCACCTGGGGATACCAGGTGAGCACGATGCGGAACAAAAAGAGCAGGGTCCAGAGAGCCAGCAGAAAGGCGAGCAGCCGATGGGCGATGGCCAGCGGCCCAGCGCTGAACAGATCCGTCACAAAGCTCAAAGCATCCCTGACCCCAGCGTAGTGAGCGACGAGCTCTGCCTAAGATCCTTCGATCGCCGATCCACCGATCGCCTCCACCATGACCCCTTCCCTCGCCAACTTCCTGAGCAGCCTTGTCTGGGGTGCCGTGATCGTGGTGGTGCCCATCACCATTGCCCTGGTGCTGATCAGCCAGAACGACCGGGTGGATCGCAAACTCTGAATCTCCCCCTTCCCAGTCGTCCCTACATTGGTCGGAACGAACCTGACGGGTGATCCCCGGGTGAGACTCGATGGTTAATGCCAGCCTCAACTGGGCCAGCATCGTGGGAATCGTGCTGGCCGTTGGCGGGGCGCTGCTGTATTTCATGCGCAGCTTCAAACCTGCCCTCGCCCGCGACTACGACGTTTTCTTCGCAGCCGTCGGCCTGCTCTGCGGTGGCATCCTGTTCTTCCAGGGCTGGCGCCTGGATCCCATCCTTCAGTTCGGCCAGTTTCTGCTGGCCGGCACCACCGTGTTCTTCGCCTACGAGAGCGTGAGGCTGCGGGGCATCACCACCGAACAGGCCAGGCGCTCATCCTTCTTCGACGACGAGGAGCCCGAGCGGCCGCTCAGATCCAGAATGGGTGGAAGTACCTGGGGTGAGGAACGGGAACGCCTGGATGAACCGCCGCCGATCCGCCGCCGGATTCGCTCCCGTCCCGACGATGACGAGGGAGACGACTTCTACCGACCCCGGCCGCCAGCCAGTCGTGCAGCCATCCCCGAACGGGCAGCCAGCCGCCGCGCAGACCCCAGCTCCTGGGATAGGACTTCCGCTCCTGATCGCGAGGGCAGCGACCGCTACAGCCGCGAACGCGACCAGGAACCCCGCCGCTACAGCGCCGCCTCCCGCTCCGCCCCACCTGAATTCGGCTCCCGGCGTCGCGAACGGGATTTGGGCAGCGAACCCCGACGCGGCAGCCGCCCGAGCGCCAGCACCGACTCCATGCCCCGTTCAAGCCGCCGCGGCAGTGCTGGACCGGCCCCTGATCTGTCAAGCCCCGGCGTTCCCAAGGGCTCCCCGATCCGCTCCAGCCGTCCCTCTCCCGGGATCAGCGATGCGGATTTTTCGCCGATTGAGCCCTCTGCGCCGGCCGGCCCATCTCCATCCCCATCCCCTCCCTCCGACCTGCCAACACGCAGCAGCATCGAGTCGCGTGACAACAGCTCACGCTTTGACGACTGAAAGGGTTCCCGCTGAGTCGTCCCTATCCTCTGCTGGTGCTGATGCCCCTGCTGCTGAGCAGCCTGGTCAGCGGCTGTGACGCCTCCTGGGTGAGCTTCAGCCGCCGCAGTGCCGGCGGTACCGGTCTGCTCGATGCCGGCAGCCGGCAGGATCCCGCACTCAGTGGGAATGGGCAGTGGTTGGCCACGGTGATCGAGCGCAACGGCCGGCTGAGCCTGCTGTTGCAGCACCAGCCCGATGGTCGGGTGGTGCCGCTTCGCCAGATCCGTGGTCATCAACCACACAGCTCACCGACGCTCAGCTGGAACGGCCGCTACGTGGCCGCTCTCGTGCAACAGGGAAACCAGCGGCTTGCGGTGATCGAAGATCGTGCCAGCGGCCGATTGCATCGCCTCACGCTGCCTGGAGAGCGGATCCCCGTGAGGCTGAGTCTGGCGCCTGATGGCCAGCGGCTGGCCGTTGAGCTGATGCAGGAAGGGCAACGGCGGGTGGAACTGCTCGATCTGACCAACCTGCTGGAACCCGACCGGCCGGCAGGTCAGGCGGTGGGGGAGCAGGGGCGATGAGGAGCTGCAGCGCCCTCGGCCATGCCCTGACCACGATGGGTGCTGGCCTGCTGCTCACCGGGTGCCTGGGATCGGTTCCCGTGCCACTCAACGGATTCAATCAGCAGCTCGAGCAGGCGGGCAACAGCCGTGAGCCAGCACTGAGCGACAGCTGGCTGGCCGTGATCAGCGGCCGGGGAGGCCGTGAACAGGTGCTTCTGCTCAACCTGGCGCGCCAACGGCCGGTGCCGTTACCAAACCTGAACCGTCCGGACGCCCAGCCCCTGAGCGTCGCCGTGGACAACGCCGGCGAGCACCTTGCCGTGGTGCGTCAACTGGAAGGTCGCACCGAACTGGTGCTCTACCGACGTTCTCTGGGAACCGTGGAACTGCTGCCGATGCAGCCGCCCGGAGTGCCACGTCAGGTGAGCCTGCGCGCCGATGGCCGCGAGCTGGCCGTGCAGGTGAGCCGGAACGGACTCTGGCAAGTGGATCTGATCCAGCTGCGCTGAAGGAGTTCAGGGAACCAGGCCGGCCCAGTGCAGAAAGGTGTCGCCACTGAGCACCTCAATCAGGATGACGGCGACAAATCCGAGCATGGCGAAGCGCCCGTTCACCCGTTCGGCGTACGCGCTCCAGCCGAAGGCCGGGAGGTCATGGGTGGTGGCGCTGCCGGTGGTGGTGTCGCTGCCGGCGTGGGTCGGCGGGGAAGCTTCGCTGGTCACGGGGCGGTCAGAGGGGGTTGCCAATGGACGCTTCATAGCTGGTCATCGGCAGCAGCTGCCAACGCCCCCCACCCTCCAGCCGGAGCACATTCTGGTGGAAGGGCATCAGGGTGGGTCGGTGGCCGACGCTCACAAAAGCGAGATCGCGATCAACCAGCATCTGGTAAAGGTGCTTTTCGGTTTTAACGTCGAGAGCGCTGGTCGCCTCATCCAGAACGGCAATTCTCGGGGCATTCAGCAGGAGCCGACCAAAAGCCAGACGCTGTTGCTCTCCGAGGGAGAGGATGCGGGGCCAATCCTGCTTAACGTCGAGATCGGGGTAGCGCTGAATCAGTTTCTCCAGTCTCACCTGCTCGAGCACATGCCGGAGCTGCTCATCTGTGAAGCGATCTTCACTGGCTGGGTAACAGAGCTGCTCTCTGAGCGAGCCCAGCAGCATGTAGGGCTTCTGGGGGATGAACAGGAGGGCGCCCGTTTCCGGTCGCTCGATCGAACCCCGCTCGGGAGTCCAGAGGCCACTCACCATCCGGAGTAGAGAGGTTTTGCCACAACCGGAAGGTCCCACAACCAGAAGGCGATCGCTTTCGGAAACGGTGAGGTTGAGATCCTCAATCAGGTTGGCATCGGAACCGGGTGCGCGCAGATCGGCGCCTCGCACCACAATTGAATCGGCGATGCGATAAAGACTGGAAGAGGACGGGGAACTGGCGCGATATTGCTCAACCTTGGTCTGGAAACCCTCTAGCCTGCTAACGCCAGCGGAGAACTGGGCCAGTTCCGTGATGTTGTTGACCACAAACATCAGCGAGCCTTCCACCATGCTGAATGCGAAGGAAGCCTGAATAAAGCGGCCGTAGTCGATCTGACCACTGAAATAAGCGCCAGCCATGATCACGTAGGGGAAGAAATTCCCCGCATAACCAACGGATCGTTGGATGGCTCCAATCACAACCTGCCAGACGATCAAAACGTTGAAGTTCCTAATCGCCTCTGACAGGCGGCGCAGGGTTTCCGTCAGCTCGGGCTTCTCACCAGCATAGAAAGCAATGGATTCAGCATTGTCACGGATATGCACTAATCCATAGCGAAAATCAGCTTCGTAGCGCAACTGATTATAGTTAACGCGGATTAGGTTAAAACCCGAAACCACAAGTATTACACTGGCCAAAAGCGCCCAGACAAACAAGGTAAGGGTTAGAACCTGACTGATACTCCAAAGAATCAGGATATTCAGCGAAAAGGTGAGAATGGCATCAAACACCCCAAGGGTGAAACCAAGACTCTGCGACGTGAATGAGCGGGTATCATCACTGATACGCTGATCCGGGTTGTCAACGTCCGTGCTCAGCTCATCGTTCGGATTGAGAACGTAATAGGCACGGTTGTGCATGTAATCAGCGATCAGACTGCGGGAAAGCCAGTCACGCCAGATCAGGCCAAGTTTCTGTGTAAGATAATATTGGGAGACACGTATCGGCAACGCGACAAGAAAACAACAGGCGTAAACAGTAAGAATAAGATAGAAGTTATCCTGCTGCTTGGCCACCAAGGCGTTGGTCAGATCGCGGGCAATGAAGCCAATGCCGGCATTGATGCCGTTCACCGCCAGCAGCATGAACACGATGAGGCCGAGCAGGGTCCAATGCAGCCACCTTCGGGCTTTGAGCTGCTGGCGCATCGCGATGAAGCTGGCCACACCCACCAGGAAGAGAACGCTGAAAGCGACTCCCCACCACGACGACCAGATCGCCTGGATGGTATTACCAACACCGGCCAGATATTTTGTTGTGAGCTCGGGTTGAACCTGGAGTAAGAGCCGATTCAGCCCGGTGACCACCAACAGAACGAAGCCGCCCACACAGAACAGCAGCGCAATCAGCAGCCAGGCAAACTGCCAGCCGCTGGCTTGTTCGAGGGGGAGAAAGAAGGGCTGGGAGAGATGCCTCAGCCTCTGAAACTGATTACCTCTTGGTTGCAACGGAGCAGTCTGCAGAGTGGTGGTTGCCATGCGATCATCCTCTCAGGTCTGTCTTCAGCCGGGAGGCCAGGCCAGGGGGCGCCCGCCGAGCACATGCACGTGCAGATGAAACACCGTCTGGCCGGCTTCAGCCCCGGAATTGATCACGGTGCGGAAACCTTCCAGCCCTTCCTGACGGGCCACCCGAGCCGCAACCAACAGCAGGTGACCCAGCAATTCGGCCTGGCTGTCCTGGGCATCGGCCAGGTTGATCAAGGGCTCACGGGGAATCACGAGCAGATGAACCGGCGCCTGTGGCGCCACATCGCGAAAGGCGATGCAATGGTCGTCGGCATAAACCTGATCGCAGGGGATCTCCCCACGAAGGATTCTGCCGAAGATCGTCTCGTTGGCCATGGCGCACAGGACGGGAGGTGGAACTGCTCAGGCAGTGGTCCGTCGACCTGATGTTGGCACGGTGCAGCAGTGGCGCTCTTGTCGGCCTGGAGGCCGTGGCGATCATGGTGGAGGTGGCGATCGCGCCTGGCCTTCCCGGGCTGTCAGTGGTGGGCCTGGCGGGGACAGCCGTGCAGGAGGCGCGGGAGCGGGTGCGGTCAGCCCTTCGTCATGCGGGACTGAAGGTGCCGCTCACCCGGGTGGTGGTGAACCTGGCCCCTGGAGACCTACGCAAAGAGGGGTCGAGCTTCGATCTGCCCATCGCGCTGGGAATGCTTGTGGCCAGCGGACAGCTGGCTGCCAGCAGCCTGGAGGGGGTGTGGAGCGTTGGCGAGCTGGGCCTGGACGGACAGCTCAGGCCGGTGCGGGGGGTGCTCTCGCTGGCGATGGCCGCCCGGGCCTGCGGTGCCAGGGCTCTGCTGGTACCCAAGGCCAACGGCCCGGAGGCGGCCCTGGTGGACGACCTGGGGGTATGGCCTGCCGCGCAGCTGAGCGACGCGGTGGCCCTGTTGCGGGGCCAGCTCGAGGCCCCGGCCCGTCCATCTCCGTTGCCAGGTCCGCTGGGACGGGACCCGGAGCTTGATCTGGCCGATGTCCAGGGCCAGCAGCACGGTCGACGGGCCCTGGAGATTGCCGCCGCCGGTGGCCATCACCTGCTGCTGGTGGGGCCGCCGGGAAGTGGCAAGACCATGCTGGCCCGCAGGCTGCCAGGGCTGCTGCCGCCCCTGAACCGGCAGGAGGCCATGGAAATCACCGCCATCCATTCGGTGGCGGGCCTGCTCGACAGCCGCGACGGCATGGTGCGGCGGCGGCCGTTCCGGAGCCCCCACCACAGCTGCACGGCAGCAGCGCTGATCGGAGGCGGTGCCATTCCCAGACCCGGTGAACTGGCGCTGGCCCACCGGGGTGTGCTGTTCCTCGATGAACTGGCCGAATTCCAGCGCCCCGTGCTCGAGCAGCTACGCCAGCCCCTGGAGGAAGGCTGCGTGTGGCTCAGTCGCGCACGACAGCGCAGCCGTTTCCCCTGTCGCACCACCCTCGTGGCCGCCACCAATCCCTGCCCCTGTGGATGGTTCGGTCAACCCGAGGCCAGCTGCCGATGCGGGGAAGGTCAGCGGCTGCGCTACTGGGGGAAGCTGTCGGGTCCTCTGCTGGATCGGATCGACCTCCAGGTGGTGATGCGCCGCGTTTCAGCGGAGGAGCTCAGTTCGGGCTACAGCAGAAAAACAGGATCCCTTAACAACCGGAAGGCGGAAGACACAACGGCGCAAGCGACCGAACGGGTGGGCATGGCCTGGCAACGCCGGGAGCAGCGCAACCCAGGGGGCTGCAGCAATGCGGCTCTCTCAGCGGAAGCACTCCGGCGGGTGATGGCAGTGGAGCCGGAGGCACTGGAGCTCTGGACGTCGGCCATCAAAAGACGACGGATCAGCGCCCGTGGAGCCGAACGGCTGTTGCGGGTTGCCCTCACGATCTGCGACCTTGATGGCCGAAGCGAGGTCGGAACCGCAGCGATCGTTGAAGCCCTCAGCTACCGCTCGTTTGATCAGCAGGAGGAGTGATGCTCACCGCCGTCCGGGGGCAGCTCAGCGACGGCGACGCCGTTGCTGAGCCTTGCGCTTGTACTTCTCGGTGGGAGTTTCGTGGTGGCGTAGCCGCTTGAGATCGGCGAAGATGCCCGCCTTGGACACCTGACGCTTGAAGCGGCGCAGCGCCGATTCGATGCCTTCGTTTTCGCCGACGGTGACCTGGGTCATGTACGAGCGGTTCTGCTCACGGGATTGCCCAATGTAGCAATCGCCTCACACCTTCCCACCCCCCGGAGGCTGGCTGGATGAATTGGCAGGGACGGCAGGGGCAGCCGGCGATGCCGTTGGGGTGACGGGCTGGACGGAGGCCGTGGCTTCCGGCCAGGTCTCCCGGTAGACATAGACGTGTCCGAGAGCCCGGCCACCGTAGGCGCGACGCTTGAGCTCCCAGCCAGGCTCGAACACCAGCTGCAGGAAGCCGTTGCCCGAACCCATGGTCCGCGCCACGACCATTTCCGGTCCGGCGCCGGCCTTAGTGGGCACCGCCATCAGCAGGTTGTCATCCTGGGAGCGCACCACCGAAAGCCGATAGCTGGTGGCGAGGTCGCTGTCGCCCACCCGAAGCGAATAGCCGTTGGCGTCGATATACCGGCCGCAGATGCCAGTGAAATCGAAACTGGCGAGCAGAGGCTCCACCGGGGCTGGCCGCTGGCCGGCAACCGCGAAGCAGGGGCGGGTGCTGCGCACCTGCTCATAGATGTTCAGCTGGGCCTTGGTGCCGTCTCCGATCGGGGCTGCGACAAGCACGAAGTTGGTCTGCTCCAGCGGCATGGTCTGAAACAGGGATCCGGCGGCCCGACCGTGCTGAGGACTGAAGGCCAGAGGGGCCGCCAGGACAGCGATGGCCGCCAGACCAAGGTGGCGGGAGCGCAGACCGATCATTGGCGTCACGGATGCTGAAGGAGTGCCGGAATCGTATGCAGCTCCGGAGGCCTGCACCAGTGGGGTTCAGGACGGTTTGTTGATCCGGATCGCCACGACCAGGGAAACCACCGTGCCCGGCAGGCTGGCAGCCAGGATCCAGCGGGTTGTGGCCAGTCCAAGATCCGGCTGGCCATAGGCCAGCTCGAACACGGATCCTGTGGCCGCGATGCCCAGCACGCAGGCAAGAGCGAGAAAGAGTCCCGCCAGAGGTTTCATCGGCATGGTTCTGTTCAGCTCCTCAGTGGATCGAGCGCACATCAGTGCGATCGAAGCCCTGCTCCCTGAGTCCCTCGTTGAGGCTGACTTCATCGGTCACGCGATCCACGAAGAGCACGCCATTGAGGTGGTCCATCTCGTGCTGGATGCAGCGCGCCAGCAGACCGTCGGCCTTGACCCGCTGGGGGCGGCCCATGGCATCGCGGTAGGAGACTTCCACAACCGAGGGGCGCACCACGTTGAGATACACCCCGGGGATGCTCAGACATCCCTCTTCGTAGGTATCGATCGTGGCCCCGAAGGAGGTGATTTCCGGGTTGATCAGCACCAGCGGAGCAGCTGTTTCGTCGTCGGGTTCCAGATCAATCACCAGCAGCTGCTTATGAACCCCCACCTGGGGAGCCGCAAGGCCGATGCCTTTGGCGGAATACATCGTTCGCAACAAGTCGCGAGCGAGGTCGCGAACCCCTTCGTCCACCTTGCTGATCCGCCTGGCAGGCTCCCGAAGCACCCGATCACCCAGTTTGTGGATGGGGAACGGTGGGTTGTCCATCACCTGTTTCGGCACCTGAACCCCACGGCTGGCCTGCGCTGCCGTGCGGGCCATGTTCGCGAAGCTGCGCGCCAAGGGATCTCTTAGAAAGTGTGAAAAGTGTAGGGCTGATGGCCGGGAGATCAGGGCTTGGCGGCAGACACCGGCACGAAGAGCCCCCTCTCGGCGGCGGCGGTCGTGAATCGCACCCCCAGCATTCGAGAACCCCGACTGGAAGGCGGACGGCTGTTCTGGCTCGAGCTGCGACCCGATGAGGGCGGACGCACCACCCTGCTGGTAGCGCCAGCCGACGAACCCGCCGCCTCGGTGGAGAT
Source organism: Cyanobacteriota bacterium (assembly GCA_035284925.1). Taxonomy (GTDB): domain Bacteria; phylum Cyanobacteriota; class Cyanobacteriia; order PCC-6307; family Cyanobiaceae; genus UBA5018. The sequence continues at coordinate 13,455 of JAYKGZ010000011.1, read as the reverse complement.
CACCCCAGGATCCTGGAACCTGCGCAGCCGCGTGCACGAATACGGCGGTGGGGCCTACACCGTGGCCGCGGAGGATCTGGTCTGGGTGGATGATGGCGACCGCTGCCTCTGGCATCTCGAGCTGGATGCCCGCTCGGGAATGGCGAATGGCGCACCACGGCGCCTCTGCCAGCCCGAGGAGCGGGCGTTCGCCGATGGCCTGATCGACCGCCGCCAACAACGCTGGATCGGGGTTATGGAAGCCGACGGCCGCGACGGGCTGGTGGCGGTGCCGCTGACGGGTGGTGAGCCCGAACAGCTCCATGCAGCCGTGGATTTCTGTGGCTACGCCACGCTCAGCGACGACGGCCGGCGACTGGCCTGGGTGGAGTGGGAACAACCGTGCATGCCGTGGGAACGCAGCAGCCTCTGGCTGGCTGATCTGGAGGCCGACGGTCGCCTGTCAGGCAAGCGGATGGTGGCCGGTTCCAGGCCCGGCGATGGGGCTGCCGTGTCGGTGTTCCAACCGCTCTGGATCAGCAACGAGCGGCTGGTGGTGGCCAGCGACGCGAGCGGCTACTGGAACCTCCAGCTGTTCGACTGCCGCACGGACCGCTGGCGGGCGCTGCTGCCACTGGCAGCCGAATTCGCCATGCCCCAGTGGGTGTATGGAATGCGCAGCACCGCCTGGGATGGCCACCAGCTGCTGGCGGCGGCCTGTCAGGAAGGCGTCTGGTCGCTGGGGAGGGTGCAGCTGGAGCGCCCGGAAGCCGATTCTCCCACCAGCACCTGGCAACCGCTGGATCTGCCGTTCGACGACCTGAGTGATCTGAGTGCTGAAAATGGACGGTTGGTGGCGGTGGCCAGCAATCCCACCACCCCCGCGGGCCTGCTGAGCGTGGATCTCCGCAGCGGCGCCCACGGGCATCAGCCGGTGGCTGCCTGCCCTCTGGCTGCCGAGGCGATCACCGTGCCCGAGGCCCTCTGGTTCCAGGGCCATGGGGGACAGATCACCCACGCCTGGTTCTATCCCCCGCTCGGCGGCCCCGATCCCGAAGCACCGCTGCTGGTGAAGAGCCACAGCGGGCCCACCTCGATGGCACGGCGTGGGCTCAACCTGGCCATCCAGTTTTGGACCTCCCGCGGCTGGGGCGTGGTGGATGTGAATTACGGCGGGTCCACTGGATTCGGGCGGGCCTACCGGGAACGGCTGGACCGCCAGTGGGGCGTGGTGGATGTGGACGACTGCGCCGCAGCAGCCCGGGCTCTGGTGGCGGCAGGGAAAGCGAGCGCTGATCGCGTCGCCATCGAAGGTGGCAGCGCCGGGGGCTTCACGACGCTCGCGGCGCTGTGCTTCACCGACGTGTTCCGTGCTGGTGCCAGCCGCTACGGCGTGTCTGATCTGCGGGCCCTCGCCGCCGACACCCACCGCTTCGAAGCGGGCTATCTCGAGTCTCTGGTCGGGCCACTGCCCGAGGCGGAGCGCAGCTACCTGGATCGTTCACCGTTGCTGCATGCCGAGGGCATCCGCTGTCCGGTGATCTTCTTCCAGGGACTCGACGACAAGGTGGTGCCCCCAGAGCAGACGGAGCGGATGGCAGCCGTGCTGGAGGCCAGGGGACTTCCCGTGGAAGTGCACCGCTTCGAGGGCGAAGGCCACGGCTTCCGCAGCAGCGCTGTGCAGATGATGGTGCTGGAGCGCACTGAAACATTCTTTCGCCGCCACCTGAACCTGTGACGCTGCTGTTGGCCTCTGGCGCGCTGATCGTGCTGCTGCTGCTGGGAACGGCAGCCGGCAAAGCGATGGGCATGACCCGCTGGGGGGTGCCCGAAGCTCTTCTGGCCGGCGCCCTGGGTCTGTTGATTGCCCCGGGAGGGCCACTGCCGCTGCTTCCACCCGGGGTGATCAGGTTGTGGAGCGAGCTGCCGCTGGTGCTGCTCACGCTGGTGTTCGGGGCGTTGCTGCTGGCCAAACCGCTGCCACGGATCGGACTGCTATGGCGACCGGTGGCCAGCCAGCTGCTGCTGGCGCTCAACCTGGCGTTCGGCCAGTTTCTGGTGGGTGGGCTGGCCGTGCTTCTGGTGCTTCAGCCGCTGGTGGGCGCTCCACCGGTGATGGCCGCCCTGATCGAGGTGGCCTATGAGGGAGGACACGGCTCAGCGGCCGCCATGGGGCCCAGCTATGCGCGCCTGGGGCTTGAGAGCGGCGAATCGCTCGGCCTGGCGATGGCCACGGTTGGACTGCTCACCGCCACGCTGGCGGGAGGGCTGGTGGTGGTGCTGGGGAGAAGCCGACGCTGGCTCCTGGCCAGCGGTCTGCCGATGGCCCAGGCCAGCGAAGCGGCTGCCAGGCCTGATCAGGAGCTAAGTGAGGAACCCCTTCCAATCCGGTTTGTTCAAGGGCTCCAGCGCTGGCTTCCCAACCTGGCGCTCACCGGATCGGCCGTGCTGGTGGGTGTGGTGATGCTGAGCGGGCTGCAACTGCTGGCGGCGCGGATCGGCGGAGGCTTTGCCCTCGTGATCGAGGGGTTGCCGGCCTTCCCGCTCGCCCTGCTCGGCTCACTGCTGGTGCGACTCGTCCTCGAGAAGAGCGGGATGGCCCACTGGGTGGTGCCGGCTGTGCAGGTGAGGGTTGGAACCCTGGCCGCCGATCTGCTGATCACCGCGGCCACGGCCTGCCTGGATCTGGGGCTGCTCGCCGAGCAATGGCTGCCGCTGTTGGTGCTGGCGGTGGCCGGGCTGCTGTGGAACGTGGCGGTGGTGCTGCTGCTGGCACCGCGGATCCTTCCGCCGAACTGGTTCGAACGCGGACTCGTGGAATTCGGCCAGGCCACCGGCGTGGCCGCCAGTGGCCTGCTGCTGCTCACGATGGTGGATCCACAGGATCAGGGGGATGCACTCACCCCCTTCTCGATCAAACAGTTGCTGCTGCAGCCCTTCATCGCCGGGGGAATCATCACCGTGATGGCGCCGCTGGCGATCGACAGCTTGGGACTCAAGGCCTGGACGGTGTTCTGCCTCGGCCTGGTGATTCTCTGGGTGGGACTGGGATTGTGGCTGGGGCGCAGTCACCCAGGCCGGAGCCTGGTCACACCGTCGTGACCGATTGATTCAGTCGCCGTAAAGCAGGCTGCCCATCTGCTCCAGCACCCGGGCCATCTCGGCAGAACCGAGCAGGGGTGGTTCGCCGAGGCGGCAGGCCTCCAGATACATGGCGGCCAGGGTTTCCACTTCAATGGCCATCCGCAGGGCCTGATCGAGGGTGCGGCCGAGCGCCACCTGGCCGTGATGGCCGAGCAGGCAGGCCATTCGACCGTCGAGGGCAACGAGAGCGAGCCGAGAGAGCTCAGGCGTGCCGAACAGGGCATAGGGAGCGCAGCGGATGTTCTCGCCACCCGCTACCGCCACCATGTAATGGAAGCTGGGGATCCCATGGCCGTGGCAGGCCAGGGCCGTGGCGCGGATCGAGTGGCAGTGCACCACGGCGTTCACCTCCGGCCGGCTGCGCAGCACATCGACATGCAACCGCCATTCCGAGGAGGGGCGATGCGGGGCTGCCGGAGAATTGGTCAGGGGCCGGCCATCGAGGTCAAGGGCCACCAGATCTCGAGGCTCCATGACGTCGTAGGGCAGCGAGCTGGGGGTGATCAGCAAACCCTCCGGCAACCGCTGGGAAAGGTTGCCGGAGGTGCCCTGATTGATGCCGCTGGCGTTCATGCGCTGGGCCACCGAAACCAGCTGGTTGCGAAGGTCGGTGCTCATCGCCTGATCTTCAGCCGTGGGTCCATGCTGACCTAGCGCAGCCGAGGCATGGTGCGAATCAAGATCTGCGGAATCCGCAGGGGCTCTGACGCACTCCTAGTGGCCGAACTGGGAGCCGATGCCATCGGCGTGCTGGTTGGGAAGGCGCATCCCAGCAGCGATTTCATCCACCCCGAACAAGCCGCCGACATTCTGAAGGAACTACCTCCCTTCATGAGCGGGGTGCTGGTGAGCCATCTTCCCGAGGCCCGAGCCCTGATCCACCTGATACAGCGGGTCAGACCACAGGCCGTGCAACTGCACAGCGAAATCCCACCAGAGGAGGTCAAGCAGTTGCGGCGCTCCCTACCGGGACTCACCGTTCTGAAAGCGGTGCATATTGACGGCCGGAATCCACTCACGGGGGTGGCGCCCTACAGCGGGCTGGTGGATGGGGTAGTGGCCGACAGCCTCAATCCACACACCGGCCAGGTGGGTGGCACGGGTCTGATCCACGACTGGTCGGTGACCGCGGAACTGGTGGAGCGCTCCGCGATTCCGGTTCTGCTGGCGGGTGGCCTGAGCGACCGGAACGTGGCAGCCGCGATCCATCGCGTGCAGCCCTATGGCGTGGATGTGAACAGTGGTGTGAAAGCAGCGGATGGCTTCAAGGATCCCCTCCTGGTGGAGCGGTTCATCCAGGCGGTGCGCGGGTCGGTGGATAGGGTGCCGCCACCGGAGAGCCGCGATGACTAACCCAGACCAGCAGGCTCAACCCGCTCAAGATGGCTGGAGCCAGCTCTCGGCGATCAACGCGGCCAAAGTGCTCACGATCGTGCTGCTGCTCGTTCTGGCCGCCGTGGTCGGGGTGAGGGAGATGCGGCAGGTGGTGTATCTGAGCCTGCACATCAGCTATTGCCTGTGGTGGCTGGTGGAACAAGGGTTGTTTCCTGATCGTGGTCGCCAGCTTTTCCCTGAGCGGGTGGGCCCCGGGGGCGTTGCCGCTGCCCTGCTGCTCGTCGGTGTGTTGTACACCTTGCCGGGACTGCTCGCCTTTCTCAATCCAATCCCGATCTCCGCGGCGGCCGTGGCCGTGGCGCTGGGACTGTTCAGCTTCGGCAGCCTGATCAATGCCAGTGCCGATGTACAGAAGATGACCGCCAAAGCCATGGGTGCCGGCCTCGTGAGTGACGGGATCTGGCGACGGGTGAGGCATGTGAACTACCTCGGAGATCTGCTGCGCTACTTGAGTTTCGCTGTGGTGGCTGGCAATGGCTGGGCCTACCTCGTGCCCGGACTGGTGCTGCTCATCTACCTGCAACGCATCGCCCTAAAGGAGGAGCGGATGGCCGCCCGATATCCCGAGTTCCGCAGCTATCAACAACGCAGTGCGCGGTTGATCCCAGGCCTCTGGTGAAAACCGCCCAGGCCCAGGGGGATCCGCGAGGAGATCAGGAGCAGAAGAGCCGCCAGACCCGCTGGGCTAGCTTGAAAGCACTGCGACCAAGAACTTAACCAATCCGGAGCTCGTGAACGATCTTCAGATCATCTGCCCCGACCAGGCCGCCCTCAATGCAGTGTGGCGGATGCTGAGCCACGTCCCGGAAGCGACCTGGCGAACGGTTGAGATTTATATCGGAGCTGAGCAACTCTGCACAGTGATCAGGAACGGAGAGGGTGTCCAGACCATCATCAAGCCCATCGAGGAGCCAGAGCACGCCACTTCACCAGGACGATTCGTGTTCTAGATGAACAATCCAACATCCCAACAAACCGGCTTGAGCTTAGCGAATACTCACAACCTTGGCAGGCTGGCCGCTTGAACGTTGCCTCTCCATACACTGGAGCGAACAGTTCTTCTCCATCATTTTTTAACTCCATCCTGTGTTGAGGAGGCTTTAACCACACCCGATTGAATGGAGGGTCAGGCAGCAACGGGGTTTCAGCCCTGACCTCCCGTGACCCTCGCATGATGCTCAGCAGGGGAGGTTCTGACTCCCTGCCTGCTGATCAGCCCCCAGCCAACGATCCCGAAACCAGCTCCGAGGGCCAGCACCAGCAGATCCCGCAACCAGCCCGGCAGCCGAGTGGCCAGGTTTTCCGGAAGGGGAGTTCCCTTCGGATCAGCGCCATAGGCCACCTGACAAGCCGCATTGAGAAGCTGAGCCTGGGCAGCGGTGCTGGGCACCTCACCATCGAGCAGTCCCTGTTGGCAGTTGGCTGCTCCCTTGATCGGCGGACTGCCGGCCACGGCGTAACTGAAATCAGCACCACTGGAACCCACGGAATCAACGCTGCCGTAATTCAACTGATAGTTGCTCTCGGGAACATTAATCACAGGCGATTGCTGGGCGGAGGCCGTATTCACAAGGGAGGTGATCAGATCGGCACCGGCGAGGGCCGCCAGGCCCCAGCCAACGGAACTGCCACCCCACCAGCCCCAGGTGGTAGGACTCCAGCTGTACCAGCCATAGCCCCAGGGCCTGCTGCCCCAGTAACCGCCATTGGCCCAGGAATTGTTCCAGCCGCCGTAATTACGATTGTAAAAGTTGTTGTTGAGATTGATATTTCGGCTAAGGCGATCATTATCGAAAGAACCGTAGACACTCCCACTGCTATCGTTGAAGCGGCGATATTGATCCGGTGAGATGTTGTGGCCGGTCCAGGAAGTCCGCGCGTGACTGCCATAGAAAGGGTGCGCAGACTGGTATCCCTGCTCCAAGGATCGATCTGCAGGTTGGTCGGCCCAGCGGCCGCCTGCCTCACGTTCACCACCTCCTCCAGAAACACTGATGGGGCTGGCTGAGGGGGCACTGCGCTCAATCGGTGCCGCCTCAACGCGCGACGCAGTGAAGCGGTAGACGCCACCGCCACCGCCACCGCCACGAAACTCAGCTCCGCCTCCAGAGAAACCGCCGCCGCCAGCAAAACGGGCCTGGGCGGAGGTGCCCGCTAGAAGTGCGGCAGTGGCGAGAGCAAGGCTTGCGGCAAGGGGCGATCCTGTCATCGAGCTGGATGCATCGAATACTGGCTAGCGGAAATGCTGCTCGCAACACCAGAATCGTTGGGTACCGCAATGGCAGCACAGCCCCGAGATTCTTGAAAATACTCGCATTGGAGAGCGACAAAGCAATCACGCGGGAATTGATCTTTTGCTTATCGAGTCATTAGTACCAGGGTCAACGGATCAATTGATTCCTGGTGATAGACCTAAACTGAGGGGGGTGTCTTTTATTGGACAGCTCTGGCCCCTGACATCGTTAATCCCGGACGGGAAGAACAGAATTCGTTTTTAGTGTAGACCTCATGGGGAGTTTTAACTACCATGGAGTGGTGTGGCCTCACATGGCAGTACCTACACAGGAAGCAAGCCAGGCAGAGCTCTTTTTCCCAGCCTTCGCTGTAGGCACTTAGATACACCTCCTAGTATTTGACTGTCCGCCACAGCCGATTAACCAGGATGCTGTCGTAGCAAAGCTTCCTTCCTGACCAGCTGATCATGATGCCTTCAGTTGTAGCCTGGCCACGAAGTCCGCTGATGTGAACTGGCAGCCTGGATCAGAGAATCCGTTCAGAGGGCGAGACAGCTCACGGCGCACATCGGAGCTGCCGAACCCTTAAAAGCAGCCTGATTCCCGTTTGCAGCTCAGGTGAAGACTGGCTGAAAAGCCCTGGTCGCATTTCCGAGGCTGACTGGTTGTCATGGCCAGTCTTGGCCAATCAGCTCATCCTGGATCAGCAGGTAGATCTACATGCTCAGCAGGAGGATCTGCCGGTAGAGGGTCTTCCGGTTCGATTTGACGGTCAGGAGCACGTCAGCCCCATGCTCCAGGCACCACTGAAAAACGGCCGGGTGGTGTGCAGAGCATCTGCCTGGATCAACACCCCCTCAAGATCCAGTGTGGACAGCAGCTCTTTGAGGTCTGCACGCTCGCTGGATACGCAGGTGTCATAGGTCGTCTGGGTCAGGGCCACACCAAGGAAGCGTGCATAGAGCATCACCTGTGGAGACAAACCGGTGACTGCCGTCCTCAGCCTGGGATCTGGCTGATCATCCAGGCCTGGAGCACCTGAGCGACATCCTGCAGATGCGCCTTTTTAAACAGATCGAGGAAGGGGCATCCGATGGCCAGCGCTTGAAATCCAGGCCCAAAGCCTGGTTGAGAGCCTCCTGATGCCGGCAGGCAAAAGCCTCCAGATCTCGGGAGCTGCGGCAGCCGCTCAGGATCCCCAGCACGGCTACCAGCAGCAGGAACCACTGCGGGTAGCGCACCCCACGGCGGTAGCGACAATCGGGGATGGCCTTGAGGAAGCTGATCAAATCATCAGCAACAGGCTGGTCGACGGCAGCAGAAAGGGTTTCGGCCATTGGAAGGGAGAAATCCCGCCGACCAAACCCAATGCTGGAAAAGACCCGCCAAGAGCTACGCAGACAGGCTTTTAGGCGGCCCTGCTGTCAGGACCACGTTGCGACAACAGGGCCGCGACGTCTGGCAGCTCTTGGAGCAGGCCTGGATTGCCCATCACCGTGGCGGGGTGATGCCATCGCTGCGGCATGATCCCTGAATCAGCTATCCGCGGACGCGGCGTCTCTGCTCGCTTGCTGATGACCAAATAGCTTGGCGTGCGCGCGACTGAGAGTCCCGACCCCTGAAGGAGGACGGCTCCATGCAGGAGCTTTTGCCGTGGTGACCTTAAATTGACAGAATTTAATTATACTGACAGGCAGGAGCCGCCTGGCCGCCCTTAACTCGATTTCTTAACTTCCTAGTGTACCCGAAGGCAGCCGCAATTCCAAGGAGCGGGATAGGGCCGGGAACCTTTGTGGTCAAGGTAGTAAGTTCATCATCCTTAATCCTAACATCTTGGACAGCAATCTCCCACCGCTTCCCATCGTCAACCCCGACAACCTCCCACCTTGATCGAGAGGCATTCCACACCCTGTCTCCAGGGACATATTCATAAACAATATCAAATTGACGATATGCCGAACTCCCAAATAGAACAGGTGGAGTTGAATTATTAAAAGGCAATGCGGCCGCGAAGGCGTTGAGCGCATTTGCAGATGCAGTCATCAGCGAGGTGGCGGCTTCTTTAGTAGTTACAATGAAGTCAGGTTGGCCACCATAGACAGCAGATGGCGTTCCGGATGTCAGATTATACGAAAATGAGCTACCGCTTGGTTCAGTACCCGAGACCCCACAAATAACATTTGGCGTGGATTGATCGCAAGGTGTTACAACCAAAGCTTAAGAACTAGAAGGCGTAATGACCAAGCCAAGTAGCGCCAATAACGGAGTCCACCTAATCGCTAGTTTACCAATGCCCTTTTTCTGTGATTGGATTCGGTCCACTTTGCGAACTTGATATTGCACAACTTGGCTCTAGCTGGATTCGGAAGAAACGAAACCGTGTTCAACATTTGCTTGTGCTTAAAAGCTCAACACCGAAACATTAACCATTTGAGCACACGCTAGCTGCCGCAGAAAAGCTACATATCAGCCGCAGCATTTATCCACCCGCTATTTAAGATTGATGTCTTACGGCAATAGGCAGTAGAGCCAAGGAAGCCCAGGTGGCCAAAATCACACCCTCCATAAGCTGACATGGCCAACTGTTCGCTGTCTTCCGGAAGACCTTCAATACGGGGGGATGGGGCTGACAAGAGTTGGCACCAATGACTTATTACGAAAGGGCGAATAGCCTCCATTGCCAGGCCGGTCGCCTAGTCTTGAGAGATGCCCTGGACGGTTTGCGACATTCCTGATCAGTCGTCACGACTGGTCCTGGTGACCGGTGCCAGCAGCGGCCTGGGGCTGGAGACGGCCCGTGCCCTGCTCGCCCGTGGCGCCACCGTGATCCTCGGCTGCCGGGATCAAGAGCGCGCCAAGCTGGCGTGCCAGCAGCTTCAGGCCACCGCCGCCAACGGCGGCGGCACAATCGATCTGCTCAGCCTTGACCTGGCCAGTCTCAGCTCCGTGCGTCGGGCGGCGGCTGAGCTGGCTGATCGTTATGGCCTGCTCGATCTTCTGATCAACAACGCAGGGGTGATGGGGCTGCCGAGAACCCTCACCGATGACGGCTTCGAGATGCAGCTGGGTGTGAACCACCTGGGCCATTTCGCCCTCACCCAGGCCCTCCTGCCCCTAATGGTCAACCGGCCCAACAGCCGCGTGGTGAACGTCACCTCCGGCGCTCAGTACTTCGGCAGGATTGGCTTCGACGACCTCCAGGGCGAACGTCGGTACGACCGCTGGGTCGCCTACAGCCAGAGCAAGCTGGCGAACGTGATGATGGCCCTGGAGCTCCAGGAGCGCCTCCACCAGCAGGGCCACCACACCCAGGCGCTGGCGGCCCACCCCGGCATTGCCCGCACCAACCTGCAGCCCAGCTCGGTGGCGGCCAGTGGCTCCAGGGTTGAACCGCTGGCTTACAAGCTGATGGCCCCGTTGTTCCAGAGTGCTGCGATGGGCGCCCTGCCCCAGCTGTTCGCCGCCACATCCCCGGAAGCCAGTCCCGGTGGTCACTACGGTCCCGACCGGCTTGGCGGGATGCGCGGCTGGCCCACTTCGGTGCGAGTGGCCCCAAGGGCACTGAACCGCGACGACCGACGGCGGCTCTGGGAACTGAGCGAAACCCTCACTGCCGCCTGAACGCTTCCAGCTCCTGATGGCCCCCCAAGACGAGCAGAGGGCCAGTGCCGGACTGATCATCGCCGAAGCCACGATGGGGATGGCCGGTCATTCCGCCTTCTGGAACGAGCCCGGCACCTACACCCAGGCCCAGATCGAGGCCTGGCGGCTCACCACCGTCGCCTGCTTCGATGGAGGTGCATGGCGCCAATCGGCGAAACGCCCCTAAAGGGCCTGCCGCTTTCCCCCTCAACACCTTGAATGACATCGCCGACAGCGATCCGGTGGCCTACCTGCACCTGATCAGGGGCGACTGTCTCGGACGTCAGCAGGGCGATGTGTCCGGCACAGCCCGCCGTTCTTTCCACGGTGTGCTGGTGGCCAACATGGGCTACGACGCGGCAGAAGCCGAAGCTGCGATCAGCGCTCAATGCTCCTGATCCTTCAAGTTTCTACCGCCAGGGCCCGGAGGGTCACACCGTCTACCCCTGCCTTGTGAGATCTCACGGCTGCTGAAGGGCGGCACGAAAAACCGGGGAATCCAGCAGGGCGGTGTTGTGATCCAGTTCCGGCACCTCCACCAGCTCTGCCACCCCGGGCCGAAACGCCCGCTGCAGAGCCCGGGCGTGTTTTACCGGCACCACCGCATCGTGGACTGCTGCAACGATCGTGGTGGGTGCGTTCACCCGCGGCGCCTCGGCCGCCGCATTCCAACGGTCGCGCAGCAACAGGGAAACAGGCAGCCAGGGCATCGTGCCGCGGGCTACAGCGAGCAGGCTGTCGAACGGCACCAGCAGGACAAGCCGGCTCACTGGCTGGGTGGCGGCCAGATGCACCGCAGGGCCCGTTCCCAGGCTGCGGCCCACCACCGTCACCGAGCGGTGAGCTGCCGCTACCAGGCCATACAGCGCCTGGGCATCGGCACGCAGGGCGGCTTCGCTTGGACTGCCCTCACTGCCGCCGTAGCCGCGGTAGTGGAGCAGATACAGGGCGGTGTCCGGCAGAAGTTCAGCCAGCTGGGCGCGGGTGAGCGACACGTCTTCGGAATTGCCCCCGAAATAGATCAGGGCCCGGGAACCGCTCTGTGAACGATGGGCCACCATCACCCTCCGGCCTTCCACCTGCAGCACCAGCCGTTCGCCAGGGTCCACAGCCGGCTGGGGGAAGTAGATGAAGGCTCGCTGGTTTGCCGCCATCAACAGACAGACAACGCCATACCCCGCGCTCAGCACCGCTGCCCAGCTCCACCAGGTGGCCATCGTTGCCGGCACGCCGCTCCAGCCCTGCACCGTAACGGGCGGTGCCGTGAGGCGGTTTCGTCTGCCGCCAGGATGGAGCGAAGGCACTTGGGGGGTGGCCATGACTGGCGGGGTAGCCGGGCTTCTGACCCGCTGGGGATTCAGCTGGCAGGGCCTGCTCGATAACCGCCGAGGTGAGTGGTGGTTGATCGGCCAGCTGCTGCTGATCGCCGCCCATCTGCTTCCCGCCCTGCCACCGCCCCAAACTCTTGGGATCGCCTGGCCCATGGCACTGCGCCTGCTGGGGCTGGGCACCCTGGCGCTCGGGGCCCTGCTGGCCCTGCAGGCCTTCCTGGCCCTGGGGGCCAGCCTCTCACCGCTGCCGGAGCCGATGCCGGGGGCAGATCTGGTGACCAGCGGTGCCTACGGCCGCTGCCGCCATCCGCTTTATCAGGCGATCTTGCTGTGTTCACTGGGGATGGTGCTGGCCCTGGGCAGCCTGCTGCACCTGCTGCTTCTGCTGGCCCTGGCTGCGGTCCTGGGGGGCAAGGCCCGCCGCGAAGAGCAGCGGCTGCTTGCCCTCCATCCGGGCTACGCCGCTTATCGCAGCGCCACCCCCGCGATCCTTCCTTATCTGCCCGGGTTGGACTGGCGCTGAGGCGCTAAGGGTGAAGCACGGCGAAACACCCATCCGTGCCACCGTCCGAGCGGTCGGATCCTATTGAGCTGCTGCGGGCCAGGAGCCAGCCCCACTCCGGACTGATGGTTCAGCTCTGCGGCGACGCGCACCTGGTGAACTTCGGCTTCTACGCCTCACCAGAACGCAGTCTGCTGTTCGACATCAACGATTTCGACGAAACCCACCCCGGCCCCTTCGAGTGGGATCTGCTGCGGCTGGCGAAACAGGATCAACCAGGATCTGCCGGTCTGCCGTGCGGGCTTACGCCCGAACCATGGCCGAGCTCGCTGCGATGCCCTGCCTGCAGATGTGGGTATGGCGGCGTGACAGCCGGCAGGCGGGGCCCTGCGGATCCGTCATGACCCACCGCTGATCCTGCGGTTTGAGGCCTACGAAGGCCGCTGGCAGGGCGAGACGTCGTGGCAGGAATGGGTGGATCACGCCGTGGAGAACTACAAGGAGAGCCTGCGTCCTGAGATCCGGCATCTCCTCTCCCGCTTCCATCTCTGCGACGTGGCCTGCTCCAGGGCGATCAGCCCGATGACGTGCTGCTGATCCAGAGCAAGCAGGCCCAGAGTTCGGTACTAGCCCCCTATGTGGAGGCCAGTGTGCCGGTGCACCAGGGAGAGCGGGTGGTACGGGGGCAACGGCTGATGCAGACGGCCAGTGATCAATTCCTGGGCTGGACCACGAGTGTGCGGGGCGGCCATTTTTACTGGCGCCATTTCCGCGATTGGAAGAGCTCCGTGGATATCGCCTGCCTCGACGGCGCTGGCCTCAGGGCCTACGGAAAACTCTGCGCCGGCTCCCTGGCCAAGGCCCATTGCCGATCCGGCAATGGCTGGGCATTCAGCAACCTGCTCGGAGATGGGAAGGTCTATGGCCGGGAGATCCTGGTGCGGGCGCTGGAAGGAAGCGAGCTCAACTAATGGGGCGGAGGGGGGCTGGCGTAGTGCTCGACAAAGGCGTCATAGGCCTGGAAACCAACCAGCTCCCGCAGAGAGGAAAATCCCAGGCTCGGCGAGGGGGGGACCCCGGCCGAAAGATCGGCGAGGGCCTTCTGCATGGCCGCTGCCGCGCTGGAGAGAAGGGTGAGCGGATAGGCGGCGATGCGGAAGCCCATCGCTTCCAGTCGCTTCGGGGGAAGCAGGGGGGTGATGCCACCTTCCAACATGTTCACCATCCG
>JAYKGZ010000010.1:0-7298 GCA_035284925.1 Cyanobacteriota bacterium | reverse complement strand
CGCAGAATGACTCGGCGATCGACACGCGTCGATCCTCCCTTACCCACCGGATACCGGTCTCCGTCAAGGCGACCGCTTGTTTCGAGGCAGAACTGCATGAGCATCGTCTCCAACTCGATCATCAACGCGGACGCCGAAGCCCGCTATTTAAGCCCTGGCGAACTCGACCAGATCAAGGCTTTCGTGGCCGCTGGTCAGCGTCGTCTGCGCATCGCCCAGGTTCTCAGCGAGAGCCGTGAGCGACTCGTGAAGCAGGCCGGAGGCGCTCTGTTTCAGAAGCGCCCCGACGTCATCTCCCCTGGCGGCAACGCCTATGGCGAAGAGATGACCGCCACCTGTCTTCGCGATCTCGACTATTACCTCCGCCTGGTGACCTATGGCGTTGTCTCCGGCGACGTGACCCCGATCGAAGAAATCGGCGTCATCGGTGCCAAGGAGATGTACCGCGCTCTGGGCACCCCGCTGGAAGCCATGGCCGAAGGTGTGCGTGAACTCAAGAACGCGGCAGTGGGTCTGCTCACTGGTTCCGATGCCGAGGAAGCCGGCGTCTACTTCGACTATCTGGTCGGCGCCCTCTCCTGAGGCTGCATCCCCTGACATCCCCACGCCTTTAAGCCGAATCCATGCAAGACGCCATCACCAACGTCATCAATCAGGCCGACGTCCAGGGTCTGTACCTCGACGTGGCGGCCATGGGCCGTCTCGAGTCCTACTTCGCCAGCGGTGAGCTGCGGGTCCGTGCCGCCGCCACGATCAGCGCCAACGCCTCCGCCATCATCAAAGAAGCGGTGGCCAAATCGTTGCTCTATTCCGACATCACCCGTCCGGGGGGCAACATGTACACCACCCGGCGCTACGCGGCTTGCATCAGGGATCTCGACTACTACCTGCGCTACGCCACCTACGCCATGCTGGCCGGTGACACGTCCATTCTCGATGAGCGCGTCCTGAATGGCCTCAAGGAGACCTACAACTCCCTGGGCGTGCCAATCGGTGCCACGGTCCAGTCGATTCAGGCCATGAAGGAGGTCACCGCCAGCCTCGTGGGTCCAGATGCCGGTCGTGAGATGGGTGTCTACTTCGATTACATCAGCTCTGGTCTGGGCAACTGATCCGGTTTCGGTCACTTTTTCGGATCCATCCCATGCGCCTGTTCAAGATCACAGCTTGCATTCCCTGTCCCGAGAAGATTCGGTCTCAGCGGGAGCTCCAGAACACCTACTTCACCAAGTGGGTTCCTTACGACAGCTGGTTCGCTGAGCAGCAGCGGATCATGAAACAAGGTGGCAAGATCCTCAAAGTGGAGCTTGCTACGGGCCGTCCCCAAACCAACGTGGGCATCTGAGCTTCAACGCTTCCACCCCGATCTCTTGGCCCGACTCTGTCGGGCTTTTTTCTTGCTCATGGTGCTTGCCCAAGGGTCTGAAAGAGCGATTCAATGGTGGATCGCCGGACGTCTGAGCGTCCCTTCAATGCCTTGCCCACGTCTCAGGCTTCGCCACGCTCCAGGACTCCTCAGTTGAGGGCGGGCAGCGCCTCACCCTCTGGCAGTGGGCTGGCCAACCTTCTCCTTCCTTTGCCTTGGAGTCAGTGGCCGGCCGAAGCACGCCTGCTGCTGGGAATGGTCGCCCTCTGGAGCCTGGGGGGGCTGCTGGTGCTCACCTCGGCCAGCTGGTGGGTGGCTGGAAAGGAGCTCGGTGATTCTGCGTTCTTCCTCAAGCGCCAGGTGATCTGGATGCTGGCCAGCTGGGGATTGCTCTGGCTCGGTGCGCGCACCAGTCTGCGTCGCTGGTCGCACATCGCTCCCTTTGCCCTGCTGATCGGTTGTCTGCTGGTGGGAGCCACCCTCGTGGTCGGCAGCGAAGTGAACGGGGCCAGTCGATGGCTGGTCCTCGGGCCGATCCAGATTCAGCCGTCAGAACTGGTGAAGCCGTTCATCGTGCTTCAGGGTGCCGCCCTGTTCGCCCACTGGCAGCGCACTGGCCTTGATCAGAAGCTGCTTTGGCTGGGATGTTTTGGCGTCCTGATCCTGATGATCCTCAAGCAGCCCAACCTGAGCACCGCATCGCTGCTGGGAATGCTGCTCTGGTTGATCGCCCTCGCCAGCGGGCTGTCCCTGCGTCTGTTGTTCCTGGCGGCTGGTGGCGGGCTGCTGCTGGCTGGCACCAGCCTCTCCATCAATGCCTACCAGCGCGCCCGGGTGATCTCCTTCCTGAACCCCTGGGAATATGCCCGCACGGATGGCTATCAGCTGGTCCAGAGCCTGCTGGCGATCGGATCCGGCCAATGGCTTGGATCCGGTTTCGGCCTTTCCACCCAGAAGCTCAAGTACCTGCCCTTTCAGGACACCGACTTCATCTTTGCTGTGTTCGCCGAGGAGTTCGGCTTCGTGGGATCGCTGGTTCTGCTGGGCTTTCTGCTGCTGTTCGGGTTCGTTGGCATGCGGATCGCCCTCAGCTGCCGCAGCAATGTTCAGCGCCTGGTCGCCATCGGGGGGACGGCCCTGCTGGTGGGCCAGTCGATCCTCAACATCGCCGTGGCCAGTGGGGCCATGCCCACAACCGGTCTTCCCCTGCCGCTGATCAGCTATGGCGGCAACTCGCTGATGGCCAGCCTGCTGATGTGCGGCCTGCTGCTGCGCTGCTCCCTGGAGTCAGGGGGACTCACTCCTCCGCTGTCGCGCCGGCGTCGCTCCGCGCCGCCTTCCCGCTAGGGCCGATACGCTATGCCAATGATCAGTCTCGGCCTGCCGCTGGCTGACTGGGCCCGCAGCGCCGATGTGCTGCTGCAGCAGTCGCTGGCCACGCCTTCTCCCTTCACCCTGGCCCTGGTGTTTGCCGGAGGCCTGCTCACCAGTCTCGGTCCCTGTTCGCTCTCGTTGCTTCCCGTCACCCTGGCCTACCTGGCCGGCTTTGAGGGGGAGCGCCAGGCGCCCTGGCAGCGCAGTCTCGCGTTTGCCGGTGGAATCGTTGGTGCCCTTGTGATTCTTGGACTGGCCAGTGGACTGCTGGGCAGGATCTACGGACAGATCCCCAGCCTGGTGCCCACCCTCGTGGCCCTGCTCGCCCTGGCCATGGGGCTGAATCTGCTTGGTCTGCTCCCGATTCCCCTGCCGGCCGGTCCAGACCCTGATCTCTGGCGGCGCAAGGTTCCTGCACCCTTAGCGCCACTGGCAGCGGGCCTGGCTTTCGGTCTGGCGGCAACCCCGTGCACCACTCCGGTGCTGGCGGTCCTGCTGGGTTGGATGGCCCAGAGCGGCCGGCCACTCGCGGGAATGCTTCTGCTCTCGTCGTTCGGTGCCGGCCAGGTGTTGCCGCTGCTGCTCGCCGGCACGGTGGCCGCAAGCCTGCCCCGGTTGCTTGGGCTTCGGGCCGTCGGTCAATGGGTTCCGCCGATCAGCGGTGTCATCCTTCTCACCACCGGGGTGCTCACCCTTGTGGCCAATGGGTCGTGACATGACCTCGGCATGGAAGCCACCGCTGAACCGCCTGGCCGCCCTGATCTCAGATCTGCGCCTGGCCATCGCCCTTCTGGTGGTGATCGCCCTGGCAAGCGCGATCGGGACCCTGGTTCCCCAGAAGGAAACCGAGGAGTTCTACCACCGCCTCTATGACCCAAAGCCCTGGCTTGGCCTGCTTGACGCAGGGCGCGTTTTGGCCCTCCAACTCGATCATGTGTACTCCAGCAGCTGGTTTCTGGCCTTGCTGGCCTGGCTGGCCCTGGCTCTTCTGCTCTGCAGCTGGCGGCGCCAGTGGCCGGCTCTGAGGGCCGCCCTTCGCTGGATCGACTATCGCTCCCCGCGCCAGCTCAGCAAGCTCAGCCTGGCGGAAACCATCAGCGTGGCTGACTCACAGCACAGCCTCGACAAGCTCGAACAGTTGCTGCTCGGCAGGGGCTGGCAGCTCAAGCGCCATTCCGACCGCCTGGCGGCCCGTCAGGGGCTGGTCGGACGTGCCGGCCCCCTGCTCGTGCATGCCGGCCTCGTGGTGCTGATGCTTGGGGCCAGCTGGGGGGCCCTTGGGGGGCAGAGGCTCGAGCAGTTTCTGGCACCGGGTCGCACCCTCGAACTGGTGGACAGCCGTGGTCACGGTGAGCTCACCCTGGCCCTGGATGCCTTTTCTGTGCAGCGTGATCCCGCTGGCCGACCGGAGCAGTTCAGCTCCGTGCTGAGCATCCTTCAACCCGCAGACGCTTCGGAGGGCAGCCAACCCGCCACTCTGCTCAAGGAGGCGGAAATCAGCGTCAACCACCCTCTCCGTTTCCAGGGCGTGACGTTCTACCAGGCCGACTGGGGATTGGCGGCCCTGACCCTGCAGCTCGGTAGAAGTCCTCTGCTGCAGCTGCCGTTGGAAGCCTTCCCCCAGATCGGCGATCAGGTGTGGGGCCTGCTGCTCCCGACCCGCCCGGATGGATCCAGGCCAGTGCTGCTGTTGGTGAGCAGCGAGCAGGGGCCTGTTGACATTTATGGGAGCAATGGAGACCGGTTGGGCCAGCTCAGCCTCGGCGGGGCTCCGGTGGATGTGGACGGGCTGCCCGTGCGTCTGGCCGGGATCCTTCCCGCCAGCGGAATTCTGCTCAAACGCGATCCGGGGGTGCCGCTCGTGTATTCAGGATTCGCGGTCGCCCTGCTCGGCGGGGGCCTCAGCCTGGTGGCCACCCGCCAGCTCTGGGCGATCGTTGAACCGGGGAAGCTTCATCTGGCTGGGCTCAGCAATCGCAGCCTCACCGGTCTCGCTGAAGAGCTCCCAGAGCTGATCAGGGAGATCCGATGTTGAGTCAACAGGCCTGACGGGTGCCGTGGCTTACCCGCACCACCGTGTGCACATTGCCCCTCGGGTGAAAGTCGGCGACCAGCTCCATCCACTCGGGCATGGCAGCTGCCACCAGGTCGTCGAGGATGCGGTTGGCCACCTCCTCATGGGAGATGGACCGATCCCTGTAGCTGTTCACGTAGAGCTTGATTGATTTCAGTTCGATTACCCGGGGCCCGGGCTGGTAGAGCAGACGCAGCACCGCGAAATCCGGGTAGCCGGAGAATGGGCACTTGCAGGTGAACTCCGGCAGTTCGATCGACACTTCATAGGGCCGTCCTGGCCGCGGATTGTCGAAACAGATCAGCTGAGCCTCCGTGATCGCCCGTTCCCCGTAGAGGGGGGTCCTGGTGGTGCTGGCCGCGGAAGGACCCTCAGCCCTGGTCATGGAAGGTGTCGATTCAATGATTGGACCAGGTTGTCTAGGCCTGCCCGGTGAGATCCTAGGCAGAAGGTCCTGGCGCCAAGCCGGGCCCCCTGCTCACCGAGGACCCCTGGCCTGCTGGGCCCGAGTCACCACGGTGCCATCCCTGAGAGACTGCCCAAAGCACCACCTGTCGCTTCCATGAAAAAAGTTGAGGCCATCATTCGCCCCTTCAAGCTCGAGGACGTGAAGATCGCTCTGGTGAATGCCGGCATCGTGGGCATGACCGTGAGTGAGGTTCGTGGCTTCGGTCGGCAGAAGGGCCAGGTGGAGCGCTACAGGGGTTCGGAATTCACGGTGGAATTCCTGCAGAAACTGAAGCTTGAGATCGTCGTCGATGACGACAAGGTCGATACCGTTGTGAAGGCCATCCAGGATGCCGCCCGTACGGGCGAAATTGGCGACGGCAAGATCTTCGTCAACACGATCGACTCGGTGATCCGCATCCGCACCGGAGATCGCGATTCCGGGGCGATCTGAGCTCAATCCCTCAGGGTCTGGGCGACCACAGCCTCAATGGTTTTCTGTCCCAGCTCGTCAGCCTGGCTGTCGGCCGGCTCAGCTCTTCCCCTGGCGCCATCCTGAAGCCAGAGCAGATACTCATGATTTCCGGCCGGCCCGGTGATCGGTGACGCCACCAGTCCCACCGGTCTCAACCCCAGGCTGTTGGCCATGCTGGCAACCCCCCAGATCGCATCCTGATGGGCCTGAGGGTCGCGAACGACTCCGCCTTTTCCCACGCGCGCCCTGCCCACCTGGAACTGAGGCTTCACGAGCAGGACGAGGTCGTGCTGGAGCCCAGGGCTTGTTCCCCCTGGTTTGAGTAGGGCCAGCAGCGCCGGAAGCACCAGCTCCAGGGAGATGAAGGAGAGGTCGGCCACGGCGAGATCGGGCAGGGGGTCGCCTGGGCCGTACAGATCCTCCGGGGTCAGTCGCCTCAGATTGGTGCGCTCCCTCAGGATCACCCGGGGATCCTGGCGCAGGGTCCAGGCCGTCTGGCCATAACCCACATCTATGCCATACACCCTGGCCGCACCCCGCTGTAGCAGGCAGTCGGTGAAGCCCCCCGTGGAAATCCCCCCATCCAGGCAGACCCGATCCTTCACGGAAATCGGCCATCGCGCCAGTGCCGCCTCCAGCTTTTCTCCGCCCCTGGAGACAAACCGGGGCGGGCGTTCCACGCTCAACGGACAACCGACAGGCACCTCGGTGCCGGGCTTATCCAGGATGCGGTCACCGCTGCGGACCCGGCCGGCGCGGATCAGCTGTTGCGCCTGCTGACGACTGTCCGCTAACCGGCGAGCCAGAAGTTCAAGGTCGAGGCGCTGCTTGGCGGGCAAGGTTGTGGAAGGTTGGTGGAGTGTGACCGAACGGCACGGGAAACGGAACAGATTCCGTGCAATGGGCGGCGGGCCGGCTCGGCACCGGAGGATTAACCAGGTCTCCTGCGGCTCTGAACAGAGCAGAAATCACCCCATGATGCCGTCCTCGACCACAACCGCCGAGAGCGAGCACTACAGCCATTCCAGCCGCTGCCGCACCCACTCCAGGATCCCCAGCACCGTCCTCGAGTTGCTGCGCCCCGGCAGCTTCGTGAAGTTGCGCAATCAGCCTGCTGATCTCCCCCCTTTCCAGCTCATTCAGTGCCGGGGGGGGCGGTGCTGGGTACGCCAGCAGGCATGGGGACCTCTGGTGCAGTGGGAAGTGGCTCACAAGCAGCTGGTGGCTGCCGAAGGTAGGAGGGCCCGCTCTCAGAACGCGACGATCCCCTGATCTGTGTGCGGCGCCGGGCGGCCCATACATTTGGTTGGTCCCAGAACCTGCGGCGGCCTTGATCGAGCGTTATACCCTGCCCGAGATGGGCGCCATCTGGAGCGACCAGGCCAGATTCCGGAGTTGGCTGGATGTGGAGATCGCCGCCACCGAAGCCAACGCTGAACTGGGACGGGTACCGGCCGAAGCCGTGGCCACGATCCGGGAGAGGGCGGACTTCTCCGTGGAGCGCATCCTGGAGATCGAGGCCGAGGTGCGTCACGACGTGATCGCCTTCCTCACCAACGTGA
>JAYKGZ010000009.1:0-2521 GCA_035284925.1 Cyanobacteriota bacterium | reverse complement strand
CGGGTCATGCCGGCGCGGATCAGGGGGCCGAGATCCTCAGCATGGCCACTCAGCGCGGCAGGCGCCCCTCCCTCGCGAGACGCAACGCCATGATCCGCTGCACCGAATACACCAGCTGGGCGGTGCTCCAGCCCGCCATCAGCACCCCGTTCACCGCCTCGGCCACGCTCAGCAGTCGCCAGCAGTGGGGCAGGGTCATGTCGCCGTAGCCCACCGTTGTGAAGGTGATCCCAGAGAAATACACGCTGTCCTCCAGTCCGCCGAACAGCCCAAGGCCCCGATAAACGAGCGCCCAGAGAAGGATCTCCACGATCAGGGCGAGGGCGGTGAGCAGGGCCATCGCCATGATCAACAGCAGGCGCCGCCGACTGTGGGGTGCACACCAGGCTTCAAGCTGCGGCCGGTGGCTCAGCTCGGCCTGGATCACCGTCACCAGGGTGTGCACCGCGGCGGTGAGCACCAGCATGCCAACGGCGATCGCCAACTGGGCGGCCAGGCCCGGGCAGCTCGGCGCTGGCGGCTGGGGATGGGCCTTGGCATCGCTGGCCAGCAGCTCCAGCAGCAGTGGTGTGCACGCGCCGGCCAGCAGGCCCGCCAGGCTCCGCCGCCGCCCCATGGCGCTCACTCCAGCAGCGGCCGGCCAAGCCAGCGGGCTTCCTCCCGGGCGGCGGGCAGCAGTCGCGCCAGCTCCTGGGGGCTGGCCTGGGGATCGGCCCGAAGCTGCTGATAGCGCCGCAGAGCTGAGCTGGGGTACAGCAGCAGCCCGATCGCCAGGGCCAGCCCACAACCGAGCAGGTAGTCGAGCCAGCGGTGCGGGATGTACCAGGCCACCAGCGGGCCGTAGCCGATGAAGGCCACGCCGCTGGAGATCAGGGCCGTGCGCAGATGGTCGGGGCCCTGCAGCGCCAGCACCAGCGCCGCCGTGCCGCCCATCACCAGGCCCGTCTGCAGGGACCCGATCCCGAAGCTGTTGAACACCACCAGGGGCATCAGCACCCCCAGGCTCACACCGACCATCCGGTCGCGCACCCGCAGCAGGGTTGCGCCGATGCTGTCGTTCAGAAGCAGCACCACCCCGAAATACACGTATTTCGGGGTGACGGCCCCCAACCCTTGTCCGATCGGCAGGGCCAGGGTTGCGAACACCAGCTTGCGCCAGAAGAAAGGCGAAACCAGCTGCTGGCCCAGTGTGGGTCCGGGGGGCGGTTCGCTCGCTTCTGGTGGGCCCTGGGCCTGCGATTCCTGGGCCGTGGTGAAGGACAGCTGCATGGCCGTGCCGATGGCCAGTCCCAGGGCGATGGCCAGAAGGTGGTCACGCCAGTCGCTCCAGCTGGGGGCGCTGCTCAGCAGGGGCAGCACTCCCGCCACGGCGATCACCCCGGAGAGCATTCGCAGCTTGGCCGGCAGCAGCAGGGCCAGCAGCTGCATCAGCGCGGCCATCAACCCGAACACAAACACCTGGGGAACCGCTTCCAGAGCCAGTCCCAGGCTCACCCCCAGGGCCATGCAGATGCCCACCACCACCACCAGTACCGGGTAGATGGCCAGGGGCCAGCGGCTGAAATCCGGCCGCACAATCAGAGCCGCGATCACCGCGCCGTAGGCGA
This sequence comes from Cyanobacteriota bacterium, assembly GCA_035284925.1. Lineage (GTDB taxonomy): Bacteria > Cyanobacteriota > Cyanobacteriia > PCC-6307 > Cyanobiaceae > UBA5018. The sequence continues at coordinate 914 of JAYKGZ010000009.1, read as the reverse complement.
TCGAATCACCCGTGAGACCGAGGCCTCTGGCCAACGCGGCGGTGAAGCCTGCCGCCAGACCGATCACCAGGGCCGCGCGAAGCGGGGCCATTCAGGATCGCGGCGGGCGCAGCGCCTGGGCCCAGCCCAGCAGCAGCACCACAGCCAGCAGCGCCACCCAGAACCACAGCCGAGGCGGTGAACTCACGCTGGCGATCCCCAGCAGGACGAGGGCCAGCCAGGGGGCTGGCTGGCGCCAGGGCGCGAGCCAGCGATCACGACGCTCCCGGAAGGAGTGGTTCATCGCTCCGCTCCTCCCAGCCAGCGCAGAAACGGCAGTACGAAGCTCAGCAGCGAGCGACGCTCCACTTCCACTTTCGCCCCGGCCGGGGTTCCGTTCTCCAGGGGCAGATCAGGCCCCCGGCCACTGCTCCAGCGCAACCCGCTGGGGGTGGGCGCTGTCTCAAGTTCCACGGTCACCAGCTGCACGGGCGCCGTGACCTTGTCGCCGGCGACGGATAACGGATCACCTCCTTCTCCGAAGGCGGCCTGGCGGCTGCGGGTGATCAGGCTTTGGGCCAGCTCCGGATCGCCCACCACCCGGCTCACTTCGGCCAGATCGGCCGCGGCGGGTGAGATCGCCACGATCCTGCCCTCGAGCGAGCCGTAGCGCTCCGCGGTCCCGCCATAGCGATCACGTGTCTGAAGCTGGGGATCGAGCTGGATCGACTCGCCCACCCTCAACCGTACGGCATCCGCATCGCTGAACAGGGCGGTGGCCAGTCGCGGCCGATTCTCCTGTCGTGGTCCGGGCCCCAGGGTGCCCAGGCGCTGGCCGGAAACCACGGCCTGTCCCGGTGCCACCGACAGGCTCAGCAGCCGCCCCGCCCGCGGAGCCAGCACCTGCTGGGCATCCTGCTGCCCCTCCAGTTCGG
>JAYKGZ010000008.1:0-4832 GCA_035284925.1 Cyanobacteriota bacterium | reverse complement strand
CGCTGAGCTACAAGGGCGTGTGGAAGGTGGGCCGGGTTGGATTTGAACCAACGTAGGCAGAGCCAGCGGATTTACAGTCCGCCCCCATTAACCACTCGGGCACCGACCCGAACCACACCGCAGCAATTTACCAGTCGGCGGGAGCGGCCCCAGGGGCTTGGCAGGCCCTCTCCTTACGATCGGCTCAGTGGCGGCCGCAGCGACGGCCGAACGTCGATGCGCCTTCTGCTGCTCAATGGCCCCAATCTCAATCTCCTTGGGCTGCGGGAGCCAGGCCTCTACGGTGACCAGACCCTGAAGACGATCGAGGCGGATCTCCTGCTGCAGGCCACCCGGCTTGGCGCCTCTCTTGAGTGCTTCCAGAGCAATCACGAGGGGGCGCTGGTGGATCGTGTCCAGAGCGCCCGTGGCGAGGCAGACGGCATCCTGATCAATGCGGGCGCCTACACCCATACCTCCATCGCCTTGCGCGACGCGCTTCTGGCGGTGGCGATTCCTTTTGTGGAGCTTCATCTCAGCAACGTGTATGCCCGAGAGGATTTCCGGCACCGCTCCCAGCTGGCCGACAGGGCCGTGGGGGTGATCTGCGGCTTCGGGGCGATGAGCTACCCCCTGGCGCTGGAGGGCCTGGTGGCCCACCTGCGTGCTCGATCCGCCTGATGGACCCTCGCCCCGCCCGGGTGAAGTGGCTCGCAGCCGCCACAAGCGACCACTGGCTGGAGCTGGCGGTGGCCCGACCCGATCTGGTGCTGATCGACCACGCTCACTGCGAGCGCAAGGCGGCAGGTGTGGCCCTGCAGCTGATGTTCCGCTACCCTTCCGATGAGGCCCTGGGGTTCGCTCTCAGCGCGCTGGCCCGGGAGGAGCTCGAGCACTTCGAGCAGGTGCTGGCGGTGCTGCAGGCTCGCCGGATCCCCCTGCGCCCCTTGCCGGCCCCCTCCTATGGGGCCCTGCTCACAGCGGCGACGCGCCGGGGGGAACCTGAGCGGATGCTCGATGCCTTTCTCGTGGCCGGGCTGATCGAGGCCCGCAGCCACGAGCGCATGGCTCTGCTGGCGGGCCATAGCCCCGATGCTGCCATCAGGGCGCTCTATGGCGATCTTCTGGCCAGCGAGGCGCGTCACTTCGGGCTCTACTGGCTGCTCGCTGAGGAGCGCTATGGGCGCGAGGTCACGGTGGAGCGGTTGCAGCAGCTGGCTTGGGTGGAGGTTCAGGCTCTTGCCGGCGACCAGGTTGGTGCGGATGACGTGCGCATGCACTCCCCGGGGGTTCTCCCTCCCGGAGTGGAGTCAGGCAGATGGGTGGCGTGAGGGCTGCGGATCTGCTGATGTCTGCTCGGGAGTTCAGTTGAGCAGCTCATCAAGGGTGGGGAAGGCTGCGGCGATTGGGTCCCCGGTGAAATCGGCCACCCAGCCCTGGGGATGATCAAAGAAGCGGATCGCGGAGAAGTGCGGGGCTTCCCCCATGTCGAACCAATGCTTTGTTCCGGCTGGCACGCTCAGGAAGTCGGCGGCTTCGCAGAGAATCTGCAACACTTCATCACCGATGTGCAGGCAGAACAGGCCGCGGCCTTCCACGAAAAACCGCACCTCGTCTTCGCCATGGGTGTGTTCCGCCAGGAATTTCTGGCGCAGGGCCTGGCGGTCGGGGTGGTCCGGTGTCATCCGGATCGCATCCACCGTGGGGTAGGAGCCTCGGGCCTGCACCCGGGCGATGTCATCCGCGTAGGCCTCCAGCACCTGCTCCGGGCTGGCCCCTGCAGGCAGGCCCCTGCTGGCCGACCAGCGTTCGAAACCGATGCCGCGGAGTGCCAGTTCGGTGGCGATCCGCGCCGGATCCTGACTGGACACCACGGGAGCTACCGGCTGGGAGGGGGCGGCGAGGAAAATCTGGAGCTGGCTCAATGGTTGGCTGTGACACCCGGCCTCACCCTACGAACGGCTCCATGACCACTCCAAGATCCCTGGTTCGTCCGTGATCAGTTCGGAACTGAGGCGGGCCCTTCAGTCGGCGACCGGTCCCGGCGCGGGGCCCGGGGCGCTCACGCTGGTGGGCGTCGGCCCGGGCGATCCTGAATTGCTCACGGTGGCGGCTGTCCGTGCGATCGCCCTGGCTGACACCGTGGCTTACCCGGTGGCCAGGCTCGAGGCGGCGGGAATGGCCGCCGGCATCGCCGCTGTCTGGATGGCCCCTGAGCAGCGCCGATTGCCCTTGCTGTTCCCGATGGTGGAGGAGGCCGCACCGCGCCTCTCCGCCTGGGGAGCATCGGCCGACGCTCTGGCGGCGGAGGTGGCCGAGCAGCGGGCCGTGGTGCTGCTCTGTGAGGGTGATGTCTCTCTCTATGCCAGCTGCTCCTATGCCCTGCTGGCCCTGGCTCGACGCCACCCGGCCTGCCCGGTGCGGGTGGTGCCCGGAATCTCGGCGATGTCCGCGGCGGCGGCCGCCGCCTCCAGCCAGGGGTTGCCCTGGCCGCTGGTGCTTCAACAGGAAAGCCTGCTGATCCGCCCCACGCCGGAGCGGCCGGAGCTGATGGAGCCGTTGCTCGAGCGTGCCGCTGCGGAAGGCACCGTGCTGGCCCTGCACAAGCTCGGCCGGCGCTGGCTGTGGTTGCAACCGTTGCTCCAGCAGCGGGGCCTGCTGGAGAACTGCCTGTTTGCCAGGCGGGTGGGTTGGCCTGATCAGGTGCTGGCTCCGGCCACCGAGGTGCCGCTGGAGGAGCAGCCCTACTTTTCGCTGCTGTTGATTCGTCAAAGCTGGCCGGCTGTGCTGCCTTGAGCCAAGGTTTGGGAGGACTGCGTTCACGCCATGACGGCCATCGATTGGTTCGCCCTGCTGCATCCGGTGCTGGTGATCCTGTTCGTCTATCCAGTGGTGGGGGCGACGGTGCGGCTCGGAATCCTGGTGCGGGAGCGCCGTCTCGGGATCACCCGGCAACCGCTGACCGTGCCCCAGGAGCATCGCGACCATGGCAGCTGGCTCAGTGCTGGCGTGGTGGTGGCCGTGTTGATCGCTCTGGTGTACTCCTTCCTGAGCAAGGCGATCGAACCATCAGGATCCTTCAGCGGGGGTGTTCCGCGTCTGGTGCTGCTACTGGTGGTGGCCCTGGGCACCCTGGTGGCCCTGCTGGCCCTGCTGCGTGTCAGGCAGCCCGCCCTGCGGGCCAGCTTCACCCTGTTGTGCTGGGCCGGGCTGCTTGGACTGGGCAGTCAACCGGAGATCTGGCGGCTCTCCGACAACCCCTTCAGCGGGGCGTTCTGGAGCTCCCACTACTGGAGTGGCGTGCTGTTGAGCGGTCTGCTGCTGTTCAATCTGGCTGCCCGTCCTGAGATCGGCCGCCAGTTGCCCTGGCGCAAGCTGCACGTGATCAGCAATGGGCTGATCATGGTGCTCCTGGCCGTGCAGGCGATCACCGGCAGCCGCGACCTGCTTGAGATCCCGCTGAGCTGGCAGAAGCCGGCGATCTACCGCTGCGATTTTCAGAACCGCGTCTGCCCCACGGAGGTGGCGGTGATGCGGGAGTCTGATCAGGAGCCCTCGACGCTCCGGGATGGGCCAGTTGGCTGACGCTCCAGCTGCCCACCCCCTGAGCCGGGCGCTGCTGGAGGCGGTGCTGGCCGATCGGCTCAGCGACCGTTTTGTGTGTGAGCTGATCTGGCCGCGCCTGGGCTATGAGCTGGATAGCTCCGGCACCTGGAGCGCGGGCCCGGCTACAGGTGACGCCTGGCGGGAGTCGTTTCCGATTGAGCCCCAGTTCATTGCCCAGCGGCCGCCTTCGGTGGCGCTGACGCGCTCGATCCCGAAGCAGCACAAGCAGCTGCTCAAGGAGCAGCTGGGCTTCGCCGGCTATCGCATCGGTGAGCTCTATCCGCGCCGCACCCGTCGCGCCACCGCCGTGAACTGGCTGCTGGCCCATCTGGCTCAGCGGGGTGAGGCCCTGCCCGAGAGCGGGCCGCTGCCGCCGCTACGCGAGCAGCCGGCCGATCCGGTGGCGGGCCACCCAGGCGATTTGCCGGTGAGTTGAGGCCTCGCCAGCCTCAGGGCATCAGGGTGGTGATGCGCATCGGTTGATCCAGCGGCATGGTTTTGATCTGCCCGCCTGCCAGGGGCAGCTGATCGAACCTCAGGCTGCGCAGGTCGGGGTTGTCGTAGGTCTGGATGTAGTACACGAGGTTTTTCATGTCGGCGACCACCGTCCACTCGGTGATTTCGTAGCTGGCGGATGTGTCGGCTCCGCCGTAGGCGCTGCCCACCGGAAGATTGATGCTTCCGGGCGGCAGATCGAATTGCCCCAGGATGCGAAAGGCGGTGCCCACCTGCTGGTGCGTGCTCAGATTCGTAGGCGCATATCGGGCGAAGGTGAAGGCCTGCACGAAGCGTGAGGAGGAGAGGAAATCTCCGGGCAACCCATAGAAGCCTTCACCCGAGCTGGCAGCAGGCAAGGCCATCCCGCCCACCTTGAGGGTGGGTGCCGGATTGCTGCTCATGTTGGCGGCATCGCCCACACTCGCCAGCTGGAAGGCCAGGGGTGGGTTGTTGGTGTAGACGCCCGTGGGGTTGTCCTTCAGTTCGAGGGCGCCGTCGATGTATTCCACCGAGAGCGAGCGGCCCTGGTTGTCATGCAGGGTCATGTGAACGCCCACGGTGCCGCCGAAGGACCCCAGTGGCGCTCCATTCACGAGCACCTTCGGGAGCCCGGCCTTCACCTCATCCAACGTGCCGAACTGACTGAGGACGTAGGTGAGCATCTGCCAGCTCACGATCGAGTTGCGCGCCTGAGCCGCAGAAACGTTCTGGTATTTCGCCCAGCCTGGGAAATTCAAGAGGCCGCCGGA
>JAYKGZ010000007.1:0-11102 GCA_035284925.1 Cyanobacteriota bacterium | reverse complement strand
TCCTGGAGGAAGCCACGGGCATGCTGATGGGCAAGGCCCAATGGGACTAAATAGTCACCCCTGGGTCCCTGGTGATGATTAAAGATCAAGGGAGTCTGCCATCCATCGCTATATGCGATCACCCTTGATCGAGCTTGGCCTATCCGGCTTGCTAGTTCCATTGGGGATCCTGCTGTGACTATCCAGGCGGCCTTGCACTTCTCTAGGAACTCCATCTGTTCGCGAGAGGCTACTTGGTGTCCAAGGCCTCCCAAGTTGGAAAAAGCTAAGCCCATAAATACATCGCCGACGTCAAATCCGTCGCCTAGGCCAAGTAGTCCTCCAATGATGGCTCCGCCAATTCGCCAGGCCATCTGCTCGTCTTTGATTCGCCGCTTCTCCTTTTCGACAATGGCCTGGAGGACGTCTTTCGATTGAAATGCGTGCCCATTCTTTGCGAGCTGGACAAACTCAAAAGATTCGGGCACTGATGATGCCATTGGCTGCGTCTCGAAAGTGGTGGAGGCACCCGTGCTGGAACGGGTCAGTGAGAGCTGGATGCTTTCGTTGAAATCATTCACTCTTGTTTTGGTGTTTAGAGCGGGAGTGGGGAGCCATCACCCAAGAAGGCTCTCTAAGAGTGGAGCTTCCAAGGATGCTTGAAGACTTGCTTCCAGTGGATCAAGACCTTCTGCCACGTAGGAGACAGCGAGCTGCTGTTCAACCGGAGAAGCGGCTCGCATTAAAACGCTTTCAGGATTATCAAGAGCATGTTCGGTGCTGTGAGCTTCCAGCTCCAAGGCTTGAGTACTTGGGTCGGCCGTGGCGTAGGCGGTGCTAACAGCTTGAAATCCCTCAGCATTTACTGGTAATCCAAGCGGCGACATAGATGAGTTGTGCAGGCCATCTATCTCGTCTTGAAGCACATGGATGAACTCGTGCTCAAATGTCTCTATAAGCTGGATGTTGTCGGACAGCGCAGGTGCGCCTATGGTAAGGATGTTTGTTTCTGGATTGTAGGTTCCGTAGGCTCCTTGGAGTGAAGGGTCTAATACGATTTCGACGCCTTTGTCCCAGCAAGCGCGTATATAACTCTCGATCGTTGAAAGCCCTTCGGAGCTCATGCCACTGGCCCCGAGGCCAATGAGAAACTCATCTAATTCAGCGCTTGTTTTCAATTAGACCTCTTGAGCGTTGTTTCTTTATACATTTCCTAGCACGTCCGTGGTTGTCCCGCAGTCGCTGGGCTCTTCACTCGGTATAAGCGTTTCATATCAGTCGCTGCCCGGGCTGGCCATGGATCTGAGCCATGCCGCGGCAGGGTCGGCTAAGGGCGGGGCTCTGTTTGTCGGGTCGGTCGACCGGGAGGGATAGGCGCCCGTCGTATCCGAAGAGTCGCTTTTAGAGGGGGTGGGGAGCTCAGCTTGCTTGGAGGCGTTGCTCCGCCTTGGCAAAGGCGTCATCGACCACGTCATCCCCGCACCAACGGCTGTAGGCCGCCAGGTGGGTCTGCACGCTGTGCCCCATCGCCGCAGCTACCACCTTGGGCGGCAGGTCGCAGATCACATGGGCCCGGTGTGCGTAGCCATGCCTGCAGGAGTAGGGCACCAGTTTCTCGCCCTTGGCCTCGTACTCACGCCGTAGCTCCTTCCAGAGCGGCCGATTCATCAGGTAATGGCCCACGTAGCCACCGCCCAAACCAGGCTGCATCGGCGGCAGCTCCTGGGTTGGGAAACGCTCCTCGAGGCGCCAGCCGTCTGCCCAGTCATCACAGGGCAGCGGGCGCAACACCCTTGGCCGGGTCTTACCGCGGGAGGCGACCTTCTCATACATGCACCAGAGCCGACCCTGGCGGATCTGCAGATGTTGGAGCTCCTCCGGGCGCAGTCCGTAGGCCGCCATCAGCTGAAAGGCAAAGCGCCAGCGGGCATCCGGGATGGCCCGCACCAACGCAAGGATGTGATCCACCTCCAGGGGCGTCGTGATCGCTTTCGCCGCACGCGATCGGCCCACGAACACCGTCAGATCTTGAGGCGGCTCCCAGTCCTCGCCCAGCCGCCGCTCCGCCACGGCCCAACGCAGCAGGGCGGCAGTCGACTGAATCTGGATCTGGCGGGTGCGTCCGCCCGGCTTGTCCGCCCAGATCCGGGCCAGGGTCTCCAGCAGCTGCTTGGCGTTCTGCGGCGGGGCAACCGCAGCCACCGCACCGAGCACGTGGTTCATGGGGTGCCTGTAGACCCGATGCCAGGTCGACGGCTTGATCTCGCCACGGTTCAGCTTCTAGGCCTCAGCTTGTGCTCCCGGAAGGCAGCGATCAGCTCATCCCAGTCCCCCAGGGCAAGCACTGCCGCCCTGATCGCGTCCTCCCAGTCGCAGCCTGGCACGGGCAATCAGGCGCTGGCAGAGGCTGGAAGCCCTACCGCCAGTCGCAGCAAGGGCTTGGAGCCGAAAACCCCTTATTGAGAACAGGAAGCGGGCGGCGGGAATCGAACCCGCATCATCAGCTTGGAAGGCTGAGGTTTTACCACTAAACTACGCCCGCAATTTGTTGACATCAAATCAAAACTCTCGAAATCCGTTGTTCGCGGAGGTCGGTGAGTCCCGGTGGCACGGCCCACTGGGGGCTGTGCACGATGTCGTTGCGACGTGCCGAAGCATACGCACAAAGGGATTCTGGTGAACCGGCTGGAGCCAGTCCGTGCAGTGCCCTGCTGCATTATGGCCTGGGTATGAACGCCTCCCCTGTGGCGAGCAAGGTCCGAGACGCTGCCGATCTCCGCGGCCGCGGCCGAAACCGGTTGCTCTGGTCCTACGGGCTGGGCGACGTGGGTACCGGGATGGGAGCAGCCCTGATCGGGTTCTACCTGCTGCGCTTCTACGTGGCCGCCGGGCTTCCCCCCTGGCTGGCTGGCATGGCCTTCGGAGCCGGGCGGTTGTGGGACGCCATCAACGATCCGATCGTGGGCTGGCTGAGCGACAAGACCAGCCAGCACCGCTGGGGGCCACGGCTGCCCTGGATTCTCTGGAGCGCCCTGCCCCTGGGAATCGCCATGGCCGCCATGTGGTGGCTGCCGCCCTGGGACAACCTTGGGGTGAAGTTCACGATCTTTCTGCTGATCTCGGTGGTGGCCAACAGCCTCTACACCTGCGTGAACCTGCCCTACACCGCCCTGGCGGCCGAGCTCACCACCGATGTGGGGCTGCGGACGCGGCTGAACACCGCCCGCTTCACCGGATCGATCCTGGCCACGATCACCGCCGCTCTTCTGGCAGGGGTGCTGGTGAGCAACCTCGGGGATCCCAGCAGTTATCAGCCGGTGGGCCTGTTGTCTGGGCTGATCATCACCCTCTCCTGCCTGCTGTGCGGCTGGGGGCTGATGCCATCCGCCAGTCGTTGTCAGCGCCCCGAGAGCAGTCGCGGCACCACCAGGCGACTGCTGGGGCGGGTGACCCGCAATGGTCGTTTCCTGATGGTTCTGGGGCTTTATTTACTGCTGTGGTGCGGACTGCAGTTGATGCAGGCCGTTTCCCTGTTCTTTCTGCCGGTGGTGCTTCAGGTGCCGGAAGCCCTCAGCAAGCTGATCCTGCTCCCCTTCCTGATCAGTTCCTTAGGCGGACTCTGGCTCTGGAATGCCGTTTCACACAGCAGCGGCCGTCTGGTGGCCCTGCGCTGGGGCGGCAGCCTCTGGGTGGGAGCCTGCCTGATCGTGATGGTGCTGCCCCCCCTGGATCCCAGCAGCGGAACCTTCGCGATCCCCGGCAATGGGCTCAGGCTGCTGGCCCTGCTGGCCACGATCGTGATCGCCGGGGTTGGAGCTTCAACGGCTTATCTCATCCCCTGGTCGCTGTTGCCCGATGCCATCGACGCGGATCCCCAGAAGCCGGCCGGTCAGTACAGCGCCTGGATGGTGCTGGCTCAGAAGGTGTGCATCAGCGTGGTGATCGCCCTGCTTGGCACCCTGCTCACCGCCAGTGGCTACAACGAGGCCCTCGCCAACAGCGCCCAGCCGGCCAGCGCGCTGACCACGATCCGGCTGTGCATGGGCCTGATTCCTGCCCTCCTGGTGGTGCTGGGTTTGCTGGTGATGCGACGCTGGCCTGAGAGATCTCCCCAATCCAGGCCCTCCCGGCCATGAGCCGTCCTCCAGCCCGACGCCCAGCCTCGCCGCCCGCTCTGCCGCGCTGGCTGTCGCGCCTGCTGGCCAGCCTGTTGATCGGCGGACAGGCCGTGAGCGCCATGGCCAGCGGCCGCATCAGTTTCAACGACCTGATGCAGGAGCTGATGGAGGCCGGGCCAGGGAGCTTTCTGATCGTGGTGATCACGGGGCTGGCGGCCGGCACCGTGTTCAACATCCAGGTGGTGGCAGAGCTCTCCAAGCAGGGCGCCAGTGCGGCTGTCGGAGGGCTCCTGGCCCTCGGACTCTCCAGGGAGATCGCGCCATTGCTGAGCGCCACCCTGCTCACCGGCAAGGTGGCCACGGCCTACGCCGCCCAACTCGGCACCATGAAGGTGACCGAGCAGATCGACGCCATCACCATGCTCCGCACCGATCCGGTGGACTATCTGGTGGTGCCACGGGTGCTGGCCATGGTGATCATGGCGCCGGTGCAGTGCCTGCTCTTCTTCTGGGTCGGGATCTGGTCCGGCCAGGTGAGCAGCACCCTCCTCTACAACATCCCACCCTCGGTGTTCTGGAACTCCGTGCGCACCTGGATGAGCACCGACGACCTGCCCTCGATGCTGCTGAAGGCCGTGGTGTTCGGGCTGCAGATCGCCGTGATCTCCTGCGGCTGGGGACTCACCACCCGCGGCGGTCCCAAGGAGGTGGGAACCACCACCACCGGCGCTGTGGTGATGATTCTGGTGACGGTGGCCCTGATGGACGCCCTGCTCACCAAACTGCTCTTCGGCTGATCCCGATCCGCCCATGACCAACGCCACCTCATCCCCTCATTCCACCGCCGGGATCCCCGAGGCCCCCGGCAGCGGCGAGCTGCTCGCTCCCTGGATCGGGGTACCGCTCGCCGTGATCGCCCTCGGACTGGCCTGCCTTGGCCTGCTCCCGTTCTGGTCCGATGCTGGCTGGCTGGGGGGCGGCGTGGTGGCCTTCGGGCTGTTTCTGCTGGTTCAGAGCGCCCTGCTGAAGCTGGAATTCAACGAGGACAGCCTGCTGGTGTGGCGTGGCCGGTCGCTGCTGCGCCGGTTTCCCTATGGCGAATGGCTGAGCTGGCGGCTGTTCTGGCCGGCCTTGCCAGCCCTGTTCTATTTCCGGGAGCAGCGCAGCATCCACTTCCTGCCGGTGCTGTTCGATCCAGCCGCTCTGCAACGCCTCCTGGCCCAACATCTGGGCCATCTGAATGAGCAGATCGCGGGCAAGCCATGACCGACGCCACCCCCCAGGACGCCCTGTTGGAGCTCGCCCTCAGCGAGCTGCATCAGCGCCGCGAGGCTGTGCTGGCGGAAATCAGTGCCCTGGAAACCCGCCGCAATCAGATCGAGCAGCAGATCGCCTCGAGCTTTGTCGGTCAGTCCGATCAGGTGGCGCGCCGCATCAAGGGGTTTCAGGATTACCTGGTGGGTGCCCTCCAGGATCTGGCGGTGAGTGCCCAGCAGGTGGAGCTGGTTCCCCAGACCGTGGTTGTCCAGCCCTCCCCCCTCGATGCAGTCGCCGAGGCAGCCGGGGCCGCAACGGCTGACGCTCCCGTGGCGGCGGCCGGCCTGTTCGCCACCGACGAAGGGCTGATCCGGGAGCGGCTGGAGGGATTTCAGGGACAGCCCGACTTCTACGCCGATCCCTGGCAGCTGCGTCGCACGCTCGATCAAGGCGGGGCCAGCCTCCTGGAGGAATGGTTCCTCAGCCAGGGGGGGCGGGGAGCCCATTCCAGCCTGGGCAGCCGGAATCGCAACGCCCTAGTGACCGCCGCCGCGATCGCCATCCTTGGAGAGCTGTACGGCGATCGTTTTCAGACCCTGGTGCTGGCCAGGGAGCCGGAACGGCTGGGGGAATGGCGCCGCGGGCTCCAGGACTGTCTGGGTCTCAGCAGGGAAGACTTCGGACCCGGCAGTGGAATCGTGCTGTTCGAGCGGGGTGATGCCCTGGTCGACCGGGCAGACCGGCTGGAGGAACGGGGAGAACTACCCTTCATCGTTGTCGACGCAGCTGAGCAGGTGGTGGACGTGCCGATCCTGCAGTTCCCCCTCTGGCTGGCGTTTGCCGCCAGACCAGGCGAACTGGCCCTCGAGTCCGACGACCTCTGACCGACTGCTGTTCTCTGCCTGCTCCATGACCCCGATTCCAGGAATTCTCACCCTGCTGACGGGCTATCTGCTCGGTTCGATCCCCAGTGGCTACCTGGCCGGCCGCTGGCTGATGGGTGTCGACATCCGCAGCGAGGGCTCGGGATCCACCGGCGCCACGAATGTTCTGCGGGTGGTGGGCAAGGGGCCGGCGTTGGTTGTGTTCCTGGTGGACGTGGGCAAGGGTGCGGTGGCTGTGCAACTGGCCAAGGCGGTGCTGGAGCCCCTCGGCACGCCTCTGGGGCAAGCGGCAGCCTTCACGACCGACGGCTGGGTGGTGGCCGCAGGGCTGGCTGCCCTGGCCGGACACATCTGGCCGCTCTGGCTCGGCTGGAAGGGTGGCAAAGCCGTCGCCACCGGGCTGGGAATGCTGCTGGGCCTGGCCTGGCCGGTGGGCCTGGCCTGCTTCGGCATCTTCCTGGCTGTGCTCAGCATCAGCCGGATCGTCTCGCTCTCCAGCGTGATGGCCGCCCTCGCCCTGCCGCTGCTGATGCTGGCCTGGTTCCCGGGGCAGGCAGCCGGCATCCGTTGGCCCTACCTGGCCCTGGCCCTGATCACCACGGTGCTGGTGCTGTGGCGGCACCGCAGCAACCTGCAGCGGCTGGTCGCCGGCACCGAGCCCAGATTGGGGCAGCCCAAGCCAACCGCCACTCCCTGAGCGCCGCTCACGACAACTCGCGACTGCGCTCCGCCGCCGCCACGATCGCTTCGATCATCCCGGCCCGCACGCCGGCTTGCTCGAGCTGCCGCAGGCCAGCGATGGTGGTACCACCAGGGCTGCTCACCTGATCCTTGAGCACCGCAGGATGAAGGGCCTGCTCGTTCAGCAGAGCCGCCGTGCCGGCCAGGGTGCGGTGCGTCAGTCGGTAGGCGAGTTGGCGGGGCAGACCGCAGGCCACGGCTCCATCCGCCATGGCTTCAGCCACCAGGGCCAGGAAGGCCGGACCCGACGACGTGAGCGCCAGAAAGGCATCCAGCTGCTGTTCCGGCAAGGTGTGCACCTCGCCCACCAGGGAGAACAACCGCTCCACCGTGGAACGCTGCCCGGCATCAAGGCCGTTACCAAAGGCGAGGCCCGTGAGCCCGGCTCTCACCTGGGCCGGGGTGTTGGGAACGGCTCGCACGCACTGCCTGGTCGGCAGCAGGGCCTCCAGGCGGGCCAGACGCACGCCGGCAAGCACGGAGATCAGCAGACCCGCGCCAGGCCCCTGCCCAGCGGAAGCCTGGTTCACCGCTGCCTGAAGCTGCTGAGGTTTGACGGCCAGCAGAACCGTGGGAGCACGCCAGGCGGGCGCCGGGTCGGTACTCACGGCGATCTCCAGCTCAGCGGCCAGACGCTCCGCTGAATCAGGTGATGCCACGGCGGCCTGCACGTCGCCCGGAGAAATCAGACCGTCTTCCAGAAGAGGCAGAAGCAGGGACCTGGCCATGCGACCCAGCCCGATGACGCCCAATTGAGGAGGCTCAAGAGACTGGTGTCCAGAAGGAACTGTCGCGACAGTCAAGAACGGATCGGCTGGGTCAGATCACGCCACCCTGGCGGCCCCAGGCGGGACTGGGGGCTGCCTCCTGCTGCTCAACGTTCTCACGGCTCACGATCGTCGGGGATGAGGTGCCCTCACCCGTGGCCGTGGTCACCGTCACACAGCTCGGTGCGAACAGAAAGATGCTTTCGCCCACCCGCTCCTGATGACCATCGATCGCGAAGGTGCCACCGGCGACAAAATCGACGGCTCTCTGGGCCTGGTCAGGCTCCATCATCGTGAGATTGAGGATCACGGTCTTGCGTTCACGCAGAGCCTGAATAGCCCGGGGCATCTCGTCGAAACTCCGCGGTTCCATCAGCGTCACCTCGGCGGCGGTGGAGGCCAGGCCGGGCATGCCGATGACATTGGTGCCGGCAAACGGATCTTCTCCGCCCAGCTCCGAGGAGAGGGTGAGCGGTGCCGGACGAAAGCTGCTGGGCTCTTCCGGCAGCTCTCCACCGTCGTAGTCAAGGTCGTCGTACTCACCATCCAGGTAGTCGTCACCTGAAACGACGGCACGCAGACGGGACAACAACGACAGCGGCACGGAAAGGACCTGTTTGAACCTAGGCATGAATAGCGTCCCACGTGGGTAATCGCAAGAGCTCCGAACCGGGGTCAATGTTGGGATCGGAACAGAGCGCTGCCGATGCGCACCCAGGTGCTGCCCGCTGCAGCCGCTTCGCGCCAGTCGTCACTCATTCCCATCGAGAGTTCCTCCAATCCCAGCGTCCCGGCCAGGGCGGCACACTCCTCAAACAGGAGTCGGCGCTGCTCCGCCCCGAGACCGAGGGGGGCCATGGTCATCAGGCCGACGTTGCGCAGCGGCGCCAGTTCGCGCAGTTCAGGCCAGCACCGGGTCAGTTCCCGGGGATCGAAGCCACCCTTGGTCGGATCAGGCCGCAGCTTCACCTGATAGAAAACCTTTGGACACAGCTCCTCCTCGCGGGCGATCCGAGCCAGGCGTTGCGCCAGCTCGAGGGAGTCCACGGAATGGATCGTGCCGAAGGCCCGCAGCACAGCACGAACCTTGTTGGCCTGAAGGCGACCGATGAAATGCCAGTCCAACCCTGGGAGATCAACCAGCTCCCTCTGCTTGGCCACCGCTTCCTGCAGGCGACTCTCCCCGAAACTGAGCTGGCCCGCCGCCACCGCCTCGCGGATCAGGGCAGCCGGATGGCCCTTGCTCACCGCCAGCAACCGGGTTCCCTGGGGCAGTTCCAGCCCCAGGGCCTTCAGCCGTGCACCAATGGACTCTGGATCAGCCACTCAGGGGACGGCCTGATCAAATGAAGGTCTGATCAAATAGATCGCGCCAGTGCCTGAGTGCATCAGGCCCCTCCCGGCGCGCCCTGGCCAGATTCTGCTCGGCGTAGTGGCGGGCATCCATCAGGGGAATCACCTCAAAGGTGGCTCCCCGATGCTGCAGCGTCACCAGGAAGAAGATCCTCTGGGCATAGAGCGTGGCGTAGAGATCCCGGGCCTCACCCACCGGGGCCACCCGGTAGAGCATCCCAAAGGTGGGATGGGTGAGGTATCGCTCGGCGCTCACGGATACCGGAGAACTGATGGTATTAAAGGCCACCGACTCTCCAACGCAGCCCTGCCAGGACAATCAGACTGGCGATAGCAAGACCGTTGCGGCGCCGATCCGACGGCTGCAGCCGCTCCGGACGGTCGTGCAGCTGATCGGGGGGAAGCCACCGCCCCCCCTGGGCGAGGAGTGACTCAGCGCCCTGCTCAGCGCGGAGCAGAAGGTTGGCCAGCAGCCGTTCAGCGAGGGCGAGCACCAGAGCCAGGCCGCCTTTCCAGCCAAGGGCCTTGACGCTGACGGCACGCAGGGCAACGGCCCGGATCAGGTTCTGCAGTTCCTCCTGCACCAGGGGCAGGAAGCGGAGGGAGAGAAGCAGCGTGAACCCGAGCCGATCCACCGGCATCCCGAACCGGCCCAGGGGCTTCAACAGCCAACTGGTGGCCCACACCAGATCCTCGGGGGGCGTGGTGAGCAACATCAGGTTGGCGCTCTGCACCAGGGTGAACAGCAGAGTGGCGCTGTTGAGGCCCAGCTTGAGCGAGCGGCGAGTGATCAGCAGCGGGCCGACCCGGACCAGCTCCCAGCGCGCACCGGCCCGATCCGGCGCCGGAGTACCGGGAACCCCTGGCAACAGGAGAATCTCAGCCGGCGGGCGCTGCAGTGGAGCCGCAGCCACCTCACCGGTGGGCAGCACCGCAGCCAGCACCCCCACCAGTAAGGAGAGCACCAGCAACAGCGTCACCGTGCTGCGCCAGAGCCGCCAGGGCAGGCCACTGCACCCGGTGACCAGGAGCAGCAGCACCACAAGCGCCAGCCGCCAGAACGGCCCCGCCAGAACCGGCGTCACCAGGAAGGCAATCGTCCAGAGCAGCTTGAGGCGAGGGTCGAGCCGCCGCAGCCAGCTCCCGGATTCTCCGGAACCGGCCGTTTCCTCGGCCACGTACTGGCCGATTGGGAGCTGCCGCAACCAATCCATGACCCTTCAGCGGCCGCGGGAGGATTGCCGCGCCAGATCGCGCTCGGCATCGCGTTGCTGCTTGCCGCGCCAGAACAGGCGCACCGGAGTGCCCTCAAACCCGAGTCCCTCCCGGATCTGGCGCTCCAGATAGCGGCGGTAGGTGTCGCCGAATAGCTTGGGATCGTTCACGAACAGGGTGAAGCTGGGTGGCCGCACCGCCACCTGGGTGCCGTAGTAGAGGCGGCCCTGCCGCCCGCCGCGGCTGGTGGGTGGGGTGCGCCAGCTGAGGGCTTCGGTGAGCACCTCGTTCACCACCGAGGTGCTCACCCGGCGGCGGTGCTGCTCCACTGCCAGCAGGGCCAGGGCAAACACGCTCTGCACCCTCTGGCCGGTGAGGGCAGAGGTGAACAACATCGGTGCCCAGTCGAGGAAATAGAGCTTGGCGCGGAGTTCCTTCTCCATGGCAGGCATGGTGTGGGAATCCTTCTCGATCGCATCCCACTTGTTCACCACCACCACGCAGGCGCGGCCGTCTTCTTCAATGCGGCCAGCGAGGCGCTGGTCCTGCTCGGTGACGCCATCAAGGGCATCGATCACCAGCACGCACACATCACTGCGCTCAATCGCCTTGAAGCTGCGGTTGATGCCGAAGAACTCCGGGCCGTAATTCACCGAGCGCTTGCGGCGGATGCCCGCGGTGTCGAGGATCTTCCAGGTGTGGTTCTCGCGCTCCACCGTGGTGTCGATCGTGTCGCGGGTGGTGCCGCGGATCGGGCTCACGATCGCCCGCTGCTCGCCGCAGATGGC
>JAYKGZ010000006.1:0-4774 GCA_035284925.1 Cyanobacteriota bacterium | reverse complement strand
GAGCGGTTTGCCGATCCCAGCAAGAGCGTGAGAGGCGGCATCCCGGTGCTGTTCCCGATCTGTGGCGGCCTGCCAGGCAGTCAGCTGCCCCAGCACGGCTTCGCCCGCGATCTCCCCTGGCAGATCGAGGAACTGGCCGATGGGTCAGGCGTACGGCTCAGCCTCACCGACAGCCCCGAAACCCTGGCCCTGTTTCCCCATCCCTTCCGGCTGCAGCTGGAGCTCCGGCCGGAGCCCCAGGCCCTGGCGATCCGGGCCCGGGTGAGCCACGCCGGAGCGCCCGATCAGGCCCCCCTGCCGTTCTCCCTCGGGCTGCATCCCTATTTCGCTGTTGCTGATCTCAACGCGGTGCGGCTCAGCGGCCTTCCGGCCGAGGCCCTCGACCAGGCGGCCGGCGTGAGCGCCCGCACAGCCGACCTGCTCAACCGGCTCCCCGATGGGGTGGATCTGCTGGCCGGGCCGGCTGCAACGGTGCGGCTGGAGGCCGGCTCCCATGCCGTGACGCTGGAAACCAGCGCTCCGCTGGATCTGGCGGTGGTGTGGACCGATCCGCCGCGGCCGATGGTGTGCCTGGAGCCCTGGACCGCTGGCCGTGGCGCGCTCAACAGTGGTGAGCGCTTGCTGATGGTGCAACCCGGTGAAAGCCTGGAGCTGAGCTGCCGCTACCGGGTGGAGGCGCTGTAGCTCCGGGCAGGGGTCACGCCGGGCAGACGCCCTCGCGCCAGCTGCTGCTTCGGGTCGAACTGGCGCTTCACCGCTTCGATCAGGGGGCGGGAGGGGGCATCCAGCCAGGCGGGGATGGTGGAGCCCTGCGGCTGGCGGAGCACGGTGAGGAAGCCGCCGAGCGCCTGGCAGCGGCGGCGCAGGGCCTCCACCCGGTAGGCCGGCAGATCGGCGGCGCCCGCCCAGGCCATCGCCAGGCCACTGCCGGCACCCAGGGTGATCGGGATGCTGGCGAGGGCGGGCTCCTCCAGCAGCTCCCGGCAGCCCATCGAAGCAACACCGATCCGCAGCAGCCAGGCGGCGGCGGCAGCGGATCCCTGACCCTGGGCCAGGCGTTGCTGCAGCTCCTCCGGTGAGAGGAGCGCGCAGCGGCAGCGGAGGGTTTCAGCCTGAGCGGTAATGCCGGCCACCTGCTCATCCAGGGTCTGGGAGCTGATGCTGGCCAGGCTCACCAGCAGCCCAGGCTCAGCGTCAGCCAGCCGAAGCCAGTCGAGGCGCTCCGGACTGAATCCAGAATTCAACAGCCAGCGGCTGAGCGCCACCAACGGAGCAGCCTCACCGCTGAGCCAGAGGCCCCGCCGCTCGGGTGGAACCGGCAGGGTGCGGAGCGTTACCTCGGTGATCAGGGCCAGCGACCCCCAGCTGCCGCACAGCAGGCGCATCAGGTCGTATCCGGCCACGTTCTTCACCACCTTCCCACCGGCACGGGCCGCTGTGCCGTCGCTGCGGATCAGGCCGATGCCAATCAGCTGGTCGCGCACGCCCAGGTAGCGCTGGCGGAAGCCGCCGGCCAGGCCGCGGGCCACCAGGCCGCCGATGCTGCCGCTGCCCTCTCCGCCGGGGCCGCTGCCCCAGGGCCAGTCGAGAGCCAGCCACTGGCGGTGCTCGGCCAGGGCTCTCTGCACCACCTGGAAGGGGGTGCCGGCCTGCACGGTGATGGTGAAATCCCCCGGGTTGAACTCCAGCACCCGATCCAAACGGGCCGTGCTCACCAGCTCCGATTCAGCCGCGACGGGAGGCCCCCAGTCGAGGCGGCTGCCGAGGCCGCTCGGGAGCCAGGGCGTGGCCTGCTGATGCAGGTGCCGCACCAACTCCTGCAACGCGTTGGGCTCAGGGGTGATCACGGGCCGATGGTGCCATGGAGGGATCCCAGCCGAGGCGGCCCTGGCTCACCCCGTAGGCGATTCCGAGCAACAACCAGCTGAGCAGATGCACGCGCGGTTCGTAGAAAAAGATGTCGAAGAACCCGGAGACCATGAACACGAGGCTGCCGGCCACACAAGCCGCCACAAGCTTCTGGCCGTAGGCGGGAAGACTGGTCTGCAGCGCGGAGCGGATCGCGGCGATCTGCAGGGCCAGAAAGCCGAGCAGTCCAGGGATGCCGGTGCCGAGGGCCAGCATCAGGAAAACGTTGTGCTCATGGGGCAGATTGCGGTGATCCAGCCCGAGCCTGCCGGCCACCGACTGGAAGGTCTTGAGGCCCCAACCGAGGATCGGCCGCTTCTGCACCCCCTCGAGGGCGATGGTCCAGGCATTGAGACGATCCGCCGTGGAGGCGAACGATGGCTGGGAAGGATCAAAGGTGCTGAGCAGACGCTCCACCAGGCTGGTTGGAAGGACCCCGCGCAGCCACTCTCCCCCCAGCCCCCAGAGCGGTCCCCACACCGCCCAGGCCAGGGCCAGCACCACCACCCCGATCACCAGCGCCGCCAGCCAGCGCCGCAACCAGAGAATGGCCACCAGCGTGATCAAAACAACCAGCCCCCAGGCATTGCGGGAGCCGGTGAGGAAGATCGCCGCCAGGGCAGCCAGCAGAAGCAGCCACGACACGGTGCGCATCAGCCGGCGCGGCGCCGATCGGAACCTGCCGGCACCGGTTCCGAACGCGAAGCAGGCCATCAGCGGCAGAAGCATGGCCAGATACATGGCCGCTTCGTTGTAGTGATTGAACAGAGAGTTGGCGCGCCCATCAGTGCTGAGACCCAACGTCACCGTGTAATCAACGAGCCGGGGCAGGTGCCAGTCGGGGCGGTTGAGCACCCCCTGGAGGAGCGCCAGCCCGGAGACCGGGGCACTGCTGAGCACCAGCAGGGCGGCGAGATGCTCCAGCTGGGACAGGGTTCGCACCACCGCGGCGAACCCCACAAACACCAGCAGATAGGGAAGGAGATCCACCAGGCCGATGGCGGCCGGTCCCGGGAAGGGTGAGAACAGCGTGGCAGCCGCTGCCCAGAGCGACCAGACCAACCAGCCGCAGGCCACGGGCGTGGCCAGCGATCGCCAACCCCAGCGCCGGATCCAGGCCAACATCCAGGCCAGGGCCACCGCGACCGTGACAATCGTGTTCAGGGGGAACACGAGCACAAGGATCTGGAGAACCGGCCAGTAGCCCTCCAGGCCAACAGCGGGGGATGGGGTGATCAGGCGTCGCAACCCATGGGGCCAGGCCCGGAGGAGCCTGTTCAGTCCACCCATCCCCAACGATCGGTTTGCAGCACTGTAAAGACCGGAGAAAAAGACCGATGAAAACCGTTCAGCCAGCCGGGCGTTGGGGACCGGGGAAGGCCTGGAGGCTGGGCAGCAGCCCCAGGGCCACCAGTGAAACCGCCGCGGCCATGCTGAGCGGAGCGCTGGCGGCCGTTCCCACCAGGAAGGCCAGCGACACTCCTGCCACCAGCAGGGGGGTGAGGGGGTAGCCCCAGGCCGGGAAGGGCCGCTCCAGCTGCGGCTCCCGCTGCCGCAGCATCAGCAGGGCGGCGATGCCCGAGAGCGGCAGGCTCACATAGAGGATCGAACCCATGGTGAGCAGCCGATCAAACGACCCCACCAGCACCAGGGCGGCAGCGGTGGCGGCGGTGAGGCCCAGGGCTGCGGTGGGGGTGCCGCCGCCATTCACCGCCGTGGTGAAGGCGGGCAGCAGCCCATCGCGGCCGAGGCCGTAGAGGATCCGCGGGGCCGCCATCACCACGGTGTTGATCAACCCGAGCATGGCCACAAGGGCCACCAGGGTGATCACCAGGCCACCCGCCGGTCCAACCAGCAGGCTGGCGGCGTCCGCCGCCGGCAGGGGTGATCGGGCCAGAACCTCGATCGGCAGGACCCGCAGCAGCGCGGCGTTGATCAGCAGATAGAGCACCAGCACCACCAGCACGCCGCCGATCAGGGAGCGGGGCAGGTCGCGCTGCGGCTGGCTGAACTCCTCGGCGAAATACACCGGCGACACCCAGCCGTCGTAGGTGGTGATCACGGCCTGGAGGGCCAGCACCGAGGCCAGCACCAGGCCGGCCAGGCCGCTGGCGTTGCCGGTAGCCATCCCCAGGGGCGGCGGCGCCGCCAGGGGATGGGGAACCGGCAGCAGAAAGCAGGCCACCACCAGCGCCAACAACACACCCGCTTTGAGCAGGCTGAGCAACTCCTGGCTGGCGCTGCCCGCCCGCAGCCCCCGTAGCTGCACCACAGTGAACAGCGCCAGCATCAGCAGAGCGAGGAGCTGGCCCGTCAATGGCCAGCTCGCCAGCGGCTGGGGCAGCAGGGCTCGGCCGTAGTCGCCGGCGGTGGTCGCCACCCAGGCCAGGCCGATGCAGTGGGCCAGCCAGTCGGTCCAGCCCACCAGGAAACCGGCCCTCCCCCCGAAGGCCCGCTCGGCGTACACATACCAGCCGCCGGAGCGGGGCAGGCTGGTGGCCAGCTCCGCCACACACACTGCTCCCAGCAGGGCGTAGAGCCCCCCGGCCAGCCAGGCGGTGAGCACCAGGGGGGCCGAAGGCAGCTGGGCCGCCACCAACCCGGGGGTGCGCAGGATGCCGGCCCCGATCGTGCCGCCCACCGCGCCGGCCAACCCGAAGCCCAGCCCAAGAATCGACAGCAGCCGCCCTTGGGCGGGGGTGTCATCCAGCCGCGCCACGGAAGCTCCAGTCGAGCAGCTGCATCGGATGGGCCACGGCGATCGGCTGGGGCTGGTCGGCGAGGTGGCGACGGATCTGCAGGCTGCAGCCGATGTTGGCGCTCACCGCCAGGTCGGCCCCGGTGCCGGCCAGATCCTCAGCCTTGA
>JAYKGZ010000005.1:0-2565 GCA_035284925.1 Cyanobacteriota bacterium | reverse complement strand
AGGGGAAGAAGAGAAGGCTCAGGTAACGCCCTCTCATCGAAAGTTAACAGATATTCACGGCAGCCGGGCCAAACCCGGGCCCGGCCGCCAGCAGGCCTGCTGATCGCTCTGATCAGCTCGGCTGATCGGTGAGCACCGCGAAGGGGGCATCGGGCTGGAGCGACACCGTTCCCGCTGTCTGAAGATCAGTCCGCCAGGGGCGGCCCATGGGGGATGGTTTCAGCAGGGTTTTCCAGATCCCGTCGGCTCAGGCGCTCACGGGCAGTACAGGGAACGGCAGGGCCAGAGCTTCCCGCTCACTCAAACGCCGTGACCAGGCACCGGTTACGGGATGGTTCCAACGGAATCCGGCTTCCTTGGCGCGGTGCCGCTCGGCATAGCTGAGCTGGGCCCGGAACAGCTGGCGTGGTTCCATGGCCGCCACCAGCAGGGCTTCGAGATCCTCACAGCGCTCGAACACCTGGGCCACATAGATGCAGTCGGTCAGGGCTCGATGGGCTGCCCATACCGGTATCCCATAAGCCAGGGCCAGATCCCGTACGGAGGGATTGGCCCGCAGATGACGCTCAGCTGGCCAGTGAATCTCTTCCATCGAGCAAATCCAGGGTTTGTCGATCGCCGGCAGCGCTGCCGTGCCGAACCATTGCCGATCAAACGCTGCGTTATGTGCCACCACCGCATCCGCTGCGTTCACCATGGTGAGGAACAGCTCCAGGCTCTGCTGCCAGGGCTGAGCCACGCGGGTCACGGCAGGGTCGATGCCGTTGACGGCCCGGGCTGGGTTGGTGTCCGCCGGCAACAGAAACGAGAGCTGAGCCAGCACGGTCCGGGCCGGCACGTGGAACAGCACAGCTCCCACCTCCAGGCAATGGTCGGTGGCTGGATCCAGGCCGCTGGTTTCAGTGTCCAGAATCAGCAGCGTGGTGGGACAACCTGACAGGTCGGAGGCCTGCTTCGAGAACGTCGGCTGCGAAGGCTCGGCAGGCTGACTATGCGGTCGCATCTCTGATGGCCGATCCAGATGAGCGTTCCCAAGCCCGCTCGCGGTTGGCGTGACTGGCAGGTCGTGGAGGTCCCACAGGCTGGGTTGCTCGGCCATGGCGCGAGGTGAGGACTGCCTCATGCTGCCTGCCCTGCCTAGGGTGCCGCCAGTTTCGCAGCTTTCATGGCCCTGGCCATCGGCGACCGTGCCCCCCTGATCGCACTCCCCGACCAGTCCGGGGTGGAACGTCGCAGTGATCAGCTGAATGGAAAGGCCCTGGTTTTGTTTTTCTACCCCAAGGACGACACGCCTGGCTGCACCATGGAGGCCTGCGCCTTCCGCGACAGCTTCGCCGATCTTCAGGCGATGGGAGCCGACGTGTGGGGGGTGAGCGGCGATGACGCCGCCAGCCATCAGCGTTTTGCCCAGCGCCACAACCTGCCCTACCCGCTGCTGGTGGATCGCGGCAACCAGCTGCGCCGGGCTTTCGGCGTCCCCAGCGTGCTGGGTCTGCTGCCGGGTCGCGTCACCTATGTGATCGACCCCGAGGGGGTGATCCGCCATGTGTTCAACAACCTGCTCGATGGTGCGGCCCACCGCCGTGAAGCCATCCAGGCGCTCCAGAGTCTCCAGAACAGATGAGCCGGTCGTGGCGCCAGAACGGTGACCTCTGGCAGCTGGCGCCCGCTCCGGAGATCTCCCGGCGCGGGGTGGTGGAGTTCATCGGCGGCAGTTATCTGGCCGCCACTCCCCAGCTGAGCTATCGGCGGCTGCTTGAGGCTCTGGCCAAGCGCGGCTGGGAAATCCAGGCCTGGAGCTACGTGCCGGGCTTCGACCACCAGAGCCAGGCCAATGACGCCTGGCGCCGCTTCCGTGAGGCGCGCGCAGACACCTCCAGGGGTGCCGGCAGGCTGCGGCTCGGGCACAGCCTCGGCTGCAAGCTCCACCTTCTGGCCCCTGACGGTGGTCGGGGTTGCGACGCCCTGGCGGCCCTGGCCTTCAACAACTTCTCGGCGGAGCGTTCCGTTCCGCTGCTGGCGGAACTGGGCCAGCAGTTCAACTTCCGCAGTGAATTCAGCCCCTCACCTGAGGAAACCCTCGCGTTGGTGGGGCGTGGCTATGTCCAGCCCACCAACCTGCTGGTGCGGTTCAGACGGGACAGCATCGATCAGAGCAGCCGGTTGCTTGGAGTCCTTCAGGCCAGGCCGCTTGACAACAGTCAGCTGGTGGAACTGCCCGGCGATCACCTTGCGCCAGCCAGTGCCGGCGTTCGCCGCCAGCTCCTGGGGGACTGGGCCGATGACCCTGCCCGCCAGCGAGGGATTGAGCGGATCGCTGATCTGCTGGGAGGCCTGCCGACGCTCCATAGGGGGTGAGCTCACACCCGCAAGGCATCCAGCACGGAGCGATCCTCGAGGGTGGAGGTGTCGCCGCTCACTTCCTCGCCGGCGGCCAGGGCCCGCAGAATGCGGCGCATGATCTTGCCGCTGCGCGTTTTGGGCAGGGCATCGGTGAAGCGGATCAGATCGGGCCTGGCGATCGGGCCGATCTCCTTGCCCACATGGGCGCGCAGTTCAGCGTTG
>JAYKGZ010000004.1:0-26582 GCA_035284925.1 Cyanobacteriota bacterium | reverse complement strand
GCCAGCACTGGGCCCTGGGGTACGGCGCCCAACCCCCTCTCTACACCTACCTGGTGAAGCTGATCTTCAGCGTCACCGGGCCGGCGCTCTGGCCCCTGCTGCTGCTGAAGGCGATCCTGCTCAGCCTGCTGGTGGGGGCGGTGCTGGCCATCGGCCGGGAGCTGGGATTCCGGCGCGATCAACAGGTGCTGAGTCTCTGTGGCCTGGCCCTGATCCCCCAGTTCATCTGGGAAGCCCAGCGCGACCTCACCCACTCCGTGCTGGCCACGACGGTGGCGGCCTTCACGCTGCTGCAGGTGCTGCGCCTGATGCGCCGGGCCACCACCGGGCAGTTCATCGGCCTGGGGGCGCTGGCCGGCCTAGGCCTGCTGAGCAAATACAGCTTTGTGGTGTTCCTGGCGAGCCTGGCGATCAGCGCCTTCACCCTCCCGGCCCTGCGCAAGGTGCTGTGGCGGCCTGGCCTGGCCCTGGCCACAGCGACCGCCCTGCTGGTGCTGGCCCCCCATCTCAGCTGGATGCTGCAGCACGGCGACCAGGCTCTGGCGGGGTTGGAGAAGACCCAGAGCATGGCGGGCATGGCCTGGAAGGGGCTGTTCAGTGCCGTCAAGGCGGCACTGGCCTTCCTGAGCCCCTTCTGGCTCGTGGCTCTGGCCGTGCTCTGGCCCCAGCGCCGCCAGCTGCGGCTGGCATCCCCCGCGACCGCCCCCGGTCAGGCCCTGCTGCAGCGCCTGCCGCTGGTGCTGGTGGGGGTGATGCTCGTGTTCGTGCTGGCCACCGGCGCCACCCGGGTCAAGGACCGCTGGTTCCAGTGTCTTCTGTTCTATGCGCCGCTCAGCGTGGCCACCCTGGCGGCCCCGATTCCGCGCCGGCGGCTGCGCTGGCTGGTGGGCGCAGGCCTGGGAGCGGCTGGGGCCGCATCCCTCCTGCTGCCGGGGCGCACGGCCCTGGCCGGCCTCACCGGCAAGACCAGTCGCCCGAACTATCCGCTGCCCCAGCTGGTGGCGGCGATCCGCGATGCGGGCCCCCCTCCAGGGCTGCAACCGCGCGGAGGGGCACCCGCCCTGATCGTGGCCAGCAACGGTCTGATCGGCGGCAATGCCCGCCTGGTGTTCCCGGCCGCGCCCGTGGTGACACCGCGCGCTCACCGGGACGGGCCCGCGGCTTCCGGCCCGGTGCTGGTGCTGGTCGACCGCGACGACGATCCGGCGGAGATGGCGGAGCTGCTGCTGCAGCTGGGGCCGGGCGCAACCGGCACGGCGCCGCTGCGCCTGGCGGAAATCAGCCGCCCGGAACTGTGGGGCAGCGGGCAGCGCTACACGATCCGCTACGCCTGGCTGCCGCAGCCAGGGCCCTCAGGGGCGGGCCCTAGCCTGGCCCCATGACGCAGAGTCGCCCCCCGTCGCCTGCAGCCACCGGCAACGGCGCTCCCCTCGGGCACGCCCCCCCCACCGAGCACTTCGCGGTGATCGTGGTGGGAGGCGGCCACGCCGGCTGCGAGGCGGCCCTCACCGCCGCCCGACTGGGGCTCTCCACAGCGCTGTTCACCCTCAACCTCGACCGCATCGCCTGGCAGCCCTGCAACCCAGCCGTGGGCGGACCCGCCAAGAGCCAGCTGGTGCATGAAGTGGATGCCCTCGGGGGCGTGATCGGCCGGCTCGCCGATGCCACCGCCCTTCAGAAGCGGGTGCTCAATGCCAGCCGTGGCCCGGCCGTCTGGGCCCTGCGCGCCCAGACCGACAAACGCCTTTACGCGCGCCAGATGCTGCAGCTGCTGCAACACACCCCCGGCCTGGCCCTGCGGGAGGCGATGGTGACCGGCCTGGAGGTGGCGGGCTCGCCCGGCGAGGACGCCCGCGTGACCGGCGTGCGCACCTACTTCGGCAGCAGCTATGCCGCCACGGCGGTGGTGCTCACCACCGGCACCTTTCTGGGCGGGCGCATCTGGGTGGGCAGCCAATCGATGAGTGCCGGCCGCGCCGGTGAGCAGGCGGCCGAGGGGCTCACCGACTCGCTGCGTCAGCTCGGCTTCCAGCTCGATCGCCTCAAGACCGGCACCCCGGCCCGGGTGGATCGGCGCAGCCTGGCGCTCGATCGGCTCGAGGAGCAGCCCAGCGATGCCCATCACCGCTACTTCTCGTTCGATCCCGCGGCCTGGGTGAGCGGCGAGCCGATGAGCTGCCACATCACCCGCACCACGGAGGCCACCCACCAGCTGATCCGCGACAACCTGCATCTCACGCCGATCTACGGCGGCTTCATCGACAGCAAGGGGCCCCGTTACTGCCCCTCGATCGAAGACAAGATTGTGCGGTTCGCCGACAAGGACAGCCACCAGATCTTCCTGGAGCCCGAGGGCCGCGACACCCCCGAGATCTATGTGCAGGGCTTCTCCACCGGCCTGCCTGAGCGGCTGCAGCTGGAGCTGCTGCGCACCCTGCCCGGCCTTGAGCAGTGCGTGATGCTGCGGCCGGCCTATGCCGTCGACTACGACTACCTCCCCGCCACCCAGCTGAAGCCATCCCTGGAAACCAAGCGGGTCGCGGCGCTGTTCACAGCCGGCCAGCTCAATGGCACCACCGGCTATGAGGAGGCGGCCGCCCAGGGGCTGGTGGCCGGACTCAACGCCTCCCGGCTGGTGCGTGGCGAGCCGCCGGTGACCTTCCCCCGTGCGGGCAGTTACATCGGCACCATGATCGACGACCTGATCACACGGGATCTCCGGGAGCCCTACCGGGTGCTCACCAGCCGCAGCGAATACCGCCTGGTGTTGCGGGGTGATAACGCCGACCGCCGCCTCACCCCCCTGGGCCGTGAGCTGGGCCTGATCGATGAACGTCGCTGGCACATTTACACGGCTAAGCAGGATGCGATCGAGGCCGAGAAACGGCGCCTCGAAACGGTGCGGCTCAAGGCCAGCGACGAGGTGGCTCCAGCCGTGGAAGTGGAAACCGGTGCGCCGATCAAGGGCTCGATCACCCTGGCCGATCTGCTGCGACGCCCCGGCTTCCACACGGCCGATCTGCTGCGCCATGGTCTGGCCGATCCGGCCCTGCCCCTCGACGTGCTCGAGGGCGTTGAGATCGACATCAAGTACAGCGGCTACCTGGCCCGCCAGCAGCAGCAGATCGACCAGTTGAAACGCCAGGAACAGAGGCCGATCCCGGCCGAAATCGACTACGCCGCGATCGGCACCCTCTCGCGGGAGGCGCGCGAGAAGCTGCACCAGGTGCGGCCGGTCACGGTGGGGCAGGCCGCACGGGTGCCGGGGGTGAGTCCAGCCGACCTCACGGCGCTGGTGCTGTGGTTGGAGCTTCAGAAGCGTCGCCGCCTGTCGGCGGCCGAGGTCTCGTCAAGCCCCGGTGCTTTGGGTAACTTGAGCCGGCCGGGGGTGTGATCCCAGGCCTGTGAGCCCGATGCGAGGCGTGCCCACCTCCAGGGCCTACTGGGAACTCAAGGCCGATCAGGTGCTCAACC
Organism: Cyanobacteriota bacterium; assembly: GCA_035284925.1. Taxonomy (GTDB): domain Bacteria; phylum Cyanobacteriota; class Cyanobacteriia; order PCC-6307; family Cyanobiaceae; genus UBA5018. Next base: position 23,108 of record JAYKGZ010000004.1, on the reverse strand, counting down.
GGGTGTTCGAGGCCGGCACCGCCATCGAGGTGGAGGTGCTCGATCGCCCCACCCAGCCGCCGCCCGAGCTCACCACGGTTCAGAACCCCTCTCGCCGCTGGCCCCTGTGGCTGGGCGAGCGGCCCGGCCTGGTGCTGGCGGGGATCGGTGTGGCCGGCCTGATCTCGGCCGGGGGCAGCCTGCTGGTGGTTGGGCTCTGGAGCCAGAGCCAGCAGAGCCTCCGCCAGGAGCGCAACCTGCTCATGCTGGAGCGGCTCCGCAACCTCGGCCCTGTGGCTGCCGAGCAGAGTGCTCCTGCCTCAGAACCCACCGAGGCCACCGCCGCTGCGCTGCCGCCACCACCGCCCGCGGAAGCCTGGATGCAGGAGCTGGCCACCCTGCCCAGCAGCGGTGCTCCTGTCGCCGCGCCCCTGCGGGTGCCGGCCAGCGCCGGGATCACCAGCCCGTCGCCGCCGCCGCCACCGCCCGTTGACGGCGGCACTCCCCTGCTGGTGGGGATCATGCAGGTGCCCGGCCGCAGCGGCTCGGCGATCTTTCAGGTGGGCAGCAGCTCCACGACGGCCGCGGTGGGAGAACCCATCGGGGGCAGTGGATGGCGGCTGGTGTCGGCCAGCGGCGACAGCGCCGTGATCGAGCGCGGCGGGGAGCAACGTCGCGTGAGCATCATCAACGGTTTCTAGGCTGTAGAGCCTTGGGCTCCGGCAGTGGAGGCGACTCGATCGGCAACGCGGGACACTCGGCTGGAGGCCCTGCTCCCTTCCCCCCAGCCGCTCTGGCAGGCGGCCCATCGCGATGTGCTGGAAGGCAACAGCTCCCCCGCCACCGGTGTGGGGCTCACCGGGCCGTGGCGGTTGCTGCTGCTGGGTGATGGCAGCCCCACCCGCCATCTGCAGACCCTCAGCGGGTTGCCGGTTGAGATTGAGTTGATCGCCATGGCGGCCGAGCCGCCGCATCCGGAGGGCGGTCGGCCACCTGAGGAGATCAGCGAACTGGCCGAGCCGCTGCTGCGGCGGCAGGTGTGGCTGCGCTGTGGCTCCGAAACCCTGGCCTGGGCCGAGAGCTGGTGGAACCAGCACCAGGCCGAGCGGCATCTCAGCCAGCGCGACCAGCCGATCTGGCGCAGCCTCACGAGTGAGCGGGCCGAGCTGTTCCGGGAGGTGGATGGGCTGGCGCTGGTGGAGGCCCCCTGGTTGGCCGAGCGCTTCGGCCAGGCCGGTCCGTTCTGGGCGCGCCACTACCGCTTCTTCCGAGGCGGTCAGCCCCTCACCGTGATCCGGGAGGTCTTCTCCCCCTCGATCGCCCGCTGGCTCGGTCCCAGCACCACCCTCGTGGACGTGGCCACCCTCGACCCAGCCCGCCTCCGCCGTTGGGGGCAGGCCTCCTGAGGGCGGGCGGCGGGCTCAGCTGAGCCGCAGCGCTTCGGCCTGCTTCGCTGCCTGCTCGAGCAGCTCCCGCAGTTTGGTTTCATCGGTGTGGCTGAGATTGGAGCGCAGCAGCCTGGCGTGGGGGGCGTGGGCGCGCAGCCGTTCGATCACCCGATCCGGCGTGGCTTCCCGCACCAGCAGGCAGAGGGCGGCCTGGCCACGGGGCAGCGTTTCGCCCAGCTCCCGCAGAAAGGCATCGTTGATCCCAATGTCGGAAAGGGAGCCCGAGGCCGCGCCGACGCCGGCCCCCACGGCCGCCCCCAGCAGGGGATTGAGGAACAGCAGGCCCACCAGCGTTCCCCAGAAGCCGCCGCCCAGGGCACCGGCGGCGGTGAGGTTGAGGGCCTGGCGCAGATGCACCGCGCCTTCCGCATCGCGCTCCACCACCACCGCATCCTCAAGGGCGATCAGGTGCTCGCGCTGGATGTCCACCAGCTCCCGCCGCACCTGCTCGGCTTCCTCCAGTTTGGGGAAGCCCACCACCACCAGGCTGCTCATCACCAGGATCCAGACACCTTGGCTGAGGCTAGGTGAGCCGGCGACGACTGGAGCGGGGCAGGGGCCGGCCGGCGGGGGGGCGCTCCCGGCCCTGGGGCTGTTCCACCACCGGTTCCCGGTCCAGGTTCCTTTCGGGTAACGGGGCTGTGATCGAGCGGCGGGAGATGGCCTCCAGGGGCCGGCGTCGCGGCCGTGCGTCCTGCCAGGGCTCGCGCCAGTCGTCACCGTCCTCGATGATCCAATCGAGCTTGTCTTCCACCCAGCGGCCCAGGGAGTCGAGACGGGGCAGGGCTCCAGCGCGCCGGCCGCCGCCCGGAGCCCCCGGCCGCGAGCCCGGTCGAGCGCCGGAAACCCCATCCACCAGTTGCCGGCCGGCGCTCACCAGTCGGTCGAGACCCTGCTCGAGGGGATCGGAACCCCGACGGGCGGGCGGGCGGTAAGAGGAGCTCATCGGCTCAAGTTACCGACGCCGGGTCGCCAACCAGTGCTCGCGGCCCATCCCCACCAGCGTGATGGTGAGGCCAGCCAGTTCCAGGGTCCAGAGAAACACGCCCATCGCAGCAGGGTAAGGGGCGACTCCGGGTCAGTCTGGCTGGGATGCCTCGACAAACTCCAGCAGGCAGCTCGGATGCCAGCGGCCCCCGAACAAGCGCTCACAGCAGGGCCGGCAGGCCAGACCCTTCACCCGCCTGCGGTAGGGAGCGCTGACGCCGCAGCTGGGGCAGCAGGCCAGCCAGCGGGGCATCGGCCGCGAGCTGGCCGGAAGCGGATAGCAGTGCCGGAGGCTCACCCGGAATTCCTGCTGGGCCCCATTAATCGCGGCCATCCTGGAGCGAAAGGCCGGGCCGTGCACCTCGCGCAGCTTCAGCACCCGGTCGATCCAGGCATGGATCATCTCGTGGCAGAGGGTGCTGAGGGTGGCTTCCCGCGGCAGTGGTTCCAGCAACGGCCGCGACAGCACGATCTCGCAGAGTTCCCGGCCATCGCTGTGGTGGCCTCGGCGGTAGAGGCCCGCCGTGCGGCACATGCGGCCATCGCTCCAGCGCAGCTCGACCAGGCGTCGACCCATCGGCGCCAGGCTGCCCTCAAAATGCTCCCGGTCGAGCCGATGGAACAGCGGTAGCAGCGGCTCCAGCGGCACCCCGGGAAGGTGAACAATGGCCGCCATTGTGACCGCACACGCCCGACCTCGGCGCCCCGGCAGTCGGTCAGAATCTGGCCGGCCGCCACACAGCCGAGATGGATTGGGGTTTGATCAGCAACATTGGAACCAAGGCCCTGTTGGCCGGCGCCGGAGCGCTACTCCTCTACTGGACCATCAGTGCGGTGAAGCTGGTGCTGAGCGCCCGCGGCATCAATCCGCTGATCAAGCAGTTCTTCACCCAGGTGGCCAGTGGTCAGGTGGATGGGGCCTATCTGCTCACCACCAAGAACTACCGCTCCCACGTGAACCGTCAGCAGTTCATCCGCTTCCTGGCCGGCCTGCAGCTGAACCGCTATCGCAATCTCAAGAGTGGTCGCCCCCGCATGGAGGACAATCAGATCACCCTCACGGTGAAGCTTAAAAGTGAAAACAAAGACGAACTGCCACTTGATTTTACTTTTGTGCGACTCGAGGATCAGTGGCGGATCGACCGCATCCGCAAGCTTGCCTCGGCATGAAATCTGAAGCCTTGAACCAGCAGCGCAAGGGCATCATCCTCGCCGGTGGCAGTGGCACCCGGTTGCACCCCATTACCCAGGGGGTGAGTAAGCAGCTTCTGCCTGTTTACGACAAACCGATGATCTATTACCCGCTCAGCACCCTGATGCTGGCCGGGATCCGCGAGATTCTGATCATCACCACCCCCCACGACAGGCCGGCCTTCGAGCGGCTCCTCGGCGATGGTGACGACTGGGGCATGGCGATCAGCTACGCCGTGCAGCCCAGTCCCGATGGCCTGGCCCAGGCCTTCCTGATCGGTGCTGATTTCCTCGACGGGGCCCCGGCTGCGTTGGTGCTGGGCGACAACCTCTTTCACGGGCGAGATCTGGTGCCCCAGCTTGCAGATTGCAACGGAGGCGTCAGCGGGGCCACGGTGTTCGCCTATCCGGTGCGCGATCCCCAGCGCTATGGCGTGGTGGAGTTTGATGAGCAGGGCAGGGTGCTGAACCTGGAGGAGAAACCTGCCCGCCCCCGTAGCCGCTTCGCAGTGACCGGCCTTTACTTCTACGACCGTTCTGTGGTGGAGCGGGCCAGAACAATCCAGCCCTCACCTCGCGGTGAACTGGAGATCACCGATCTGAACCGCCTCTATCTCGAGGATGGTGAGCTGAGGGTTGAGGTCATGGGTCGAGGCACGGCCTGGCTCGATACCGGCACCTGCGACTCCCTCCACGACGCCAGCAGCTACATCCGTACCCTTGAGCACCGCCAGGGCCTCAAGGTGGGGTGCCCGGAGGAGGTGGCCTGGCGGATGGGCTGGATCAGCGACGGCCAGCTTCGCAATCTGGCAGAGCCCCTGCGCAAGAGCGGTTATGGCGACTATCTGCTGCAGGTGATGGAGGACGTCGATGCAGGCTGAGCCTCTCCGAGGTTCGGCCGGTGCGGTGCTGGAGGGTCCACTGCTGCTCACGCCCCAGATCTTCGGGGATGGGCGCGGGTTCTTCTTCGAGAGCTGGAACGGCCGGCGCTGGCAGGAGCTCCTGGCGGCCCATGGCCAGATTGCGGCCCCCTTTGTGCAGGACAACCATTCCCGCTCGGCCAGGGGTGTGCTGCGCGGTCTGCACTGGCAGCTCCCGCCCCAACCCCAGGCCAAGCTGTTGCGCTGCGTGGCGGGAGCGGTCTTCGATGTGGTCGTCGACCTCCGCCGTGGCTCCCCCAGCTTCGGTGAGTGGGTGGGGGCCGAGCTGAGCGCCACCAATCACCGGCAGCTGTGGGTGCCCGTGGGATTCGCCCATGGTTTTCTCACCCTCAGTGAGCACGCCGAGGTGCTCTACAAGGCCACCGACTTCTGGAACCGAAGCTCTGAGCGCGCGCTGCGCTGGGATGATCCCAGCCTGGCGATCGCCTGGCCGCCCCTCGCCGAGGCGGCCACTCCCCTGCTTTCGGAGAAGGACGCCGCGGCGCCGCGGCTCGAGCAGCTTGGCGCTGACGAACTCTTCCCATGAAGGTGCTGCTCACCGGCGCCGCCGGACAACTGGGCCGGGCCCTGATCGCCAGCTGTCCCGAGGGGATCGAGCTGCTCGTCGCCGCCCGAAAGGTAGAGGGCGGCGGCGCCCTGGCCCTGGATCTCTCCGATGCCGCGGCCTGCCACCGGGCCGTGCTGGAGCACCGACCCCAGTGGGTGCTCAATGCCGGTGCCTACACGGCGGTGGATCAGGCCGAACGGGAGCCGGCGCTCGCCGAGGCGGTGAACAGTGGCGCCCCCCGGGCCTTTGCCGCAGCGTTGCTGGAAACCGGTGGCGGGCTACTGCAGATCAGCACGGATTTCGTGTTCAACGGCCGCCAGGGAAGCCCCTACCAGCCCGATCAGGTGGTGGATCCCCTGGGGGTGTATGGCGCCACCAAGGCGGCGGGGGAGCAGGCGGCCCTGGCGCTGCCGGCCGCTCGGGTGCTGCGCACCGGCTGGGTGTATGGGCCGGTGGGGAAGAATTTCTGCCGCACGCTGTTGCGGCTTCACGCTCAGCGAGCGGCTGCCGGTGAATCCCTTGGGGTGGTGGCCGACCAGGTGGGCTGCCCCACCAGCACCCGAACCCTGGCGGCCGCCTGCTGGCGGGCGATCGGCCTGGGTGCAGCAACATTGCCGGATTCCCCCCGGATCCTGCACTGGAGTGATGCGGGTGCTGCCAGCTGGTACGACTTCGCCGTGGCGATCGGGGAGCTGGGGGTGGCAGCTGGCCTGCTGACGCGAGCGGCGGAGCTGCGCCCGCTCACCAGCGCCGACTTTCCCACCCCCGCCCGGCGACCCAGCTACTCCCTGCTCGACTGCACCGCCAGCCGGCTGGCCCTCGGGCTTGAGCCCCAGCACTGGCGTGCTGCGCTGGCCGATGTGCTGGCCGAGATCCGGTGCGTGGAGCCTGATGCTGCTGCAGCCCCATAGCCATTCCTGTTAGAGCAGCGACCCCTGATGCTCCTGAGGCGGCAGGGACGGCGGGTTCTCACCCCGCTCCTCGGCCTCGCCGGCCTCCACCTCAAGGGCCTGCGCGATCACCCGGTCGGTGAGGGCATCGAAGTAGGCCGAGAGGGTGGCCTGCAGCTCCAGGAACTCTGGCCAGAGGGTGTCATTCACAAAGCTCCGGCTCACCCGGGCCATCACGGTGGTGCGCCGCTGGCGGCTGTAGCGGTAGGGCTGGATGCCGTAACGCCGCATCAGCGCCACAAACAGGTGGCGCGACCACTGGTCGGAGAGCGTGAAGCGGAATTCCACTGGCGGCTCCTCGGCGGCCAGTTCGGCCAGGCGGGCCTGGATCCGCTCCCGGGCCCGCTCGGCCGCCACCCGTTCCCCTTCGCTGCCCGGTCGGGCAAAGAGCGCCTCGATGCGGCGCAGCTTCGCCACCAGCTGTTCCTCCGGACCTGGCGGCGGCATGGCAGCGGTTCGGGCCCTGGGCCCGGTGTCGTTGCCGAATCCTCCGGTGCTGGATCGGGTGCGGCGGGCGATGGGGTGTTTCTGCCTGGATCAGGCCCGTCAGGGTACCCGCGAGGCGCTGAGGAATCCAGCGAGAGCCTCATCAGAACAGCAGGATCAGGCCTGGCTGGCCCAGGGATCAGCCGCTCTGTCGTTGGCTTGCCCGCTGGCTCCAGCGTTGGCGCGCCACCAGTGCCGAGCCCAGCCCCATCAGGGCCAGAAAGCTGAGCAGCAATCCATTCTGATGGCCGATGGCGCTCCAGAGGTAGCCGATCGCCACGGCCACCACCGCCACCAGCGAACCGGCCCCCACCAGGGCCCGTCGCCGGCTGGAGCTCCCTGCCAGTGGTCCCTGCAGGCTGGCGACCGCCACCAGGCCGTACACCAGCAGGAAGCCGAGCACCGAAAACCCTCCGAGCAGGTTGTAGAGGCTCTGGGCGCCCATCCCCCGCTGTACCAGCCAGGCCCCAAGGCCGATCAGCGGCAGGCCCAGGCTGAGCAGGGCCAGGTGCGGGGTGCCGTAGCGGGGGTGAACGTTCGCGAGCCAGCGCGGCAGCACCCCCAGTTCTGCCAGCCCGAAGCTCACCCGCCCCAGGGCGGTGAGGCTTCCCAGGCTGCTGCCGAACAGACAGAGCAAGGCGCCAAGCTCGATCCAGCGGCCGGCGCCAGGCTGGCCGAGCTGGTCAGCCAGCAGGCTGATCGGATCCAGCGTGGTGCGCTGGGCCGCCGGCAGCCAGGCCAGCCCTTCGGTGAGGACCACGGCCCAGAACAGGAACAATCCGCCAGCCACGAAAACGGCCGTTCGCAGGGCCCTCGGCACGGCCAGCTCCGGCCGGAGCGCCTCCGTGCCGAGGTTGGCGGCACTCTCAAAGCCGATGAAGCTGAGCACGGCCACCATCAGGCCGCGGCGCACCTGGTCGGCGCTGTCGCCGATCGGATTGAGGGCCTGCAGATCGGCCGCGGGCCCGCCATGGTGCAGCACCACCAGGCAGAGCCCGAGCACGATCAGCACCGAGATGCCCTCGCTGAGCAGCATCGTGGTGGTGGAGAGCTGAACGTCGCGGCGGGCCAGTTCCAGACAGGTGAGGCCGCCGAGCAGGAGGGCCGCCGCTGGGAGCAGCGGCAGGCCGAAGTGTGAGGCCAGCTGGGTGAGGTAGAAGCCGAGGAAGGCGAGGCAGGCCAGGCTTGCGGCCCCATAGCCCAGCAGCAGCGCCCAGCTGGCCAGCGACCCGGCCTGCGGGCCCAGACCCACCCCCACATAGCCGGCGATGCCGCCGGCCTGGGCCGGCTGGTGGCGGAAGAGCACCAGGGTTTCGCTCACCAGCACGATCGCCACCAGGGCAATGGCGTAGGCGATCCAGGTGCCCCGCCCCGCTCCCTGGGCCGCCGCCGGGATGTTGATCACGGCAGTGAGGGTGAGGCCAACCGTGGCCACGGCCTGGCCGGTTACCGCCACCGGCCCGAGGCAGCGGCGCAGGCCGGCGGTCTCCGGGATCATGGCGAGGACAGGGGTTGCGCCGGACCCGTGAGCCGATGCAGGGCGCTGTAGTCGAGCTCGGCCACAGCGGCGGCCTCCGCCCGGCCGAGCAGCTCGGCCAGACCCCTGAGGCCGAGGGTCTCCAGATGCTGCGCTGTCGCGGCCTGGAGGAACAGGTTCAGATCCTTGTGCAGGTGAGCGGTGGGGAAGTTGGGGTTGGCGTAGTCGTCGGCCAGCTGCCTGGCCAGCTTCTTGTCAAAGGTGGGGGCATGGAGGGCGCTGTTGCGCAGGATTGCCATGAACGCCTCCACCTCCACTCCGGCCTGCTGCACCAGATGCAGGCTGAGGCTGAAGCTGTGGGTGAGGCTGGCGATCAGCTGGTTGAGGGCCAGCTTGGTGTGCAGGGCCGCTCCCACCGCGCCAAGGTGGTGAGGCTCTCCGCCGAGATCAGCCAGCAGCGGCCGCGCCCGCTCCAGGGTGTTGGCGTCGCCGCCCACCATCAGCTGAAGGGTGCCGGTAAGGGCTTCCGGGCGGCTGCCGAGCACCGGCACCTCCAGAAATCGGGCTCCCCGGGCCTCCACGGCGCTGGCCAGCGCCTGGCTCTCTGCGGGGGCGATCGTGGCCAGCTGCAGCACCAGCCGTCCGGCCAGGGCCTCGCCGGCCTGCTCCAGCAACACAGCGGTGGTCACCGCGCCATCGCTGAGCACCGTGAGCACACAGTCGCCGGCTGCAACGGCTTCGGCCGCCGTGGCAGCCCGGTGGGCCCCGAGGGCCACCAGGGATTCCGCCCGCTCCGGCCGGCGGTTCCACACCGTGAGCCGGTGACCGCGGTTCAGCAGCCGCTCGCCGATCGCCGATCCCAGCAGCCCGGTGCCCAGCAGGCTGATCTCCATCGGCGAGCTCCGCCAGATCGGATCAAACTACCGGCGCCGCCGCTGCAGGAGCCTCTGCCTGCACGATCCGTTTCACGACGATCTGCTCCGGGCACACTGCGCCTGCCCGTTCGCCGTCTTCGCCGCGCTTCTGTCGATTGCCGCCCTGGCCGGCGGCAGCATCACCCTGCACCGCCATCACCAACGCCCCGGAGAGGCCGTTTTCGAAACCAGCGGTGTCGGCAACTGATGGCGCAATGAAGGCTCCAGGCCCGCCCGGGCGCTGGTGGTCGATCTCGTGCCTGTTGCTTCACCGGAGGCGACAGGGGCGCCAGCCGGGGCCACCAGCCGTCGCTAGATCGGCCCAGGCTGCGCAGTTCGCCAGGATCTCAACTCTGCTCGACCCACGTGGGATCGGGCATTTTCCGCAGCGTCCAGGTGAGGTCACGGCCGCGTTCGCATGCAGCGCGTCGGCCTGGACCAGAGAACCTTCCAGTTCCAGGCGATCCAGCCGCCGACGCAGGGCCGTGCCGTCACCCACCAGCGTGTCGACGGTCTCAGCCACGCCAGGCTCGACTGCCATCCACGGCTGCAGCAGAGCTTCGAAACCGTCGACATCGAGCTGAGAGAGGAGCAGCCGGAAGGTTGAGTCCGAGGGCGTGTTGGCCAAATGGGTGCCTAGCAACGAACCCTGGTTGCTGCAGGCGTCAGCCTTCCGCGAAGCGGTAGATGGCCAGGATCGCCACCAGCAGCATCCACCATCGCAGATCGCGAATTCCCCGGGGCAGGCGCCAATTGGGAGGCGCCATAAGGCTCTCTCGGTTTTTTGCGCTGGAGACAACATCATGATGATGTTGGGGTGATGCCATCTGATTGGTGGTTTGCGCGGAAGCTCGCACTGCTTTGGACTTGCGAGGCTTTGCCATCAATAAAGAATCACGGCGGCGGGCAAGAATTATTGCTACATGCTCAACCTGCTCATTCTCTACCTCCTTTTTTGCGCGCTTGGAGAATCGCCATGCGGAATTCCTGGGCCCACAGCAACTGGCCCAGCAGGCAGCAGTGAAATAGGCTCAAGAATCGTGGCAAGTAAGATCTTGGAGCAGTTCGTAAGCGCCAGGCGATCAGCGGCAGAATGGCTAATGGGACGGCGAAAACCAGCAGGGGAAAGCGCTTGATCAGTTTGATTTGCCAGCCGCCGATGTGCTGCTGATCCGATCCGGCCGCTCGTCCCATCGCTCGACAATAGCGCCGAAACTCTTGCCAGCCTGATCGATTATAGTGATAAACAGTGACCGATGGATCGTAAGTCACGGTATGGCCAAGTTCTCTGACTTGTTTGCTGAGATGAAGGTCTTCTCCCAGGGTCTGATCAGGGAAGGCCGTTTGTTTCAAAATTTCAGTTCGCCAGGCGCTGTTGGCTCCAATTAGAAAGTTGTCGGTTCTTGATGTCTCGCGACGATTGGGGAAGTGATTCAAGAACTCTAAAAAAAATACACACCAGCCTGAAATGTTATTGGGATTCGCAACGGCGATCGATCCTCCTGCGCCGCCTACGCCCTCCGTCTCGAGATGTCGAAGAAGCCTTGGTATCCAGTCGATGGGAACCAGGCAATCCTGGTCGACGAAAAACAGCCAGCGACCGCGGGCATGGTGGACAGCCAGGTTGCGTGCTTCTCCGGCTGAAAGTCGGCATGGGGCACCAATCACATTGACGCCGGGAAAATCTCGCTGAATCAGCTCACTGCTGCCATCTCTGGAGCTTTCGATCACCAGAATCTCATGATTCCAGCCTTCAGCCGCCTGCTCGATCGCCTTGAGGCAGGCGCAGATGGTTTGTTTCCCTTGATAGGCAGGAACAGCTATCGTAATGTCAGGGCTCACGGCAAGGTTCTTTGGACGGGTCGGATAGCGATAGGTTGCCACAGTTTTTGTGTGTGGGAACTCAAAAGGGAGGCACCACCACGTTGCATGCCTTGTTGTCGGGTCACCCACAGGTTTTCTTGCCGCAGGAGAAGGAGCTCCATTTTTTCAGCTTGCACCACGGCAGCGGGCCCAGGTGGTATTCAAATCACTTCCTCGCGGCCTGCCCGGGCCAGGTCAGGGGTGAGATCACCCCTTACTACCTGTTCCATCCAGAAGCACCGCGGCGCATTCAGGCTCTCCTGCCTCAGGCTCGCTTGATTGTGCTGCTACGTGATCCGGTAGCGCGCACTCTGTCCCAGTATTTCCATTCCTATCGACTTGGCTTGGAGACGCTCGACCTGGAGGCGGCCCTGCGGGCGGAGTCTGTTCGGCTGATGGGATCTCCGGTCTGTCTGGCGGCAGATAACGGCAGGCATCCCAGTCATCAGGAGCATAGTTACCTGGCCCGCAGTCGCTACGAGCAGCAATTGCCACGGTATATGGAGCGTTTTTCCGCCAATCAGCTCCTATTGCTTCGCAGTGAAGATCTGTTCCAACAACCTGCTATGGTCTGGCGTCAGTTGCTGCTCTTTCTATCGCTTGACTGCCAACCTCTACCTCCAATGGCTGCTGCGAACAGGGGGGGGGGCGAAGAAAAGACCGTGCCGAGGTCAGTGCAAAACTGGATCAGGGACCAGCTGGAACCCACTTATAGGGTGATGGAGCAGAGCTATGGCATTCGCTGGGATCCAACCTGATCTGGTCTTCGACCTGGGGTTCCATCGCGGTGAAGACACTGGTTACTACCTCGCCCTTGGTCGGCGTGTGGTGGCGGTGGATGCCAACGCTGAGCTGATCATGGCGGGCCACCAGCGCTTTGCGGCGGCCATTGCAGCTCAGCGTCTGATTCTGGTGAATGCCGCCTTGGTGGGTTCCCGCCAGAGAGATGCGCATCAGGACATTGATTTTTATCCCCATCCCACCCACTCAGAATGGGGTAGCGTTGACCAGCGTTGGGTGCGCCGGAATGCCGAAGCCCACGGCCTGCCCCATTCCGATCCTGTGCGTGTTCCCACGCTCAGCCTGATGGAGATGGTGCTCTGTTACGGCTGTCCAGGCTTTCTCAAGATCGACATTGAGGGATCTGATGAAGCTGTGCTCGCTGATCTGGAACAACTTGAGGTGCGTCCCACCACCGTGAGCTGGGAAACGGGGAAGGAGAGTCTGCGTCATGTCTTGCGACAACACCGCCGGATGGAAGATCTGGGCTATGGGCGCTTCCGTGTGGTGCAGCAAGCCTTTCTCTCCCACACTCCGCCAGCCCCATGCCCCGATGGCAGCCAGTGGTTGTTTGAAGACGGGTGTTCGGGTCCGCTGCCTGAACTGAGCCCCCAGGCGTGGGAATCGCGGTGGCTGGTGGCGTGGCGATACCGGTGGCTCTTTTTGGCCTATGCCCTGGTGGGCCCCCGTTCCTGGTTCCGTGCCCTGGCCCGGCAACGATCCCCCTGGATCGCTGCCGGGCCCCGGTGGGTGCAGGGCTGGGCTGCACGTCATCAGTTTCCCTTGCCTGGCTGGGTGGATAGCCACGCTCTGTTGACAGACCCTCATCGAGGCTCTGGCGCCGCGAGGGGCAGCGGTTACGAGGTCGTCGGCCAGATGGCCCGGGCGTGGCAGTGACGCAGATCCAGCCAGGGGTGCCGGGCTTGCAAAATCCGGCTGATCCGTCGGGTCTGGTGGTTGGTCGTTGTGCCGCTCATCGAGTCTTGATGACTGTTGTAGGTGGCGAGCACCTGGGGGCAAAGGAGTCCGTGCCAGCCGGCGTCAACCAAGCTGCACCAGAAGTCGAAGTCTTCCCAACCACCTGGGATGTGGCTGTAGCCGCCCACCTCCTGCCAGGCCTCTCGCCGCACAAGGGCCATCGCGTCAATGTAATTGCCATTAAGGAAGTGAGATTCTTGCCAAGGGTGATCGCTGACCAGGACCCTTGAATCATCGCGGCCCCTCTCACTTCTCACACGCACAAGGCTGTGGATCACAGCGCAACGGGGATCGGAAGCTGCTGCAAGAGCACCGCAATGGCAGAGAGCCAGTGGGTCGAGGGCATTGTCGGCATCAAGAACAAAGCACCACGGGCTGGAGGCAATGCCAAACGCCGTGTTGCGTGCCGAAGCCAGGCCACTGTTGCTGGTGTGCTGGAGCAACAGACAGCGCCCAAACTGACTTTGGTGCTCGTCCATCCAGGCCTGCACGACGAGGGCACCATGATCGGTGGAGGCGTCATCCACCACGATCAGCTCGATGGGGGCGATACTGCGCTGGTCCAGCACACTGTTGAGAGCTTCGATGATGCGATCGGCATAGTTGTAGAGGCTCACGCACACAGCCAGTTGGCCCTGGTTCGGTTGCCCGCTCTCAAACAACAATGTCTGGTTTGGTTGTGGAGTGAGACCAGGGAGTTGGCTAGGACACCCCTGCCGGTACCAGTCGAGTTCCTGGAGAAGTTCATTGGCTTGGATGGACGCTTCGAACAAGAGAATCGGTGCCCGACCTTCACGCTCCGGCTGCACCAGGGCGTGCCACCCCTTCAGAGAACGTTCTGGCGGAGTTTCCTCAAATCGCACGATGTCCAGACCCGCTTCCAGACAGCTCTGTAGCCACTGGGCCAAGAGCCGGCCCTGCTGGGGTGTGTCGACCACCAGCCAGTTGAAGCCAGGAATCCCAAGCAGGGGAGGTGCCAACTGGCGATCAAGGTCGGGGCCGCCGCTGCCCAGGCAGAGGCATCGGCCGAGTTTGGAGAGGAGATAGGGAGCTGGCAGCCCAAGCTGTTGGCCAACCACCTCCCAGGTGTGGGTGGTGGGGTGGAGATAGCCATTGCTGCTCCTGCTCCGCGTGAGGCAGGAGGCGTTGATGCCCAACAGTTGCAGAAGCTGCACCCGTTCGGGATCGGGATCCCATACACGCTCCAGCGATGCCAGCTGCAGAAGATCGGCATCGTGATTGAGGCCAGGCTTCACATCGCCAAGGTTGAGCGCGATGGGGCTGGTGTTCGGGCTGCCGAATGGATGGGCTTCCAGAGTGCCACCTGGCTCCATCTCGATGGGGCAATGTTGTAGCCAGGCATGGGTTGGCCATTGGCTCAGGTTTCCGCCACGGACTTGGATGGACACGTTGGCGCCGGGTGCCAGCCAGGGATCTGCAGGTGGACAGCCCCTCGCGAGATCGTGCAAACGGCTCAGATCAGAGGATGGATTTCCATTGCGCAGCCAGCCATTGCGCAGCCAGTTTTTGAGTAGACGTTTTGCCGCATAGAGATGGGAGGCAACCCGGTTGTGCAACGGGAGATCCCAGCGTCTCTGCAGGTGGCCCATCAGCTGATTCCGGATGCCGAATCGCAACGCACGTTCATTAAGCTCGTCCTGCGGGGCGTGCCAGGTCTCAGGCAGTGGGCGGTTGATGGGTTGCATCGCCATTGGAGCAAAGTAGTCCTAATCATCCAACGCGAACTGCACTCGCAGAGCCTCAAGATAATCACTGGCTTTGCCACGAATGCTGCGCAGATCTTCCTCAGGCCAATGCATGGCTTCCAGCTGTTCAGCGGCGAGACATTGCATGCGCTCCACCTCCTGGAAATGTTGAAGTAGATCAGTGGTTCTCGTTGCACTGGTGCTATGTCGACGATGAACATTCAGGCTGTTTGCAACAAAAGCAATCTTTCCGTTGCATAGTAGGTTGAGATAAAGATACCAATCGCCGGCGACTCGCAAAGTGGGCATGATGTCAGTGCATTCCTGCAGCGCTTGCTTTAGTGCATTGCGTCTGAATAGCACAGAGCTGATATTTGGGATTGTGTTTTTGATGCTTATCGCTCGAGCGATCTCAGCCGTTCCATCGATGCAGTAGCTTCCCTGCCAGAAGGGTCCCAGATCTCTGGTCCAGCCGTGATAATCTTTGGCTAAAACGCGACCATAAGCATCAATCTGTTGCGAATCTGAATAGGCCAAAACGACTGAGGGATCGCTGAAAGGGGATACCACCTCGGCGAGGAAATCTGGGTGACTGAGATCGTCGGCTTCAGCAATCCAAACCAGATCTCCAGAAGCGAGTTCTACACCTTTTCCCCACTGGCCAAATGGCGATCCAGAATTAACCGAATTCACCACAAGCCGTGTTGCAAACCTACACTCAGCACGAAAAGCTTCAATCTCTTCGATGCTGTTATCGGTGGACGCATCGTCAAGGACAATTATTTCGTACGGCGCAAATGTCTGGCTTGCAATGCTCGCGAGTCGTGCGGCTATGAGGGTGCCGTAGTTGTAATTGGGGACAATGACACTCACCCGTAGTGTGCCCATCAGAGCGTGGGTCAAATCCATGGCATAGGCATGCATGGATAGGGACAAGTCCTCTAAGGGCTCTTTGACTGGTGACCTGTTGGACGTGCGCAAAAGTGCGCTGGCGAAGGCTTTGCAATCCAGGGGGGGAGCCAATTCACCCCCATGCTGTGTGATTAATTCCTCGCATCCAGTCCGGGAGCGAAATGCCACCACCGGTAGACCCACATGAAGGGATTCCAGCACAACATTTGGGAATGGATCTTCTCGAGAAGGAAGGGCATAAACATCTGCTGCAGCATAATATTCCATGGGGTCGCGAATAAATCCAGCAAGATGAAAGTTTTGGTTGAGCTGATAGTTATTCAGAAGGTCAATGACGCGTTTCAGCATCAGAGGATCATGGCGGCCGACCCAAATGCAATGGAGGGGCGCATCTGTGGCTTGGCGCACCTGGGCCAGGCTTTCAACCAGCAGGTCTGGACCCTTGCGCTCATCCATAAACGCAATAGCGAGAATAATCAGCGATTCCATAGGTATTCGATGACGCTTGCAGACAAGCTGCCTGGCCTCATGGCGCCGAGTTCGGTATGGATTTGAGCGTATAAGACCCTGATGCCGATGAATCACTTTTTCCGGCTCCACCCCACAGATCTCACGAAATCTATTGGCAACAAGTGGAGCCGGAAAGACCACTTTATCTGAATATTCTGCAATATTGGCTGCTGCCTGTTGCAAGCCCCGCTCGCGAATCAACTCAGGCATCTCATGGATGAGTGTAAGAATGCGAAATTCACGCAAGGAGAACTCACGAAGGCTGTCCCCGGAAACCGTGGTGTTGGCGATGAGGTAATTATATCCCTGAATTTGTAAGCCTTTCAGAAGGCGGTCGCGATCCTTGGCCCTGAGTTCGCCATATAGGTGAACGGGAGCGATGCGATTAAAATCATCGAGTAGGCGGCCGGGGCCCAGGGATAAAATCTGCAATTCATGCCCATTTGCCCGCAGGGCTTTGCACAATGACAATGCTACGTACTGGGCACCATGTGGGTGGCAATCATGGATTAGTAAGACCAGCCTTCTCTGAAAGCCGAACTCTTTGGAGACCGTGTTTAATGCTCGGCGACATGCTTCAAGCCAGGCGTAGCCATAACGCCTATCGGGCTCTAGATGGGCGCCTTCTGCCCATTCATTCCAGGCATTAATGAATACAAGCCGCTCACTCGGGAGGGGGTGTTGGTGAATGGTGTCGTGGATGGCGCGTCGTATCCACTTATAGAAAAAATCGGGACTTGAATTGATGAAAATCGTAGCCGTCTCTTTCAATCGTGGCGTGTTGTCCCAAGATGGGCAAACTGTCCGCCAGAGAAATGTTGTCAGTTCTTGAGATGGGAGCTGGGTTCCGCGCTTCTCGAACAGAGAGAAATCGAGTACACGGCCTGAAAAGTTGGCATCCAGGCCGGTCAGCGTGTCTGTGACGTCTTTGGCGGGGCTGTTGTTGGGCGGAAACTCAATTGCAGCATCAAAACCGTATTGACATGGAGGAGTCTTTTCAAAGGATTGGGTGTAAGCAAGAAAGAGTTCGCCCAACCCAATATCCCGTGCGTATTTCCGCCAGCGCTTTGCCGTCTCAGTTGGATCAGGAAGGAGGGATGGCCTATAGATAATGAGAAGGGGTTTGTTCTGTACGCGAATATAGCGTGTATCGAGAAGGTACTCGCTGATATGTTCAATAAAGGCGAGGTCGTCATCCGGGCTGTGCTGTTGGGCAATCAAGATTTCCTTGTCCAGTCCGTCCCAGCGTCGACTCCAGTTCTCATTCGCCCAACATAAGCAAAAGGGGAGATCCTGGTCCGGTCTCCTTAGGTAATTCTTGAGGGGTGCTTCCAGGAGGGTCGTTCCATTAAACCAGTAGAAATAAAAACAAAACCCTGAGATGCCATATTTTCTTGCTAGGCTCAGTTGGCAATCAACTGTGGATTGATCTAGTAGATCATAGTAGCCAAGCTCCTGTGGTATGTGGGGCTGGTAATGGCCGCGAAATAACGGTTTGGCGGGCTTGACATTTGTCCATTCGGTAAAGCCATCTCCCCACCATTCGTTGTTTTCTGGTATTGAATGAAACTGAGGTAAATAGAATGCAATTAACTTGACTTTTAGCAGGGGGTCAGAGCAGAACGCATCCAGCGGTAGGCCGTCATCGCTTGCAAGATAAGCATCTGCCAGGCCGGAGTGAATGCCGGAGAGGGGAGTTCGGCCAGGCTCCTTGAAGGATATGAATTCCCTGATCCGATGCCAGGCGCGACTGGTCAGAGATCTCAGCTGGCGAGCCTGGGCACCAAGGGAGCGCACATGATCTTTGATGCGTTTCATCCCAGCACCTCTGGTTGTTCGAGCGAGGACGTGTTCTGCAGGATGGAGGGCGGCCTCACCCCGAGCTTCTCGAGCGACTGGGGTGATGGATAGGGATCGGCAACCCCCTGAGCTGCTCGGCGGAGGTAGGTCACCACCGGGTGCTCACCACCATGGCCCAGCAGCTGACTGCGGCGCTGGTAGGTGCGGCAGTCGAACCAGGGATGAGGGTTTAGGGGGTTCAGGTCCGCATCGAGTAGGTGCCTGAACAATTCTCCTGCTCCACGGAAGGGAGCCAGTCCGCAGCGCTGCCGTTCCCAGTTCAGATGGGCAGGAGAGATCAAGGGATGGGGCCGCAGATCCTCATGTCGTCTGAAGTGCCACCAGTACACCCAGAGGCTGGAGCTCCCGAGCTGCTTCTGCAACAGCTGCCGATCCACGGCGGGTTCCAGACGCTGGTGCCTATCGGGGAAGGTGAGCAAGCTCCACAGTTGCCAGTGGCTGCGCGCCTTCATCATCTGTTGTTCAACGCTGAGGGTGAGGCTGCAGCAGTTGGCGAGAACCCCCATCCCACGCCTTGCCCGCTTGCTTGTGGTCTGCCCCAGACACCTGTGCAACCACCGGAGGCTGTAGGCCACGTGTGGCAACTGGTCGCTGCCATGGTTCAGTTTCGGTTGTACCCGCTCAAGGGCAGCAGCACGCTGTTCGATCGATGGGGTCAGACCCAGGAACTGGGCCAGCGCCGTTAGCTGAGGCTCTGCCCGCTTTCGCTCGAGCCAGTGGTCGTACAGCACCACCTGAGCCGGCAGCCCGTGGCCCTCCACCAGTAAGGCCCGGTAGTGCTGCAGCCAGAGGCGCTGCGCCCGCCTCCAGCCCATGCCCACAAGGGGACCATCTCGCCAGACCAGCGACCAGCAGACATCACGCGGGTTGCGCAGGCAAATCACAAGCTTCAGTTCGATGCCCAGCCGTGTTGCTGCCGCTCGCCAGGCGGGCAGCAGCAGGGAGGTGCGTGGATCCTTGATCGCCAGCTGATGACCCTGATGGGCAAAGGTCTCCTCGAGGTAAGTGGTGAGCCAGTTCTGATGGGCGCGATAAAGCTCGCTGCGTCGGAGCCGCTTCGGCAGGCCATGGCTCGCAGCCTCGGTTGGCCACCAGAGGCCCAGCTCTCGTAGAAGCCGTTCCTGGGCTTCTACGACGGAACGGTTCTCGAAGTAGCCCATGGGGTTGGCTCCATCGGCGCTGATCAGCTGCCCCGGCAGGTGCAGGCCGATGGCCTCCAGCAGGCTGGCTGTGACCGATGTACCGCTGCGGTGCATGCCGACGCAGAGCACGAGCAGACGCCGCTTCATAAGGATGAAGTCTCTTTTCCTGAAGGTTCGGCGGGGAGGAATTCAGCCGGAGCCGCGCTCAGGTCGCAGAGCCCAAAACTCCGCTCATCCTGCCGTTCCTGAATGCGCAAAGCCTTGAAATCAATGACGCGATGCAGGAATGTTGACGAACTCTGGGATCTGATCCCGCCACCAATAAAGTATAAACCTGGCAACAGTCCGCCGTGAAAACGGAAGCGGATGGAGAAGTTTTCTCCTGCTTTGGTGGCAGCCCAGTGGCCTTGGCGAGATGGGAAGATCTGGCCCGTGATTCTGGCACCACTGACATTGGCAATGTGGCACGCCATTTGGAGATCCGTGAGGGCTCGTTCGCTATAGTAGTCAAAAACCAGGCTAAATGGTGTGTTTGCTGTGAGGGTATTAATGGCCTGATCCTTCTGGTTTAAAATCGTGATATTTTCAATTCTGATGCCTTTATTGGGGTAAATCAGTGTTGATTCAGGTTGCACGGATGGATCCATGAAGTCATCAACTTCCTCCCTCCTTGTTGAGTGGGGTTGGATCGGCTGCTCCTGTTGGCGGGAGCGTGTCAGTGTTTGTCCGTATTGGATCAGGGCTGCATCCCAGCTTTTCTCGTGGGAGCTGTTCAGTCGCTGGTACAACGTTGTTGTGACGTCTGGCCGCCCTAGCCAGCGCGCAAAGCCCCGCTCGAGCAGCAGGGCTCGATCGCAATGCTCAACAATACTAGGGCAGCTATGTGTGACGAAGAGAATGGATGTTCCTTGTTCCTTGAGTTCATTCAGTCGATTGAAGCACTTCTTTTGAAAGAGTTCATCTCCAACGGCGAGGGCCTCATCGATCACCAGCACATCTGGATCCACGCAGGCCTGAACAGCAAAAGCCAGGCGGAGCGCCATGCCGCTGGAATAGGTTCGAAGTGGACGCTCGACGAACTTGCCAATGTCGGCAAACCTCAGAATGGTTTCAAGTTTCTGTGTGATCTGATGCTGGCTCAGACCTAGAATCGAACCGTTCAGATAGATGTTTTCTAAGCCCGTGAATTCAGGATTGAAACCACTGCCTAGTTCCAGAAGTGCACCTAGTCTACCTTCAACCTGAACGCTACCGCCGGACGGTTTCAGGACGCCACAAATCATTTTCAGTAGAGTGCTTTTTCCTGAACCATTCTCGCCAATAATGCCGATCGTTTCACCTTTTCGAACTTTCAGGCTCAGCGGCCGAAGAGCCCAGATCTCGTTGTGATCTTTTCTACGATCTTCCCAGAAGATCTGGAGGAGGCGTTCGATGGGAGCTCCGTAGAGCTGATAGCGTTTCTCGAGGCGATGAACGTGAATGGAAAGGCCTTCTGGCAGAATTCTATTATCGACTTTTTTCATTAGAGAACATCGGCGAAGCCTTGACTCGCTTTTTTAAAGATCCGCAGGCTCCACTCACAGGCGAGGAGGGCTCCTATGATGGTTAAAGTCAGGCTGCGGGCACTTGGAGGTTCATTCATGATTAGCAGGTTGCGTGTCTGTTCCACCCAGCTTGCGACAGGATTCAATCGAAAGATGGGGATTAATTGCCTGGGCAGCGCTGACAATGGATAAAATACACCACTTAGGAATGTAAGTGCACTTGTGACAATGATCATGAACTGGTTGAGGTCTCTCAGGTAGACCCCAAGTGCCGCCAGTAGCCATGTTCCTGCAAGCGTCAGCAGCAGGAAGGGAAGCCACACTACGGGTAGGAGCAGTCCGTTCCAGGGAATTGACCCCATCACTGCGATACGGAAAACCAGGAGAATCGCAAGACTCGTGCTGGCATGGAACAGGGCGCTGAGCAAGGTGGAGCATCCGAGGGTTTCCAGTGGGAAGCGGACCTTGGTGACGTAGTTGCTGTTGCTAGTGATCAGTGCTGGCGCCTTGTTGACACATTCTGCGAACAACCCGAAAACGACCATCCCAGCAAAGACATTCAAAGCAAAACCTTTGGGTCCCAGGTAATTGGTGCTTTCCCACCGCGCCTTGAAAATGGTTGAGAATACAAACGTGTAGATCGCTAGCATCATCAACGGATTCAGAAGTGTCCAGCTCCATCCCAGCAGCGAACCCCGATATCGAATCAGAACATCACGCTGGGTGAAACGAGCGATTAATTCGCGATGGCTCCACAAGCGTTGTATGGACGTCAGCGGCATCATTCGTGTTGGTTTCTGTTTTTGCAGTCCAGCATAGAAATCCGACTCAGGCCCTGGCCCGTGCAGGGCCGATCGACAGCTTTGAGGCATTATTCATCCGGCCGCACCTTCCCGATCACCAGGGCTTCCGCCCCCCTTGGGCACCACTCCCCTGCGACCATGCCGGTAGAGCCCATCCAGATCAGGCGCCTGTCAGATGGGCGGTGTGAACCACGATCCCCCTGGCCTGGAAGCCCGCCTGCGGGTTCCCGCCAGGCCCGACCATCGGCCCCGCCACATGCTCCCGCGCCTGCCGCGCATGGCGGGCTCTGACGGAGCGTCTTGGGCAGGCCTTGTGCTCCTCATCGGGGCCGTCACTGCGGTGGGGTGTGGCTGCTGCAGGAGCGGTACAACTTTCTCAGCGAAGCGTCACGGCGTCCCGTTGAGTGATTCACCTCCTGTCCAGCGACCCGCAATGTGAACGATTTCCCCCTTGGCGCTGGGTGGTGTGATGCCTCCCTACCGGCTCGAGGCCACTGGATCACTACGGCTCGTCCACAAGGTGCCCGAGTGAGCCCCTGGCGGCCCCAGAAATCCGGCAAGGCATCGCGCAGCGTCCCGTGTCCGGCGCCGCACGAAGCGCCCGGCCGTCATCAAGCGGGTGAGCAGGACATGCGGAAGCCTGCTCAGGCGGTCGTGAGAAGGAATCAGCCCCTGATATGCATGCAGGTTGAACCTCAGTCGTCTGCATGGAGCCAGCTGGGGGGCTTGGCCAGCCTGGCTGCCACCTCTCGTGCCCAGCTGTTTGCGGTGAGCGGGCCTGGATGGTGGTCGAAGGGCGCCAGAGTGTCATGGGTCCAGAGGCCCTTTCCGGGTGGGCGTAAATCCAGGATGGGCACACCCCGCCGCCTCAGATGCTGGATCGGAGCGCTGTCAGCATTGCCGCGGACCCAGAGGATGGTGGGACGCGCACCCAGCTCCTGCACGAGGGCCAGAGCTTCATCCAGAAGCGCGATGGTGACAGCGGCCTGCTCAGCCTTGCTGGGATCAGGGCCGCTGTGAGCCTGGAACAAGGGGACTGATCCAATCTGCAGATCGCCATGCTGAAGGATCGCGCGTGGGTGGGTGAAGCTCTTCGCCTCTGCGGCAGGGGGCTGCAGGGCACCACAACGGGGTTGGAAGGTGCGCAGCCGAGAAGGAGCCGCCACGTTACGAAGCTGATAGAAATCGGCATAGCCGAGCAGAACATCCCCACCACGGAGGGCATGGGCGAGGCTGGCGGGTATCAGCCTCCCTTGGCCTCTGGCATCTCGCAGCAGCAGCACCTGGTGGATCGTGCCAAAGCCCCCACCGGCATAATTGACGATCCGGCGATCGGGCAGTGAGGCTTGCAGTTGCCAGCCGAAGGAAAGGCTGTCGGGGAGGCCGCTCCCGAAGATGAAGCTGTCGCCCAGGAGCAACACGGTCGGACGCCCCTGGGAGAGTTCCGGAGCGCTGTGTGGCTGGCTGAGCCGCTCGCCGTGAGCACCGGTGCTCAGCTGCCAGGTGTAGCGATCCACCTTGCCGACGATGCCTTCGCGCTTGATCGGTCGGCGCAGGCGGATGGTGGAGGAAACAGAAACGTTGGGTCTGTGCCAGTAGCCGAGTAGGGGATCGGAATGAAACGGCGACTCAGGGTTCCAGACCGTGCTCACTGGACAAGTATCCATGAACTGTTGAAGGGGGGCAGCACGCAAGCGCAGCCGTTCGACCAGCCGGAGCAGCGCCAGAGGTTCGCCCTGCTGGCTCTGCAGCAGGCTGGCTGCGGTTTCAGAGACTGCAAAAAAGCCGGCAAACGCCAATAAGTTGATCAGCAGCAGCTTGCGCATAGAAACAGACGAAGCTCAGCAGAGGCGGTCGATGAATGGTGCCAGCATGGCAGTTCGTTCTCGTTCTGATGGGCCTAGCTGGAAATCCATCGGATGCTGAGGCAATGGACTTGGCAAAGCAGCATGGGTGGGAACATTGAGCGGAAGCTGCCCGAGCAGATCCAGACCGGGACTAATGGAAGTCAGGGAAATAGCGTCTCATCGCAACTGCGGAGGCCTGAATGCGGCGAGCTCTCTCTAATCAATGGAAGCAGCAGCTGTGCC
>JAYKGZ010000003.1:0-4023 GCA_035284925.1 Cyanobacteriota bacterium | reverse complement strand
GGAACAACACGGCTGTGCAGATGGCGGCCAGCCAGGGCAATTTCGAGCTCAATGTGTTCAAGCCGCTGCTCGCCCACAATCTGCTCGAGAGCATCGCCTTGCTCACGGGCTCCTGCAGCAGCTTCCGAGAGCACTGCATCAACGGCCTGCAGGCCGATGAGAGCCGCATCGCCACCCTGCTCGACCAGAGCCTGATGCTGGTCACAGCCCTCACCCCGGCGATCGGCTACGACCGGCCCTGGTGCTCGGGGAAATCAGCGCCGAGCAATTTGACCGCTTGGTGCAGCCCGATCGGATGATCTGAGTGGTGGATCCGGCCCACCGTCGACACAATGGAGATCAGGGCCAGCCCTTCCACCCTCTCCGGTGCCGACCGGGCCATGCGATGACACCCACCTTCTCGAACCGCGGCCTCACTCTGCTGGGCACCGCCTCAGCCCTCGCCCTTGTGCTGGCCGGTCTGCCGGCGCAAGCCCATGGCATTGCCGACACCGGCCTCGCCAGCGGCTTCCTCCATCCGCTGCTCGGAATCGATCACCTGCTGCTGCTGGTTGGTCTCGGCACCGTCGCGGCAGTTCTCCATTCCGGTCTGCTGCTCTGGGGGCTGGCTGGAGCCCTGGCCGGGGGCACGCTCGGCCAGCTTGGCGCCAGCCTGCCGGGGCAGGAGTTTCTGGCGGCTCTCGCCGTGAGCGGCCTCGGCCTGATGGTGCTGCTCGCTCTGAAAACGCGACGGGAACCCCAGCTGAGCCTCTACGGAGCTCTGATCAGCACAGCCGTGGCGGTGCACGCCCTGCTTCACGGTCTTGAAGCTCCCTCCGGTCAGGCCCCCAGCTGGTGGCTCGGTGCCGCGGCCGCCTCCCTGCTGGTAAGCGGTGCCAGCTGGCTGCTGCTACGTCGCCTGCCCCTCGGCTGGAGCCAGGCGATCGGCCTGCTCCTGGCCGTCTCAGGCGGGGCTCTTGGGGTTGGCCTCGCCCTCGGCTGAGGCCTTGTCCTTGGCAGACAGCCTGCCGCCCCTGGTGCTGGTGCATGGTCTCTGGGATACCCCCAGGCTGTTTGACAGGCTGCTGCGGGAACTGGGCGGCCAGCGCCAGCCGCTGCTGATCCCCCATCTGCCCCATCGCTTCGGGGCGGTCGGCCTGCTGGATCTGGCCGAACAGCTCGGCCAGCACATCGATGAGGCCTTCGGCCCTGACCAGCCGATCGACCTGCTGGGCTTCTCGATGGGCGGGGTGATTGCCCGCTGCTGGATCCAGCTGTTCGGGGGCCATCGGCGCAGTCGATGCTTCTACTGCGTGGGCAGTCCGCAGCGCGGCACCCTGGCCGCCCAGCTCACACCGGCATTCCTGCTGCGGGGCATCGCCGACATGAAACGCGGCAGCCGGCTGCTGCGTCAGCTCGATGCCGACCTCAGCACCCTGGAGCCGGTTCACTGCCGCAGTTACTACTGCCGCACCGACATCACCGTGTTTCCGGGGTGGCAGGCCCGCTTACCGATCGGCCCTGCCACGGCGCTGCCGGTGTTCACCCATCGGCAGCTGATTTCCCACCCGCGGGCGCTGGCCATTCTCAGGGAAGACCTGATCTCGAGATGAACGGAGGGCGCGATGGCCGGGTGCGCCGCACGAGTCCCCAGTGGATGGGCTCGCCCATCCCGGCTGGGGTGATTCTGGAGCTGTTCCAGAGCAGCTGGGTTCGGCGTTGTGGGCATCACGGACCGGGAGCGTGTTGCCCTGCGGCTGATTGCGTTGATGTCGCCGCATCCGACCCTGCCGTTGCTGGGCATGGGGCTCCTGTTCGGTCTGTTCAGTCCGGGCTTCGAGCCGAGCCTGGCGGGCATCGGCGGAGACCTCGGCGCCAAGGCTGCGATTTCGCTGTTCGCTGTCTGAGGCCTGCGCCGCTTGCTGGCCTGGTGGAAACGCAGATGCTGAGCACTTCCCTTGCCCACTGGGATGCCTGATTCCGGGCCAATTCCCGGAGTGAAAGGGGTTGGCTCCGATAGAAGGCTGAAGGTATAAAGGCTCGCCGCCTCCTGTCGTTGCGCCGTTCCGCTCCTTGACTGAATCGATCTCTTCCAGTGCCGCCTCCGAGGCTGGCAGCCACCCCACCGCTGATGGGCCCATGCCTGAGGTGCTCACCGCTGAGGTGCCTTTGGCTGAAACGGCACCACCGGAGGTTCTGGAAATCCCCGTGGCCGAATCCGCCCCCCTGGTGCGGCAGCCATCCAGCCCAGCCGAGGCTCCCTCAGCCGCTGCCAGCGGTCTGTCTCTGAAGCTGCTCAATGAGTTGCTGCGCCGGATCGGTGCCACCCCGCTCCATTCCCTGGGCGATCTGCTGCCCCTGCTCCGGATCCTGGGCCTGGCCGTGATTGCCGGGATCGCCCTCAAGCTCACCAGCGCCACCCTCGGTGCCATCGACGATCTTCCTCTGGTGGGTGGACTGCTGGAACTGGTGGGTCTGGTGAGCCTGCTCAATTTCCTGGCCCGCAATGCCTTCAAGCAGCAGAAGCGCGCCGAGCTGCTGGCCCGCATCCAGAAGCTCAAAAACGATCTACTCGGTTAACTCCAGGTTGATCTCCCTTTCACCATAAGCTCGTTGCCGAGATCGCCGGGCGCGGGCTTAGCCCCGAAGCCCACGGCTCAGTTCGGCATCGTTACGAACTCCTCGGCCACCGAGGGATGTAGGGCCATTGTGCGATCGAAGTCGGCCTTGGTGGCGCCCATGCCGATGGCGATGGCGGCCATCTGAATGATCTCGGCGGCGTGCTCGCCCACCATGTGGGCCCCCAGCACCTTGCCTGAGGCCTGCTCCACGATCAGTTTGAGTAACACCCTGGGATCCCGCGCTGGCAGTGCCTGGCTCATTGGCCGGAAGCGGGCGCGGTGCACCCTGATCCCGCCTGCGCCGCAGCGCTCGATCGCCTGCTCCTCGCTGAGGCCCACCCCGGCCAGCTCCGGCTGGCAGAACACGGCGCTGGCCACCAGAGAGTGGTCCACCTGGCGGGGCCTGTTGCCATACACCGTGTCGGCGAAGGCACGGCCCTCATCCACCGCCACCGGCGTGAGGCAGATGCGGTCCGTCACGTCGCCCACCGCATAGATGCTCGGCACATTGGTGCGCTGGTCGCCGTCCACGGGAATGCGGTGGCCCTCCACAGCCACACCGGCTGCCTCCAGGTTGAGCCCCTTGAGGAACGGCCGTCGGCCCGTGGCGAGCAGCACACCGCCGCAGCCGATCTGTTCGCCGCTCTGGGTGGTCACGGTGAGTTCGCCGGGGGCGCACTCACCGGTCATGGCGGCGGGGGAGTGGGCGAAGCGGATCTCGATGCCGGCCGCTTCCATTCCGTCCTGCACCGCCTGGCTGGCCTCACGATCGAAGCCGCGCAGCAGGTGGTCGCCGCGTACCAGCTGGGTCACCTGCACGCCCAGACCGTTGAGAATGCAGGCGAATTCGCAGGCAATGAAGCCCGCGCCCACCACCACCACCGCCTCCGGCAGCGACTCCAGCTCGAACATGTCGTCGCTCAGCCAGCCCAGCTCGGCGCCGGGGATGGTGGGTCGATGGGGCCGCCCTCCCACGGCAATCAGGATGCGTTCGCCTCGCAGCTCGCGGCTGCCGCCATCGGCGGCGGTCACCTCCACGCTGTCTGGGCCGCTGAACCTCCCCCAGCCCCGCACCAGCTCGACGCCGTTCTTTTCCAGAAAGCCGATGTGCAGGGCGTTGAGCCGGTCGACCTCGGCGCGCACGTTGGCCAGCAGGGTGGCGGCATCGAAGCGCACCTCCCCCACATGCCAGCCGTAGCTGGGGGCATCGGCGAGCAGATGGTGGTAAGCCGCGCCGTACACCAGCAGCTTCTTGGGCACGCAGCCGCGGATCACGCAGGTGCCGCCCACCTTGTCGCCCTCCACAATCGCCACCCGAGCGCCGTAGCTGGCCGCTCGTTTGGCGGCAGCCAGGCCGCCGGAGCCGGCGCCGAGCACGATCAGATCGAAACGGTCGCTCATGACGTGAGGGGGTGATTCAGGT
>JAYKGZ010000002.1:0-2955 GCA_035284925.1 Cyanobacteriota bacterium | reverse complement strand
CTTGCCACTCACGTATTGCACAGGGATGACACGCCGCGGCTGCAACTCGCGCACCACCTCGGCCGCCTCCTTGCCGTCATAAACCTTGGCGCCGCCGCCCACTCCGATGATCAGGATGTCCGGCCGGCCCAGCATCACCCGATCCTCCGGGCCGATCCGACCCGCGGTGCCGCCCAGATGGGCGATCTCGAGTCCGCCCTGCTTCCATCGCCACAGCGTGGACATGCCGAAGCGGCGGCCTCCCACCCGGTCGTGGGGAGCCGTGAGTCCGTCGATCTTCAGGCCGGCGATCTTGTAAGAGCCTGGTTTCACCAGGAGTTTGCCTCCCGCCACATTGGCTCCTTCATCGGGGAGCAGGCTGCTGGCCAGCACCACGTCGGCCCGCACCTTCGGTTCGCTCAGCCCCGCCGCGCAGGCCACGGCCCGGAACGGATTCACCAGAACCGTGGCGCCACCGCCGCTGATCAGCAGCGCGCTGTGCCCGAAGCTCGTGATCGAAACGCCTTCACCGGCCTGGGCGGGCAGGGCGATCGCCAGGCAGGCGGCGGCGCTCAGGGAGCTCAGCCGGGAAAAGCTCAGTCGGGAAAACCTGAGTGGGGAAAGCAGAGGCATGGGGCCGTCCGATCGCCTCGGACCCTACTCGTGCCGGGCGGTTCGTAGGAAGTTGGCCAGCAGGGCATGGCCTTCCTGAGTGAGAACGCTCTCCGGATGGAACTGCACGCCCTGGATATGAGGATGATCGCGGTGGCGCAGCCCCATGATCGTGCCGTCCTCCAGCCAGGCGGTGATCTCCAGACAGTCGGGAAGCGTTTCGCGTTCGGCGATCAGGCTGTGGTAGCGGGTGGCGGTGAGCGGGTTGGGCAGGCCGGCGAACACCCCCTGGCCCCGGTGCAGCACCGGCGAGGTTTTGCCGTGCATCAGCTCCCTGGCCCGCACCACCCGGCCGCCGAACACCTGGGCGATCGACTGGTGCCCCAGACACACCCCCAGGGTGGGGATGGATGGACTCAGCTCACGCAACACCTCCAGGCACACGCCGGATTGATCCGGATCCCCAGGGCCTGGGGAGATCAGGATGGCTGCCGGCTTGAGGGCCCGGATCTCCTGGAGGCTGAGGGCGTCGTTGCGTTCCACCCGCAGGTCGGCCGCCAGTGGGTGCTCGCTGGCCAGTTCGCCCAGGTACTGAACCAGGTTGAACGTGAAGCTGTCGTAGTTGTCGAGAACGAGCAGCATCCGCTCAGAGGCCCAGGCGGGTGATCAGAGGCGGCACCACCACCAGAGCGGCGATGATCAGCGAGGCCACAGCCGCCACCAGCACGGCGGCCGCCGCGCAGTCCTTGGAGATCCGGGCCAGGGGATGGAACCGACGGCCGATGGTGAGATCGACAACGGCCTCGACGGCCGTGTTGATCAGTTCCAACACCAGGACGGCAGCCACCGTGAGCACCAGAACAGCCAGCTGGGAAGGGGGCAGCTGCAGCCAGATCCCCAGCCCGAACACGCTGGAGCCCGTGAGCACATGAAAGCGGAAATTGCGCTGACTGCTCAGGCCATAGGCCAGCCCCTGGAAGGCATAACGGAAGCTGGCGGGCATGTTGTTGGCCACCTTCCAGGCGCCGAGGCGCTTGGGGCCTCTCCCGCCGTGGCCCTGTCGGATCCGGATGCGGGGCTGCATCTGAGGGGAGCTCATGCGAGGTCGGCGAGCTTGGCCGCGTGGAGCAGCTGGTCCTGGCGGCCCAGCATCGATGCCAGTCGCCCATCGTCGGGATGGTCCCAACCCAGCAGGTGCAGCAGTCCGTGGCTGGCCAAAAACAGAAGCTCCCTGGGGAGGCTGTGCTCATGATGGCGTGCCTGGCAAGAGGCCCGCTCCAGGGAGATCACGATGTCGCCGAGCTCCAGTTCGACCTCCGCCCAGGTGTCATGAGGGTTGTTGCCTGGGCTCAGGCCGTTACAGGGTGGCACTGAAAGGCCAGGCACGGAGGGGCCATTGAAGTCCGGTTCCTGGGCGGCGAACGAGAGCACGTCGGTCACGCCCTCCTGATGGCGCCAGGCGAGGTTCAGTTCGGCGATCGCGGCATCATCCACCAGGCTCAACCCCAGGGAGTAGCCCGGCGCCCTCAGCGGCGCCGGCAGCTCCCCGCTCAGCTCGGCAAGCCAGAAGCCGAGCAGGGCGTGCCAGCGCTCCTGGCCGGCATCCGGATCGGCAAGCACTCCGGCCTGCTCGCGCAACGGGCGCGGAAGGTCGGGTTGCAAGGTGAACGCCAGATCCAGTTCGGGCACCTCAGCCCCCTGGCAGCTGGGGGCGGCCCAGCCAGGCGATCAGCACGAGGAATCCCATCAGTCCGAGGGCCGTGAGGCCGAAGTGCACCAGGCTCTGACGACCCTTGCGCACCATGTTGCGCATCGCCAGTTTCACAAAACTGGGGTTTTCTTCAGTCATCCCTGGCACCTCCGCCCACCTCCACGCCGGCATGGAGCAGGCTCTGGATGAAGGGGTCGAGATCGCCGTCCATGACGCCCTGCACGTCGGTGGTTTCATGCTGAGTGCGCAGGTCCTTCACCATCTGGTACGGGTGGAACACGTAGTTGCGGATCTGGTTGCCCCAGGCTGCTTCCACGATGTCGCCGCGGATGTCGGCAATCTCGGCAGCACGCTGCTCCTGGGCGATCACCAGCAGCTTGGCCATCAGCAGGGCCATGGCCTTTTCCTTGTTCTGGAGCTGGGAGCGCTCCTGGGTGCAGCGCACGAACAACCCTGTGGGGATGTGCAGGATGCGCACGGCCGTTTCCACCTTGTTCACGTTCTGACCGCCGGCGCCGCCTGACCTTGAGGTGGTGATCTCCAGATCCTTTTCGGGGATGTCGAGCTTCACCTCCTCCTCGATCTTCGGCATCACCTCCACGCCGGCAAAACTCGTCTGGCGCTTGTCGTTGGCATTGAACGGTGAGATCCGC
>JAYKGZ010000001.1:0-3334 GCA_035284925.1 Cyanobacteriota bacterium | reverse complement strand
TTCATCGCCGCGGGATTTGAATGGCGCGAGCCAGGTTGCTCGATGTGCCTGGCCATGAATCCCGACCGTCTGGAGGGCCGCCAGGTGAGCGCCAGCTCAAGCAACCGCAACTTCAAGGGCCGCCAGGGCTCGTCCACCGGCCGGACCCTGCTGATGAGCCCCGCCATGGTGGCCGCCGCCGCCGTCTCAGGCCATGTGCGGGATGTGCGTCAGCTGCTCAGTTCCTGAATCTTTCGGCATGTCCCCCTCCATTCCCTTCCCCCAGGGGCCGATCAGCGGCGTGAGCGGCACCACGGTGGTGGTCCGTGGTGATGATATCGACACGGATCGGATCATCCCAGCCCGCTTCCTCAAGTGCGTCACCTTTGAAGCCCTGGGGCCGGCCGTCTTTGCCGATGACCGTGCCGAGCTCGCCGATCACCCGGCTGGCCCCCATCCCTTCGACCAGGCTCAGCATCAGGGAGCATCGATCCTGCTGGTGAACCGCAATTTCGGCTGTGGCTCCAGCCGGGAGCATGCCCCCCAATCGCTGATGCGCTGGGGGATCCGGGCGGTGATCGGGGAGAGTTTCGCTGAGATCTTTCTGGGCAATTGCCTGGCCCTGGGCATTCCCTGTGCCACGGCCGACCATGACACGATCCTGGAGATTCAGGAGAGAGCGGCGTCCGATCCCACCCAGGTGTTTCACCTGGAACTTTCCACGGTCAGCCTGGCCAGCGCTGGGCGGAGCTGGTCTCTGGAGCTGGCCCCAGCAGCCAGGCAGATGTTGTTGAGCGGTCAGTGGGACGCCACCGCCCAGTTGCTGGCCAACCAGGAAGCTCTGAACACCACGACGGCCCGCCTTCCTTACCTGGATGGATTCGGCGGCGGATTCAGTTGAGGGGAGCTTGATGAGGGGATCTTGAGATCCTGACCGGACTCAGAGTTGATTGCGTTGCATGCCGATCCTCTGGGTGTTCGGCGGGCGGTAGGGCACAAAGGGTGTTCCGGTTCCCTTGAAATTGAAATCGTTGAGGCGCACCCGGATGCCCCCGATCCCATCGTAGGGGCTGTAGTAGAGCCCGATGTCATAGCTGCGGCGCTGCCAGCGAACTTCCAGATAGGAGCTGGTGACCTGGCCGTAAAAGCCTGAACCTGGATCGATGTTGTAGCCCACGCCGCCACTGAACAGCAGGGGTCCGTAGAGCTGCTGGGTTAAGCCAACGTAAATGGTTCCCAGATCCACCGCCCGGTCGAAGCTCAGTGGGCTCAGGCCCTGGCGTGCGGTGATGGCTCCGCTGACAGACAACTCCGTGTAATCCAAGAAGGGTTTGCTGAAATGGCCCAGGGTCAGGGCAGGCCCTCCGGTGAGGGTGAAGGTGTTCTGGTTGGTGCCATCGCCGTAATAGGCCAGTTCCCCGGTGACGTTGGCGTTGAGGCGGAGGCCGGGCAGGATCGGTGTGGGGGAATAGATCAGGGCCTGCTGCGGTGCGATGGGGAGCGGCTTACCGGTCCACAGGGCCAGAGAGCCATTCAAGGAGGCAATCAGATTGCCTCGCCAGAGTGCGAGCAGGTTGCCGGTGTTGAAGGCGTTGCCCTGGTAATTGCCCACGCCCAGCCGCCAGAAGTAGCTGCTCGACAGGTTGCCCCAGGTGGGGAAACTGCCGCCGTCATCCAGCGAGATGCCGTAAGCCGTATAAACATCCTGCTCCCCGAGCGAGCCATTCCACACTCTGTAGCGGTAGGCCCCGAACAGCCGCAGCATGCTGTCACCCAGCAGCGGCAACTTCACGGGTCGCGTCATTTCACCCCAGCTGCGGGTGCCGTTGGCGATGTTGGCCGGATTGAAGGTGGAGATCGAAACGTTGGCCTTGCTGTTGAAGCCCAGCAGTGGCGCCTCCAGCTTGGCCACCAGGCCGAACAGGTCGCCCACCGTGCTGGGCTGAGAACTGTTCGGTGACCCGGGCGGCTGTCCAGGCAGCGGGTAGCTGGAGGTGGTGCCCTGGATGGCGCGCTGGATCATGAACTGGGGTTGAAGATCCAGCCGGATGTTCTCGCTGAAGCGGATCGTTGGCAGCCGGTAGCCGATGAAGATGCCATCCCGGTCGGTCGTGTCGACTCCCGGCACCACCCGATTGAAAATGGTGTTCCCATCTTTTCGGATCAGGTATCCGCGGGCCAGGGGGATCCGGAGGCGCTGATCGAGGATCAGGCGGTTGCGCCTGGCTTTGATCAGGGTGTCGCCGTTGGGCAGCAGGGTGGCCACCACGTCGTCGGCATTGAGCCAGGTCTGGGCGGGGGTGAACGGATCGTTGGTGAAGGAGGCCCGATCCGATTTCAGAGTGCGCGATGTGATCGCGATCCGCCTGGCCTGAAAGCGCCAACGACTCACAGCGCCCGTGACGAGCTCAACATTGCCCAGGGTGGCCAGCATTTGAGTCTGGGCCATGCCTGGGGTTCTGTTCACGGTTCCGGTCCCGGGTAAACCCACCAGGCCGGGCACCCCCGCCCGGCCCTCAACCTTGAGGCTCTGCTGGAAGCGCACGTCCTCAACCCGCTGGTTGATGCCACCGGCGGATGGGGGCGGAGCCTCAGCGTTCGGCACCATCTCTGGGGCCGCCTTGCCGATGGCCACCGCATCGAGCGCTTCGTTGAGCGTGCGCCTGTCGAGGCCTGAGGGGCTGCTGCCCGGGCAGCCCAGGGCCGGAGGCATGGCGCTCGAACGCTGAGCAGGCTTGCCCATGGCGGCGGGGTCGCCGGTCCCCCGATCGGCCAGGGGAGGGGTGCAGGCCAGGGGCAGGTCCTTGATCAGGGGCTGCGATGGCGGCTGCTGGATGTCGAAATCCTGAAGGCTGGTGTCAACGTCGAGCACGCCGTAGACATCCTCGATCTCTCCGGCACCTTCCAGAAGGCTGTAGCGGAGCCGGCTGGCCTGCAGGTACTGCTGGCCGCGCTGGAAGCGAACGGCGCCGATGGCGTAGACCGTGCGCGAACCCGCCTCATACTCAATTCTTTCGGCTCGGATCTGGCCACCGGCCAGGATGGCCGAGGCATTGCCGGTGGCCACCACCCTGCCGAGCTGGTTGTCGAAGATCTGCCGGTCGGCGGAGAGCTTCACCTCGACGGGAACAGCCTTCGATCCTGGAACTGCGGTGTTCTGCGGGGCGGGAGTCAGGGGCTTCGCGGCGCCGGCCCAGGAGCCGGCTGGCAACAGGACCAGTCCAAGCTGGGCACTGGCCAGGATCCGGAGAGTGACCCTGGAAGGGAGCCGCACGCTGGGAGTGGGAGGGGCTCAGATCCTGCCACGTGTGGGCGGGAACACCAGCCCGGAATGGTCACTCCTCGAGGTCTTTGC